>JALZCZ010000468.1 GCA_030862825.1 Actinomycetota bacterium | reverse complement strand
GGTCGGCATCGACGTCGATGTCGGCCATGCCACGCATGTCAAGCACGACGCCGTCATCACACAGCGACAGGCCGGCGACGGAGTGCCCGCCTGCCCGTACGGCGATCGGCAGCTCGTGCTCGCGTGTGAACGCCACGGCCGCCACGACATCGTCGAGGGCGATGCACTCGACCACCAGCCGGGGCCGACGGTCGATCATGGTGTTGAAGAGCGTGCAGGTGTCTTCGTAGTACTCGTCGCCGGGCTCGTGCACACCGCCCTGCAGGCGGAACCGGAGCTCGTCGACACTCGAGATGAGGTTGGTAATGGACATGGCATGAGTCTCATGTCGGTCCGCGCACGCATCTTCACCGGAACCGGCCATCCTGCGAGATGGCCGAAACGGGCCAGTTCCGGCTAGAGCAGACCCATACGGGTGGCATGGGCGACGGCAGCCGCACGCGATGGCACGTCGAGCTTGGTCCGGGTGTTCGCGATGTGACGATGCACGGTGTGCGGGCTGAGGAACAGCCGCTCGGCGATCTGGGCGTCTCCCAGCCCTTGGGCGACCAGGCGAAGGATGTCGGTCTCACGCGGCGTGAGCTCCTGGCTCGCCCGCCGGTGTTCATGGGCGCCGGCGTTGAGAAGCGCGAACGCCGCACGTGCCGCGTCTGCCTCGGCCTCGGCCCGCTCGGGTCGGCCGAGCGCTTCGAGCGCCGACGACAGCAGCAGCCGTGCCTCGGCTGCCTCGTACGGGGCCGAGCACCCGGTGAAGAGGTCCGCGGCGTCCTCGGCGGCCTGGCGTGCGCCATCGTGGTCACCCGCAGCCGACAAGACCCGTGCGCGCACCACGCGGGCGCGGCCGCGCATGTAGGGGGTGGCGAGTCGCGCGGCCTCTCGCTCCAGCTGTGTGGCCGCCGCGTCCGCGCCATCTTCGTCAGCGGCGAGGGCACGGGCGCGCGCCAGGAGTTCCAGAGCAGGAAACCGGTCGAGGATGCTCGCATCTCCCAGGCGCCTCAGGACCCGGTCGGCTGCCTCGGCCGCGGCAGTCGCGTCGCCGTCGGTGAGGTCCATCTCGCCGAGGGCGAGGATGGCCTGCGGCAGTGGGAGGGCGGCCTCGAAGAGGGTCCGCGCCTGGGCCACGTCACCCTGTCGCACGCGCAGCCTGCCGAGGCGGATGGCGGTCGGCGCAGCGAGAGCGGGGCGGGTCGAACGGAGATCGTCCAAGGCGCTGAGGAGCTCCTGCTCGGCGGACGACCAGTCACCACTGGTCGCGAGCACTTCGCCATAGGCGGTGCGGCAGACGCCGAAGAAGTGCCGCGCCTGCCAGACCGCCGACCAGGTGTGGAGAGCCCGGCACCACTGCGCGGCGCGCCCGAAGTCGCCGACGTCCGCGCAAGCCGAGACCGTGTGACACAGGGCCCAGCCAGGAGCAGCGGTCTCCGCGAACTCCTCGCCGATCGCCATCGCTGCGCATTCCTCGAGGCGCTGCAATCCCTCAGCCACCGCGCCCGAGGCTACGAGCGCACTTCCGAGCACCGCGAGCGCGACGACCTCGACCCCGACGTCCCCGATGCCGCGCGCGAGGTCGAGTGCCTCGCCCGCCAGGCGCTCGGCGGTCGACGGATCGGACCTCGCCAGCAAGGCGATGTCCGCGTCGAGCAGCGAGATGTACCCCAGCTCCGAGCATGGCTCGAGATCGCGCAGGAGCGCCCGACCACGCGTCAGCCAGGCCGAGGCCAACGCGTCGTCACCGCGGAAGTCGAGATGGTCGGACGCGAGCCACATCGCCATCCGCGCAGCCCCGCACGCATCCCCGGCATCCCGGTACGCGCGGTACGCGCGCTCACGCGCCGCCAGCGTTTGATCTTGGTCGCCCAGCCACCACGCCGCGCGGCTCAGACCCTCCCAGGCCTCGGGCGGGTCGCCCGCCCTGGCGGCCTCTTCGAATCGAGCCCGAGCCTCATCCCACGCCGCGTTGCGAAGAGCCGTCCGACCCGCTACCAACGGATCAGTCGCGCTCGCCGGGGTTGAAGCCATAGCCGAGCCTAGCCCGTTGGGACACTCGGTGGGCGCTCTCGCTGCACCCGCGTCCCAGGGCCGGAAGCGATCTCGCCCAGACGGTGAGGAGCCATGCCGGCCAACCATCCGCGGACCGGGTGGGCGGGCTGAGCCAGGGGCGTCGCGGTGTACGGCTACCGGCGCAGCCGCAACGTTTTCCACAGCGTTTTACCGAGGACCCTGTTCCTGGGCTGGTGACCTGGCTTAGGTTCTTGCCAACATCGCAGCACCTCGATCTCGGGAGAGGGATGTCATGGCGATGACGCATGCCGACGCGCTCGTGGACGAGCTCGACCAGTCCGTGCGCGCGCTCGTCCGCCGTGAGGGCGTCGACCCGCAGCGCGACGCGGGCCTGGTGCGGCGGATCGCCGAGGGCGTCGTACGCGCCCACGACGAGCGCAGCCTGACCGGCGTCGTGGCCCCGGTGCCCGACGCCGACTCGATGGTCGGCGAGCTGGTCGCCCGGGTGTCCGGGTTCGGGCCGCTGCAGCCCTTTCTCGAGGACCCGGCGGTCGAGGAGATCTGGATCAACGACCCCAGCCGGGTCTTCGTGGCGCGCAACGGGCGGCACGAGCTGACCAACCTGATGCTCAGCAGCGCCCAGGTGACCGAGCTGGTCGAGCGGATGCTCAAGTCCAGCGGACGCCGGATCGACATCTCCCAGCCCTTCGTGGACGCCATGCTGCCCGACGGGCACCGGCTCCACGTCGTGCTCGAGGGCATCAGCCGCGGCTTCAGCGCAGTGAACATTCGGAAGTTCGTGCTGCGCGCCGCCCGGCTCTCCGACCTGGTCGAGCTCGGCAGCCTGACACTGCGGGCGGCGGCGTTCCTCGAGGCGTCGGTGCGGGCGGGGCTCAACGTGCTGGTGGCCGGTGGCACGCAGGCCGGGAAGACCACGATGCTCAACTGCCTGGCCGCGGCCATCCCGGGCGGCGAGCGGGTGGTCTCGGCCGAGGAGGTCTTCGAGCTGCGCTTCCCGCATCCCGACTGGGTGCCGATGCAGACCCGGCAGTCGGGGCTGGAGGGCACGGGCGAGATCCGGCTCCGTGACCTCGTCAAGGAAGCATTGCGCATGCGGCCGAGCCGGATCATCGTCGGCGAGGTGCGGTCGGAGGAGTGCCTCGACCTGCTGCTCGCCCTCAACGCAGGTCTTCCGGGGATGTGCACGCTGCACGCCAACAGTGCCCGGGAGGCCCTGGTGAAGACGTGCACACTGCCGCTGGTCGCGGGCGAGAACATCTCGGCGCGCTTCGTGGTGCCCACGGTCGCGGCGTCCCTCGACCTGGTGGTGCACCTGGGCATCGATGCTCAGGGAGTACGCCGCGTCAACGAGATCGTCGGCGTACCGGGTCGCGTCGAGAACGACATCATCGAGACGGAGCCGATCTTCGAGCGGGCGGGCGGCGAGCTGAAGCGGGCGGGCGGGATGCCGCCGCGGCTCGACCTCTTCGACCGCGCCGGCCTCGACGTGCACGCCATCCTCAACGAGGCGCGGTAGGCAGGCGGTCCGGTCGTGGGTGCGTTGGTCGGGCTGGGTGTGGGGATCGGGTTGATGCTGGTGTGGTCCGCGTTCTTCGTGCCGCGGCACACCCGTCGGGTCGGCCGTCCGACCGGCCCGGCCGCACGGCTGCTCGCCCGCGCCGGGCTCGGCGACGTCTCGGCCACCGGCTTCGTCATCGTCTGCGGCGTCACGGGCGTGGTGGCCGCCCTGGTCGTGCAGGTCGTATCTGGCACGCCGCCGGTGTCGGTCGTCTTCGGCGCGATCGCCGCCTACCTGCCGGTCGCCATCGTGTCGGGTCGCGCGCGACGCCGGCAGCGGGAGTTTGCGGAGGTGTGGCCGGAGGCGGTCGACAACCTGGCGTCCGCGATCCGGGCCGGCCTCTCGCTGCCCGACGCCCTCTCCGCGCTGGCGGTGCGCGGACCCGAGCCGCTGCGCGGGGCCTTCGACGCGTTCGCGCTCGACTACCAGGTGACCGGACGCTTCGGCGCCAGTCTCGACCGGTTGAAGGACCACCTGGCCGACCCCGTCGGCGACCGTGTGATCGAGGGCCTGCGGATCGCCCGCGAGGTGGGCGGCGGAGAGCTCGGGCGACTCCTGCGCAACCTGTCCGGCTATCTCCGCGACGAGGCCCGCACCCGGTCCGAGCTCGAGGCCCGCCAGGCCTGGGCCGTGAACGGCGCGCGGCTGGCGGTGGCGGCCCCGTGGACGGTGCTGCTCCTGATGTCGGTGCAGTCCGACGTGATCAGGCGCTACGCGTCCCCGGCCGGCACCGTCATCCTGGTGGCGGGTGCGGCCGTGTGCCTGGTGGCCTATCGCGCGATGATGCGGATCGGCCGGCTCCCCGTCGAGCGGCGGATCCTCTCGTGACCCCGGCGTTGTGGGGAGCGGCGCTCGGCGCCATCGGGGGTCTCGGCGTCCTGCTGGTCGTCGCCCGGATCCTGGTCATCCGGCGCCCGCAGCTGTCGGTGCGAGTGCTGCCCTACGTCCGCGACCTGCCGCAGGTCGGCCGCACGCCGTCGCTCCGGGTCGCGCCGTCCACTCCTACCGCGGCCGCCGTCGGCATCTTCGGTCCGGTGCTGCGTTCGGCGGCCGACTCGGTCGAGCGCGTGCTCGGGGGCGCCGCGTCCGTACGCCGCCGGCTGGGGCGGGCCGACATCGGCAAGACCGTGCACGAGTTCCGGGTCGAGCAGGTGCTCTGGGGGTTGGCCGGCTTCGCCGTCACCGCTGCGTACGGCGTCGTGCGGACCTCGTCCGACCCGAGCAGCGTCGTGGCGTCGGTGGTGGTCTGCTGCATCGGGTTCGCCGTCGGCGTGCTGGCGCGCGACCAGCACCTGACCGGACAGGTGCGGGCCCGGGAGCGGCGGATCGTCGCCGAGTTTCCGACCGTGGCCGAGCTGCTGGCCCTGGCCGTCGCGGCGGGGGAGAGCCCGGTGGCCGCCCTCGACCGGGTGGTGCGCCGCAGCGGCGGAGAGCTGTCGTCCGACCTCGCACGGGTGCTCGCAGCTGTGCGCACCGGCGAGCCGGTCTCGTCCGCCTTCGACCGGATGGCGGCCACGTCGGGGCTTCCGCTCGTCTCCCGCTTCGCCCAGGGCATCGCGGTCGCCGTCGAGCGCGGCACCCCGCTGGCCGATGTGCTGCACGCCCAGGCGGCCGACGTACGCGAGGCCGGACGTCGGGAGCTGATCGAGGTCGCCGCCCGCCGCGAGGTGCTGATGATGGTGCCGGTCGTGTTCCTCGTGCTCCCCGTGACCGTGATGTTCGCCTTCTGGCCCGGCGTCGTGGGCCTCTCGCTGACCACCCCTTGATGTCTCGGAAAGGTTCGATCATGGGAAAACTGATGCTGTGGCTGTACGCCGGACTGCTGGTGCCTCGGGCACGTGACGAGCGCGGCGACGTGCCGGGCTGGGTGCTGGTGACCGTCATGTCGGCCGGCGTGGTCGCGGTGCTCTACGGCGTCGCCAAGGACGAGCTGACGGAGATGCTCAGGAGCGCACTCAACAAGGTGCAGTAGTGGCCCCGCGAGCGCGGCGGGAGCCGCGAGAGAACGGCGCCGCCGTCGTCGACTTCGTCCTGGTGCTGGTGGTGCTGATCCCGCTGGTGTTCGGGATCTTCCAGGTCGGGCTGGTGCTGCTGGTGCGCAACACACTGGCGTCGGCGGCGTCCGAGGGCGCCCGGCATGCAGCCACGGCCGACCGCGGACCCGGCGACGGCATCGCGGTCGCCCGCGAGCAGATCGAGGGGGCGATCTCGGGGAAGTTCGCGCAGGACGTGAGCGCGCGCCAGGTGATGGTCGACGGCGCCCCGGGTGTCGAGGTCGTGGTGCGTGCCGAGGTGCCGGCGCTGGGCCTGTTCGGCCCGACCGTCGAGCTCGAGGTGTCGGGCTCGGCGGTGGAGGAGGCTCTGTGAGGCGGTTCCGAGGCTCGCTGCGCCCGCACCTCGACCCCCGTCGGGAGGACGGCAGTGCGCTGGTCGAGGTGGTGTGGCTGGGCATCCTGCTGCTGGTGCCGCTGCTGTGGATCGTGCTGTCGGTCTTCGAGGTGCAGCGCGGCGCGTTCGGGGTGAGCGCGGCGGCCCGGGTCGCTGGCCGCGCCTACGCCCTGGCACCCAGCGACGCCGAGGGAGAGCGGCGGGCGCGGGCGGCCGCCCAGCAGGTGATGGCGGACCAGGGCCTGCCCGACGTACCTCTCGACGTGACCATCACCTGCGACTCCCCGGGGTCGAGCTGCCACAGCGGCGGCGCGGTGATCACGGTCCGGGTGGACACCCGGGTCGACCTGCCGCTGCTGCCCGACCTGCTCGGCGGTGGCTCGCCGAGCTTCGCCCTCGACGCGACGCACACGCTGCCGATTGGGCAGTACCAGGAGGTCCGATGACGCGACCACCCGGTGACGACGAGCGCGGGCAGGTGACCGTCCTCATCGTCGGGTTCGCGCTCCTGATCGGGATGCTGATCGCGGTGGTGGTCGACGCCTCCGCCGCCTACATCCAACGGCAGGGACTCGACACGCTGGCCGACGGGGCAGCGCTGCAGGGCGCCAACCTCGCGGTGGAAGGAGAGAAGGTCTACACCGGCGGCGTGACCGACGACCGTCTCGAGTTGACTCGCGCCCAGGCCCGGGAGGCGGTACGCCGCTACCTGGGCGAGGTCGGCGCCCACCGCCGCTACCCGGGCCTGACCTACCAGGTGACGCTCGACCCGGTCTCCGACCGCGTGACGGTTCGCCTCGACGCCCCGCTCGACCTCCCGCTCACCTTCCCGGGCTCGCCGGAGTCCGCGACCATCGGCGCCACCGGGTCCGCCGTGGTCGATCCGGACTAGTCAGGAAGGAGTGGTGGTGGTGGCGGTGAGGCGGGCGGCTGCCAGGTGCTGGGTCTCGAGGGCCTCCGGGTCGAGAGGGCGGGCCATCAGGAAGCCTTGCGCCTGATCGACGTGCGCGCCTCGGAGGATGTCCAGCTCCACCGTCGTCTCCACACCCTCGGCAAGGGTGATCAGGCCGAGGTCCCTCCCGAGCTGGACCAGGGTGCCCACGAGCGCCTTCGACTCCGGAGAGGTGCTGACGGCGCTGGTGAACATCTGGTCGATCTTGAGGCAGTCGACGGGGAACTGACGGAGGTAGGCCAGTGAGGAGTAGCCGGTGCCGAAGTCGTCCACGGCGACCCTGACGCCCAGATCCTTGATGGCGTGCAGGCGGCGGGCAGTGGCGTCCACGTTGTGCATGAGGGCGGTCTCGGTGACCTCGATGATCAGTGCTGACGCGGCCAGCCCGGAGACGTCCAGGGCATCGCGGATGTCATCGGCGATGCCGTCGTGGTCGAGCTGGCGGGCGGAGACGTTGACCGAGATGTCCAGGGTGTCGCCACGGGAGTGCCAGGTGGCCATCTGCTGGCACGCCTCATGGAGGACCCAGCGTCCGACCTCACGGATCTGCCCGGTCTGTTCGAGGATCGGGATGAACTCCGCGGGCGAGATCGGTCCTCGGGTGGGATGGTCCCACCGCAGCAGGGCCTCGACGCCGATCACCGTGAGGTCGTCCAGGTGGTAGATGGGCTGGTAGACCAGTCGGTACTGGTTGCTCGCCAACGCGGACCGCAGGTCGAACTCGAGGTCCGTGCGCCGGCTGATCGTGCTCTGCATCTCCGGGTCGAAGATCTCGTAGCGGTTCTTGCCCGCGCCCTTGGCCTGGTAGAGCGCGACGTCGGCGTCTCTCAGCAGGTCCCCGGCGCTGTCCCGGTCGCCACTGGCGATCCCGATGCTGATATTGACGGTGAGTGGCATCGACGCGTCGTCGAGCTCGAACGGCTGGCTCATGATGTCGAGCAGTCGTTGGGCCACGAGTTCGGGAGCGACGTCCAGGGACGCGCCGTCCACCAGCACGACGAACTCGTCGCCGCCCATCCGGGCGATCGTGTCCACGCCGCGCAGCGTGCTCGCCAGCCGGGTCGCGACCGCGACCAGCAGCCGGTCGCCGGCGGCGTGGCCGAGGGTGTCGTTGACGTTCTTGAAGTCATCGAGGTCCAAGAACAGTGCGGCACCGGACGTGTGGTTGCGACGGTCGCGGACGAGCATCTGCTCGATGCGGTCCGTCAGGAGTGCCCGGTTCGGCAGCCCCGTCAACGCGTCGTGCAGTGCCTGGTGGTGCAGCTGGCTCGTCCGCTGCACCAGCTGCCGGCGTGCGCGCTCGCGGCCGGTGGCAAGCACGAACATCAGGAGGCCCAGGAGCAGGCTCATCGCGATGCCGCCGAGCAGCACGGCGAGCGCTTGGCCGTCGGTGACGCCGCCGGTCCTGACGACGCCGAAGGTCCGGATCGTCCAGCCGTTGTGGAGGTCGGTCGTCGCGGAGTGCAGTCCTGGCGTCGTCGTGCCGCTGGTGAACACCACGTCCGTGGCGCCGCGCTGGTAGCGCATCTCCACCGCGAGGGCAGGGTGGTCCCGCAGGACTCGGTCCAGCACCGTGGTCGGGTCGAGCAGGGTGGCCACCCAGCCGGCGAAGGCAGCTCGGCGTTCCTCGACCGTGGCCTGGGTGGCGCTCGCGTGGTAGATCGGGGTGTGGATGGCCAACCACGTCTCACCCGCGACCGTGTACGGCGTATACGCTCCACGAGCAGAGTCTCGGGCGAGGAGCAGCGGCTCTCTGGTCGCCGCGTTTGCGCAGTAGTCGAAGCCCGCCGGTGTCGGGGTCGACGAGCCGGGGGCGATGCCGGCAGCAACCAGGCAGTAGAAGGGTCGCGCGCCACCCGGAAGCACCTCGAAGGTCCCGTCCGCAGCCAACGTGCCTGTGGGATCGGCGACGGCGCGCTTCGCGAAGGCCGGCAGCTCTGCATGCTCCACCACCACCAGGGCGCCCATGCGGTCCATCTCCGGATAGCGCTGCAGCACTCTCGCCGCAGCTGCCCACTCGCGGAACGAGGTCGCCGTCAGGTCGGGATCGGCCAGCATCCCACCGGCGTCGGCGGCGAGGTCTTCCTCCTGCTCGATCACCTGCTGCAGTGAGGTCGCGACAGCGCGCGAGGAGCTCTCGAAGATCTGCCCCGCCTTGTCGGCGTCGTGGCGCGCCACCACCTCCGCCGCGAACACGGAGACGCCGATGCCGCAACCGATCAGCAGCAGGGTCGCAGCCGCCCAGGGCCACTGCCGATGCCAACGTCCGTCGCCGGGAGCCGCGCTGTTCGTAGGTGGCACGCTCATGGCTTCTCCCGCCGAGATCCGGACGGCGGGTGGTCGCCGTTGCCCAGCAACGTGCCAGACAGTCAGGAGCCTGAGCTGGGGAACCGACGACGATGGCCCGATCGGCCCACCGGATGTGACCGAACGGTCAGAGGGCGCCCTGGCGCCACGGCCCGGTGATGGCCAGCGTGATGCCGGGGCTCTGGAGATTCACGAAGAGCCAGCTCCCGTTGCTGGGTTCGAACACCGAGCCCGCCCACTCGGAGCCGCGATAGTCGTTGGGCGCGACGTTCTTGCCGGCCGTCCCGCCCCGGAGGTCGGCGATGTTGGCGGCGAAGCGGAAGATCTCGCCGTCGGTCGTCAGTCCGTGCACGAACTCGAGGCCGCCGCCGTCCTCGCAGAGCACGAGCCCACCGCGGGGGCTGACGCACATGTTGTCGGGGGCGTTGAGGACGTCGGCGCCCGGCGAGGCGAACAGCACCCGGAACTCGTCGGTGGCGGGGTCGAGCTCGAAGACCTGGCCCTCGCCGGCGGGCCCGCCGTTGGTGGTGAGCACGTAGACCCGGTCGTTGCCGTACCACGCGCCTTCGAGCCGGCCGAAGATCGCGGCGCCCTTGCCCTGCGCCTGGTAGCGGACGTTGTCCTCTGCCGGGTCGGGCTCGTCGATCGCGACCCAGCTGACCCTCCCGTAGGACATGGCCCCGTTGCGGCGGGTGTCGAAGCCGGCCTCGCCGATCTTCATGGCCTCCAGCCGGCCGCCCCGGTCGAGCGCGCCCGGCACGTTGGGGACGAACCGGTAGAGGCACGCGTCGCCACGGTCCTCGGTCTCGTAGACGATGCCCGTCACCGGGTCGACCGCCGCCGCCTCGTGGTTGAACCGCCCCATCGCCTGGTACGGCGTCGGGCTGCCCTTGCCCGCTGATGCAACCTCGAACACGTAGCCGTGCCGCAGGCCAGCCGTGGTGCCGAAGGTCTCCTCGCACGTCAGCCAGGTGCCCCAGGGCGTAGGCCCGCCTGCACAGTTGCGGAGGGTGCCGCCGAGGCTGCCGTACGACTCGACGAACGCGCCGCCGTCGGGGTCGAACACGAGGGTGCTCGTTCCGCCGCCGGCCGCCGGGTTGTACGCCGGGGCGGTGAACGCCGGCGCCGCACCGCGCTCGTGGTTGCGCACGAGGTGCACGCGATCGCCGTACCGGAAGGCGCCCATGCCGTCGTGGGCGTTGGGCGTGGGCACACCGTCGGTCATCGGGTCGTTGGTCCAGCCGTAGGAGATGTACTCGAACCCGCGCGGCAGCTGCAGCAGCTCCAGGCCGGTGGCCTGGTCCTTCACGGCCGCCAGCGGACCGTAGCCGGCGCCGAAGTCGAACTTGACCGCCTCCGCCGCAGCGGTCTTCGCCGTGAGCGCCTGGAACGGGATGCTGCCGGCCGCGACGCCGAGCGCGGCGACGCCGGTGCCGCGCAGGAACGAACGCCGACCGACGCCGGGGCCGGAAGAGGGGTGGGAGGTCGTGTCGGTCATGGAGGGTCCTTTGCCGAGTCGGGTTCCGCAGACGGGACACGTCTGCGAATGCCAGAAGCCTCGGCGGTGCACGACGACGGCGGCAAGAAGGCTCGACGAGGTGTCGACGAACCTTGGTCTGCGCGACACCGGACGGTCGCAGGCCGGTCACGGCAGCCCTTGTTCACTGGGCCGGCACGTCTCGTGCCATCGCATCCGCCACCGAGACCAGGAGCATCCCGTGGGTCGTCTCTCCCTGTCCGCAGCATCCGCAGCAGTCGTCTTCCTCGCCCTTCCCGCAGCGGCCGCCGCGGCGCCCGGCGGCCCGTCCGGTGCGGGACCGACGACGTTCGCCCTGATCGGGGACACGCCGTACGGCGACGCGCAACGGGTGGCGTTCCCCGCGCTGGTGAGCGACGTGAACGACGATCCGAAGGTGCGCATGGTGCTGCACGCCGGCGACATCAAGAGCGGCTCCTCCAGCTGCGACGACGTGCGCTTCGCCGACCTGGCCGCGCTCTACGACACGTTCGCCGACCCGTTCGTGATCACGCCGGGGGACAACGAGTGGACGGACTGCCACCGCACCGCCGCGGGCGGATACCTGCCGACGGAGCGGCTGGCGGCCTTCCGCGACATGTTCTACCCCGAGCTCGGGCACTCCCTCGGCGGCCGCACGATGACCATGACCGCCCAGCCCGACGACCAGGCCGAGCACGAGGAGTACGTCGAGAACGTGCGGTTCGTGCGCAGCGACGTCGTCTTCGCCACGGTCCACGTCGTCGGCAGCGACAACGACCTGGCGCCCTGGAGCCAGCTCCCCGGGGGCGACCGCCCGACCGAGCGGATCGCCGAGTTCGAGACCAGGCGGGCGGCGAACCTGGCCTGGATCGACGCCGCGTTCGAGCGTGCGCGCGCCGAGGACGCTGCCGGGGTCGTGCTGATGATGCAGGCCGAGCCGGTGGAGAGTCCCGGCTTCACGGTCGAGCGGGCGCGCATCCTGGCGCAGGCGCGCGACCTGGGTCGGCCGGTGCTGCTGATCCATGGCGACGAGCACGTCTACGAAGTCGAGCGGGAGTACGCCGGCGTACCGAACCTGACCCGCCTGGAGACCTACGGCGACACGGCGACCGAGTGGCTGTCGGTGACCGTCGACCCCCGCACCCCCGAGGTCTTCAGCTGGGAGCCGCGCTCGGTCGGCTGACCTCGTGAGGGCACGCCCGATGCGCGCTTGCGTGGTCGGGGGGGTAGAGCCGACGGGTCACCCGCCCGAGGTGGGTACCGGCAGGAGATGAGGCCCACCGAGTGACCGCTGACCTCGTCTATCTCGTGGCCGGGGGCAGCCTACTGCTCGCGGTCGTGCTCCCTGACCTGCTCAGCCGGTGGGCGATCTCGGCGCCGATGGTGCTGGTCGGGATCGGGATGCTGATCGGCTTCACGCCGCTGCCCGACGGGTTGCCGTTGCACGTCGAGGACAACCGTGTGGCCATCGAGCACGTCACCGAGGTGACCGTCCTGATCGCGCTGATGGGGGTCGGCCTCGCGCTCGACCGGCCGCTGGAGCCGTTCAGCCGCTCGTCGTGGCGCAGCTGGGCGCCGACCTGGCGGCTGCTGGCGATCGCGATGCCGCTGAGCATCGCCGCGGTCGCGCTGCTCGGCTGGTGGGCGGGCCTGGCACCGGCCGCGGCCCTCCTCCTGGGTGCGGTGCTGGCACCGACCGACCCGGTGCTCGCGTCCGACGTGCAGGTGGCGGGTCCGCAGACGGGGGAGCACGAGGTCGAGGAGACCGACGAGGTGCGGTTCACGCTCACGTCCGAGGCCGGTCTCAACGACGGCCTCGCCTTCCCGTTCGTGTACGCCGCCATCCTGCTCGCCGGGGAGGGTGTTTCGGGCTGGGGTCTCGAGTGGGTGGGGTGGTACCTCGTGGGCAAGGTGGCCATCGGCGTTCTCGCCGGGGTCGCCGTGGGGTGGGGCCTGGCCCGGGTGGCGTTCTGGTCGCGGCACGAGTCGCTGCGGGTGGCCGAGAGAGGGGAGCCGCTGCTGGCGCTGGCGGCCCTGGTGTCGTCGTACGGCGTGGGTGAGGTGGTGGGCGGCTACGGCTTCCTGTCGGTGTTCGCCTGCGCGATGACGTTCCGATCGGCCGAGCGGTCGCACGACTACCACGCGGCGATGCACGAGGTAATCGAGCGGCTCGAGCGGCTGCTCACGCTGCTCGTGCTGCTGATGCTCGGCATCGCGCTGACTCGCGGGCTGCTGTCGGGCCTGGACTGGCGCGGTGTCACCATCGGGCTCGCGTCGATCCTGCTCGTCCGGCCGGTGGTGGGCTACCTGGCGCTGGCTCCGTGGGGCCGGCCGCCGGCGGACATCGGCGGCCTGACCCGCGCCGAGCAGGGGGCAGCCGCGTTCTTCGGCGTCCGCGGAGTCGGCTCCCTCTTCTACCTCGCCTACGCCCTCGGCGAGGTCGACCTCGCCGACGACGCCTGGCTGTGGTCGACCGTCGCGTTCACCGTCGTGGCGTCGGTGCTGGTCCACGGCGTGCTCTCCACGCCGGTGATGCAGCGGCTCGACGACCGCCGGTGAGCCAGCTCAGTCCTTGAAGTGGCCGTCCTCGAAGGTGCGCTGGGTGTTGTCGACCTCGGCGTTCTCCGGCCGGTTGTCCGGATCGAGCCGTTCGGCACGCTCGGCCTGGATCTGCTCGATCTCCTCCGGCGGCGGCTTGTCGTAGATGCCCGCGCGCTGAGCGGCGGGGTTGTCGCCGGTGCCCTGGGTCTCGTCGCTCATGTCGATACCTCCTGAGTCTCCATTCCGACCCTGCCACGGACCTCGCCCGTCTTCGAGGATGCAGTGAACGTCACAAGGGTTGCATAGGTAAGGCTTACCTCACTACGGTTCGGCCCGTTCGCACCTCGACCGAAGGAACCCTCGTGAGACATCTGTCGCCCGCCCGTCACTCCCTCGCCGCGATCGCCCTGGCGGGTCTCGCCGGCCTGACCGCCTGCAGCACCGGCTCGGCCGCCGATGACACCGGTGACTCCACCGCGACGACGGCCGCGGACGCCGACGCGTTCCCGGCGACCATCGAGTCCTCGCTGGGTGAGGCCACGATCGAGGAGGAGCCGACCCGCGTGGTGACGGTGGGATACGCCGACGCCGATGTCGCGCTTTCGCTGGGCGTCGTGCCGATCGCAGCGGAGAAGGTCACCTGGGGCGGGACGGAGGAGGGCTCGACCGTCTGGTTCGACGAGGCGCTCGCCGAGATCGAGGGCGCAGAGGCGCCGAAGCGGCTGGACACGACCGACGGCATCCCCGTCGACGAGATCATCGCGCTCGAGCCGGACGTGGTGCTCGGCATCAACTCCGGGCTGACCCAGCAGGACTTCGACAAGCTGACCAGGGCCGGGATCCCCGTCGTCGCCTACCCGGGCGCGCAGTGGTTCACCCCCTGGCGCGATTCCGTCGAGATCGCCGGCGAGGCGCTGGGCCGTCAGGACGTCGCGGAGGAGGTCATCGCCGACACCGAGCAGGTGCTCGCCGACACCAAGGCGGAGTACCCGCAGCTCGAAGGCGCTTCCATCGCTTACACGTTCCTCGACGCGGCCGATACCTCCCAGATCGGGATCTACAACGCCGAGGAGAGCCGACCGAAGCTGCTCGCCGAGCTCGGGGTCGAGACGCCGGCGATCGTGGAGGAGGTCTCCGAGCCGGGCGTGTTCTATACGACGATCTCGGCCGAACGGGCCACTGAGATGGACGCCGACGTCCTGCTCACCGACGCGACGTCGGCCGACGACATCAGGGTCATCGAGGAGGACCCGCTGCTCTCCAGGATCCCGGCCGTGGCCTCCGGACACTGGTACGCCTCGACCGACCAGGCAGCCTCGCTGCCGATGTCGGCACCCTCCCCGCTCTCCCTTCCCTACGCGATGGACCACTTCATCCCGCACGTGGCCGCCGCGGTCGACGGTGACGGCTCCTGACGTAGCAG
>JALZCZ010000262.1 GCA_030862825.1 Actinomycetota bacterium | reverse complement strand
CCCTCTACCTCGCCCACGCGCTCGAGCACGCGATCCCGCCGTCGGTGTGGGAGTCGGGGTGGGACTGGAAGGAGGGGCTGGTGTCCGAATGAGCCGCTACCCCGCTCCAGCGCTGGGTACCCCCAGCCATGGTTCGCACGATCGGCATCGAGGAAGAGCTCCTCCTGGTCGACCCCGATACCGGGCAGATGAGCCCGGGGGCACGCCAGGTGATCAAGGAGTTCCACGAGCACGGGGGCCGAGCCCGGCCGACGGTGGCGACCGACGAGCTCGACCACGAGCTCTTCCGCCACCAGCTGGAGGTGCGCACCGACCCGACCACGGACCTCGACGACGCGGCCGCCCAGGTCGTCGATGCCCGGCGCACGGCCGGGGAGGCGGCCGACGCGACCGGGCTGGCCGCGATCGCCTGCGGGATCGTGCCGCGGGGCGAGACGGCGGTGGTGGTCTCGCCCTACGACCGCTACCGCGACATGGTCAGCGTCTTCGGCGAAGTGGCCCGTCAGGGCGGGACCTGCGGCATGCATGTCCACGTCGGGATCGAGTCCGACGAGGAGGGGGTCGCCGTGATCGACCGGATCGCACCGTGGCTGCCGGTGGTGCTGGCCATCAGCGCGAACTCGCCGTTCCACGACGACCGCGACACCGGCTACGCCTCGTGGAGGTCGCAGGTGTGGACCCGCTGGCCGACCGGCGGCAGCACCCAGCGGTTCGGCTCGGTCGAGGCCTATCGCGCGCTCTGCCAGTTCCTGCTCGACTCGGGCGCGGCCCGCGACCCCGGCATGTTGTACTTCGAGACCCGGTTGTCGGAGGCCAACCCGACGGTCGAGATCCGGGTCTCGGACATGTGCACCGACCCGGCCGACGCCCTGCTGATCGCGGCCGTCGCCCGTGGGCTGGTCGAGACCGCGGCCAGGGCATGGCGGGCGGGGGACGAGCCACGGGAGTGGCGCACCGAGGAGCTGCGGGCCTGTCACTGGCGGGCGGCGAGGTACGGCGTCGCCGATGCCCTGGTGCTCCCGGAGACCCGTCAGCTCGCGGGTGCGCGGGAGGTG
Organism: Actinomycetota bacterium; assembly: GCA_030862825.1. Taxonomy (GTDB): domain Bacteria; phylum Actinomycetota; class Actinomycetes; order Propionibacteriales; family Nocardioidaceae; genus Nocardioides. The sequence continues at coordinate 3,825 of JALZCZ010000262.1, read as the reverse complement.
CTGGACGCGTTGACGGCCGCGATCCGCCCCGCCCTGGAGGAGGCCGGCGACCTCGAGGTCGTCACCGAGGGTCTCCGCCGGGTGCTCTCCCACAGTGGCGCCAGGGCACAGCGTGCGGCCTACGAGCGCACGGGCGACGTCCGAGGTGTGGTCGACGACCTGATCGACCGGACCCGGGCGTCCTGGCGCGTCAACGACGGCTGACCGGCGCGGTCGACGTCGTTGGCGTCCTGGGTCTGTAGTCGTGATGCCGTTGGCGTGTTCCCGGTGTGTGCATTCAGGCGGCGGAGCCCTGGCGTGCTGGCCGCACGTCGAGCGACGCCAACGCGGCGAGGCGCGAGCCATGGGCGCGCGAAGCGCGCAAACGACTCTGGACCCAGGACACTAATGTGCGGTCATGGGCGAAGAGGTCGATGCACAGGAGTTCAGCAGGGCCGACCGCACCCGGCACCGCGAGAAGGTACGCCGGTGTCTCGACGTCTTCGCCCGGATGCTGCGGGAGGCCGCCTTCGACACCGACGACCCCATGACCGGGCTGGAGGTGGAGCTCAACCTCGTCGACGAGGCGGGCGACCCGGCACTGAAGAACGCCGAGGCACTCGCGGCGATCGCGGATCCCGACTTCCAGACCGAGCTCGGCCAGTTCAACATCGAGATCAACGTGCCGCCGGCCAAGCTGCGCGAGGGCGGGCTGGTCACGTTCGAGGAGAGCCTGCGCCGCAGCCTCAACGACGCCGAGTCGAAGTCGGCCCGGGTGGGTGCGCACCTGGTGATGATCGGGGTGCTGCCGACCCTCGCCGAGGGTCACATGAACATCGAGTCACTCAGCGGCAACCCGCGCTACAAACTGCTCAGCGAGCAGATCCTGGCCGCGCGCGGTGAGGACATCACGATCGCGATCTCCGGTGCCGAGCGGCTCAGCACCACCGCCGACTCGATCGTGCCCGAGGCCGCCTGCACCAGCATGCAGCTGCACGTGCAGACCTCCCCGGACCAGTTCGCGGCGTACTGGAACGCGTCGCAGGCGATGTCCGCGATCCAGCTGGCGGTCGGCGCCAACTCTCCCTACCTGCTGGGCAAGCAGCTGTGGCGGGAGACCCGGATCCCGCTGTTCGAGCAGGCGACCGACACCCGCAGCGAGGAGCTCAAGGCGCAGGGGGTGCGGCCGCGGGTGTGGTTCGGGGAGCGGTGGATCACCACCGTCTTCGACCTCTTCGAGGAGAACGTGCGCTACTTCCCGGCGCTGCTGCCGGTGACTGACGAGGAGGAGGACCCGCTGCAGGTGCTCGAGGCCGGCGGCACCCCCAACCTGTCGGAGCTGCGGCTGCACAACGGGACCATCTACCGTTGGAACCGGCCGATCTACGACATCAGCGGCGGGGTGCCGCACCTGCGCGTCGAGAACCGCCTGCTCGCCGCGGGCCCGACGGTGGTGGACATGATGGCGAACGCGGCCTTCTACTTCGGGCTGGTGCGCACGCTGGCGGAGAGCGAGCGGCCGCTGTGGTCGCAGATGTCGTTCAGCGCGGCCGAGGAGAACTTCCACGTGGCCGCTCAGCAGGGGATCGAGGCGCAGGTCTACTGGCCTGGTGTCGGGCAGGTGTCGGCCACCGAGTTGGTGCTGCGCCGACTGCTGCCGATGGCGCGCGAGGGCCTCGCTGCGTGGGGCGTGGACACCGAGACCAGCGACCGGCTCCTGGGCATCATCGAGCAGCGCTGCCTGACCGGCGTCAACGGGGCCGAGTGGTTCGTGCGCCGGATGGCCGAGCGCGAGGAGACCATGCCCGACCGCTACGACGCGCTACGGGCGACGCTGCTGGAGTACCGCGAACGGATGCACAGCAACGAGCCCGTGCACACCTGGTAGCGACCCTTCAATCGGCCGTGGTCACCCGCCGCAGGAACGCGACCTGCGAGTCGATGACGCCCGCCGTGCTCTCGCCGGTGAACGGCGCGAAGTGGTCGCCTCCGAACTCGTGCAGCTCGCCGTGCGGCGCCCCGGCTGCCACACCGCCGACCGCCTTCGCGTCGACCGTGATGTCCTGGACGCAGCGCCCGACCCAGAGGGGCGGGCGGATCCGGGCGGCGCGCCGTACCGGCCGGAACAGCCCGACGGTGAGGAACACGCCGGGCGAGACGTGGTTGCGCCACCCGGAGCCGGGCCGCACCGACGCCGCGAACCCGTCGGCCTCGCCGGCGAACGCCATGGCCGCCCGGCCGCCGACCGGTGCCGTGACCGGGATCGTGACGTGGCGGCCGAGCACGTCGAGGATCGCGCGCGGGACGATCCAGGCCGTCACGCGCAGCGGGGTGGCCAGGACGCGCTTCAGCCCGTCGGCGAACGGGCAGAGCACCATCGCCGCGAGGACGTCGAGCTCGCCCTTGCCGAGCAGGCTGGTCACGTGGCCGCCGGCGAAGGAGTAGCCCCAGAGCACGATGCGACGCGGGTCGACCTCCGGCCGGGAGGAGGCATAGGCGATGACGCTGCGCCAGTCCTGCTGCTGGGCGCCGATCCGGAAGCGCTGACGGGGGCTGCCGCCCGAGTCGCCCAGGTAGCGGTGGTCGAAGACGATCACGTGAGCACCCTCGGCGGCGAACCGCTCGGCGTACTCGGCGAGGCCGTCGGCGCGGGTGAGGCTGAATCCGTGGGCCATCACGACGCACGGTGCCTGCGCGTTGTCGGTGACGGCGGGGTAGAACCAGGCCGCGACCCGCTCACCGCCCGACCGGACCTCGACGTCGACGCGGTCGGGGCGGGGTGGCGACTGTGTCATGGCGCGATTGTGCCGTCATCGGTCTCGTACCCGCTGCCAGACGCGGCCCACGCCCGTCCGCGGGTCGCGCCAGGCCCGTCGGTTGATGACGACGTAGGGCAGGTGTCGTCCGAGCTCGGCGCCGGCCGACCGGGCGGCGGCGAGCCACTCGAGGTCGACGTCGCGGACGTCGCTGGGCGCACCAGGCCGGGACAGCCAGACCAGCGGCGTGCCACCGGCCTGCCCGGCCCGTCGCAGCAGTGCGGCCACGATGTCGGTGCGCAGCGCGTGGTCGGTGGGCTCGTCGGTCTCGACCACGAAGTCGGCCACCGTCGCTCCGGGGGAACCCACGTGCAGCACCGGGGGAAAGGCCCGGCGGCGCTCGTTGCGGGCGTGGTCGAGCACGGTGCGTCGTAGCCGCAGGTAGAGCCCGCGCGAGACGGGCTCGACGATCCCTTCCTCCATCCGGGCCTCCTGCTGGCAGGGTCTCGCAGGAGGGCCCGGTCGTGCCCGCGTCGTCCACAGGGGTTTACCTGGCCCGGGAACTGAGTACCGTGCCGGGCATGACCACCGTCGTTGTCGGATACGTCCCCAAGCCGGAGGGCCAAGCCGCCCTGACCACCGCGATCGAGGAGGCCAGGCTCCGAGGGGCGACGCTGGTGGTGGTCAACTCCCATCGTGGCGGTCCCGGCTTCGACCAGGAGGCCTCGTCGCAGGTCGACTCCCACATGGACGGCATCCGTCGCCAGCTCGATGACTCCGGCCTGTCCTACGACGTGCGCCAGCTGGTGCGCGGTTTCGAGCCCTCCGAGGACCTGATCAAGGTCGCCCAGGACGCCGACGCCCAGCTGATCGTGATCGGCCTGCGCCGGCGTACGCCGGTCGGCAAGCTGATCCTCGGCTCCAACGCCCAGCGCGTCCTCCTCGACGCCCACTGCCCGGTGCTGGCGGTCAAGGCCGACTGAACGACGCGTTCTGTCCCGTATGTCGGGTCCCAGGTCTGCGGCACAATCGAGCGCATGGCCATCCACATCACCGGCGACGACGCCGCAGACCAGGTCCTGACCGACTC
>JALZCZ010000454.1 GCA_030862825.1 Actinomycetota bacterium | reverse complement strand
AGCGTGACCCGTCTCAGAAGACGCCCGCCTCGAGCGCCGCCGGGCGGCCGCCGACGATTGGCAGCATGATCTTGCTGGTCTTCGCGTCGACGGTGATCACGGAGCCGTTGGTGGCGGGCTGCCCGCCCTCGATCGCGTCGGTCCGGCCGATCAGATGCCCGGTCACGACCATCCCGATCCGGTGGCCGGCCTTGAACGTGTGCTCGGTCGGCATCGTCGTGATCGAGAACTGGTCCTTCTCGTCGATCGTCACCGGCGTCGCGTCCTGGTACCACAGCGAGTCACGGTTGGAGGAGTCCAGGCCGCCGCGCGTCACCCGCCACTGCGTGACGTCGTCGGTCCGCTTGGACACCTCGAGGTAGCAGGCCGTCTCGACCGTCTCCGGCGACGCGGTGCAGGTGTCGCCGATCTCGCAGGGCGTGCCGTCGCTGGTGGCGCCCCAGCACGTGCGGGTCGTCGTGTTCGTGACCCCGTTGCCGCTGCGGCTGACCATCGTGAACGGCGTGTCGCTGTAGTCGACCACCAGCACGCCGAGGTTCGTCTGCTCGGTGCTCAGCGACGCCTTGAGGTCGAGCCGCGGCGTGCCGGACAGGCGCACGTCGGCCTTCAGCGGCTGCGACAGGAAGACGCGCCGGTTGGTCTGGGCGCCGTCCGGGTTGCTGATGTATGTCGTCTCGCCGACCGAGTTGCTGCCGGTGAACGTCAGCGTGTCCGCGCCGCCGCGGCCGCCGGCGGAGCCGGCGAGCGTGCCGGGCGCGGCCTCGCTCGTCCCGCGCAGGAACACGTTGACGGCGGCCGTCCCCGGGACCGGCCAGTCGGCGTACTCCCGCCAGACGTCCATCTCGTCCTCGATCGTGACGGGGGGCTCGGTGTCGATGCCGTTGGCGACGCCGTGCAGGTAGTGGTCGAACCAGCGGTGCAGCGTGTCGACCCACTCCGCGCGGCGCACCTCGAACGCCTCGGTATGGCCCGTGCGCATCAGCCACAGCTTGCGCGGCATGCCGTTGGCCTTCAGCGCGTCCCACCACAGGCCGAGATGGTCCATTCGGACGTTGTCGTCCTGGAAGCCATGGACCGCGAACACCGCGGCCTTGATGTTGCTCGCGTCCTCGACGTAGTCGCGGTCGCGCCAGAACTCGTTGACGTCGCCGTGCGCGTCCCCGTCGATCGTGTTGACGAACGCGTTGAGGTCGGCGCACAGCGGCCTGCGGTCCGGGAGGTCCACGCCGGGGGGCGGGTTCGAGCCCGTCGTGATCGTCCGGTTGAGGCTGCCGCCCGGGTAGTCGTTGTTGTGCCGCACTCCTCCGGTACGCGAATAGTGGTACCAGGCGGAGATCGCCGCGATCGGCACGACCGTCTTCAGGCCCTCGACGCCGGTGGCCGCCACCCCGTTGGCCAGCGTGCCGTCGTAGGACTTGCCGATCATCGCCGAGCTGCCGTTGTGCCAGTCGGCGACGACCTGCTGCGACGACACGTCCGGAGCCTCGTAGGCGGGAGCGCGGCCGTTGAGCCAGTCGACGATCGACTTCTCGCCGGCGATGTCCTCCGGGCCGCCGTGATTCGGGCAGCCCTCCGTCGTGTACCCGGTGCCGAGCATCTGGCCCAGCACGTACGCGTAGCCGCGCGGCACGAAGTAGTTGTCGTAGAACAGCGGCCAGCGGTCGTTGACGCCGTCGGCGTCCCAGTCCGCCATGCACTGCCCCTCGTTGCCGCGGCACACCGTCGTGTAGTACGGGCTCGGGTCGATGATCGCCGGCACCTCGACCCCAGGGCCGGACTCCTTCGGCCGGATGATGTCGGCCGTGACGAAGTCCATCTTGCCGTTGGAGTCCTGGTCCACGCCCGGCTGCGGGATGAACACCCGCTCCCGGACCGCCTTCGTGTAGTCGAAGACCGGCGCGGTCTTGCCGTCCGCTCCGATCGTGATGGCCGGATCCGCCGCATGGGCGGTTCCGGCGAACCCGAGGACCACGAGCGCAACCGCGCCGATCGCGATCCTCCCAGCAGACGTCCCCATATATCCCTCCCGCGTTCGCGCGCACCCGACGCACGGCCGGCCAGCGGGTGGCCGGCGCTCGGAACTCTGACACACGAGGTCCCCCGGTGCCGTACCCGGGCGCTACTCGTCGGCGGCGCGGAGCGGCGTCCGGTCCAGCGGCTCGGCGAGCAGCATCTCCTTGGTGAAGATGAGGTCGGACCGGTTGTAGTCGGACATCTCGTAGTCGTGGCCCATGGTGATCGCGTCGAACGGGCACGCGATCTCGCAGTAGCCGCAGAAGATGCAGCGGGAGAGGTTGATCTCGTAAACCGCCGCGTAGCGCTCGCCGGCGCTGACGCGGTT
>JALZCZ010000422.1 GCA_030862825.1 Actinomycetota bacterium | reverse complement strand
GGCCGTGGGCCGCCGGTCCTGCGGGTAGGTTCTGGTCGTCGAGGGCCGGGGGGTCGTTGAAGTCGGCCAGGAGCTGGCGGATGCGGCGTGCGACCGATTCTTGGCGTTCGGCGTCGCGGGTCCATCCCTGGGTGCGGGCCTGGTCGGCAAGTTTGGGTTTCGGTGGCGTAGCGGCAGTTCCGGGCACGGACGGCAGATCGTGGAACTCGGCCCGACGATCGGCGTTAGCGTCTGGATATGGCAGATCCCAGCACCGAAGCGACTGACGAGGTCCGTACGGCGGAACTCATCGGCTCGCTGTGCCTGGCGACCGACCTCGGGATGGGCTTCCCCTTCGAACACGGCCTGCAGACGACCCTGATCGCGATGCGCCTCGCCGAGAGCCTCGGCGTCGACCGGCACACGGCCACCGAGGTGTATTACGCCTCGCTGCTCTCCCACGCGGGCTGCACGACCGAGGTGCACGTGGCCGCGGAGATCTTCGGCAGCTCGATGACCGAGCACTTTCACCCCGTCATGTACGGGACGCCACGCGAGTCCTTCCTCGGACTGGTGCGGTCGCTACCCGACCCTGACGCCCACCGGCTGGAGCGCACGGCGCAGGTCGTCCGACGGCTGCCCCGCGTGGCGAGGGAGGCGCAGGACGCGATCAGTGCGAACTGCGAGGTCGCCGGGATGCTGGCCGGGCAGACGGGGGCGCCGCCGTCGGTGCCGGGCATGCTGGAGTTCCTCACCGACCGCTGGGATGGCAAGGGGCCGCTGCGTCGCGCAGCAGGCGAGCAGATCCCGCTGGTGATGCGCATCGTCCACGTCGCGGTGGATGCCGCCTTCCAGCGGCTAATCGCCGGCCCCGAGCATGCTCGCGCCCGCATCGCCGAGCGGTCCGGGCACGCCTTCGATCCCGAGATCGCGGCCTGCCTCGTCCACAACAGTGCCGACATGCTGGCGTCGGTGGCCGAGGCCTGGGAGGCGGCCCTGCATGCCGAGCCTGCGCCGCATCGCTGGCTGGGGGACGTCGACCTGGACCGCGGGCTGGCCGCGATGGGGCGGTTCGCCGATCTGGTCTCGCCCGACCTGACCGGACACTCGGCGGCGGTGGCCGCGCTGGCCGAGCGGGCCGCCGAGCACGTCGGCATGCCTGCGCCCGAGGTGACCAGGTTGCGGCGTGCCGGGTGGGTACACGACATCGGCCGGGTCGCCGTCCACGCCCGGATTTGGAACAAGCCGGGCCAACTCGACGCGGATGAGGCCGAGCAGGTGCGCCTCCACCCGTACCACACCGATCGCGTGCTCTCCCGGAGCGGATTCCTGGCCACCCTGGCCCCCGTGGCCGGCGCGCACCATGAGCGGGTAGACGGCTCCGGCTACCACCGCGGCGCGTCTGCCGCACAGCTGTCCGTGACCTCTCGGCTGCTCGCTGCGGCCGTCGCCTACCAGAGCAAGTGCGAGCCCCGCCGCTACCGGGCGGCGCTCACGCCCGAGGGTGCCGCGGCGCACGTCGCCGGCGAGGCGAACGCCGGGCGTCTCGATCCGGACGCCGTCTCCGCCGTCGTCGCGGCGGCCGGGCAGCCGCTTCCCGAGCTGACTCGTGTCGCCGGACTGACCGAGCGCGAGGCCCAGGTCATCGCGCTGCTAGCACGGGGCGACCTGACCCGACAGATCGCGCGAACGTTGCACATCTCTGCGAAGACGGCCGATCGCCACGTCCAGAACGCCTACCGCAAGATCGGCGTTTCCAGCCGCGCCGCAGCGACACTTTTCGTTGTGGAGCACGGCCTCCTGGCCTGGGGAGAACTCCCGATTGGGCGGCCGCACGCTGAGTCCTAGCGTCGCCTTTGAAGCCCGGCGCCGAGCCCGGGCGGAGGAGGCCACGTGATGACACAGCAGCTGATCAACCACCAGAGCCGATTGCTTCGGGCCGGCGGCACCGCCGGCATGCTCGGGCCCGCGCTGTTCGCGGTCGTGTTCATCCTGCAGAACGTCGTCCGCACCGACGACGACGCCATCGCCGAACCCGTGAGCGCACTGTCGATCGGCGAATACGGCTGGGTCCAGCGACTCAACTTCGTCGTCTTTGGCGTGCTGCTGCTGGTGTTCGCCGCGGCGCTTCATCGCGGCGTCGCGTCGTCCCGGCTCGGCTGGGTCGGCCCCACGCTCCTCTTGGTGGCGGGGGTCGGGCTGTTCGTCGCCGCGACCTTCTCGCTCGCCCGCGACGAGACCGGTGCGATCTACGACCCGAACTTCCACCAGGTCGGCGGAACGCTGTTCTTCGGCGGCACCGCCCTCGCGCTCATTGCGCTGTCCCGCCGGCTCGCCCGAGACCCGCGGTGGCGAAACCTGTCGCGCTACAGCCTGGGCGCCGGGATTGCATCCATCGTGGGCGGCGTCGTCATCAACACGTGGGCGATCCCAGACGGCGCCCCACTGCATGGCGAAGTCGGGCTGATTCAGAGAATTATCGTCCTGGCCGTCATCTTCCCGGCGCTGATCACGCTCGGCCACCGCCTCCGCAGGCTCACCGCCTAACCCCTCTCGCCGCAGCCGCCGCCTCTGAGCGTGTCGCCAAGCGCGATGTTGGGCGGGGTCATTACCCCTGTGCTCAGCTGTCCCGCAAGCCGAACCGGCACCGGACCGCCCGAGTCGGCCTGCCGCACGGATGCTCCTTCGCCGCAAGCGGATCGTCATACGGGACGCTTCCGGCGTAGGCGACCCGAGACCCGCTGCATACCGGCTCCCTTCTGTTGTCAACCGGTGGCTGCAAGCGGCTTCTTTCGGGTTTCCGCTGCGGGGCGTAGCGTCGGGTTCGCGGGTCCGGGAAGTGGCTGATCCGAAGTGTCGATGTGCGGGGGCAGGTCGACCGCGCTGGATTCTTGAGACGCCCCGCAGTGCCCTCCCGGGCCCGCGCTCAGGTTGTCGTTGGCGCGCTGGGTGTCTTGGATCAGTTGGCGGTAGATGGCGTCGGAGATTCTGCGCTTGAGACACCGGAGCGCCTCGAGTGGCTTCTTGCCTTCGGATCGCTTGCGTCGGTAGTAGGCGCGGCCCTCGGTGTCCAGGCGGAGCTGGGTCACCGCGGCGATGTGGATCATGTGGTTCACCCGTCGGTTGCCGGCTCGGGACAACCGATGGCGGTTCTGCTCACCCGACGATGCATCCAGCGGCGCGGTGCCGGTCCAGGAGGCGAACCTGTTGCGATCGGCGAACCGTGCGACGTCGCCGACGTCGGCCAGGATCCGGGCGGCGACGACGGGTCCGACGCCGTGGATGTCCATCAGCTGTGAGCCGCGGGCCAGCACCATCGCCTTGAGCTCAGCGGTGGCCTTCTTGATCTTCGCCTCGACCGCGATCAACTCGGCGAGTTCCTCGGCAGCGATGCGGCGGCGGGTCTTGCCGGCGATGTCGCGTGGCCGGACTGAAGCGAGCATCCTCTTGGCTTGGCCGGTGGTGATGTCGCGTTTCGCCTGTCCAGGCAGGAGTTCTGCGAGCAGCGCCTGAAGGCGATCGACGGTCTGGACGCGCCGACGGGTCAGCGCTTCTCGCCGGTCGGTGAGCATCCGCATCGCCTCGAGCTCGCCATCGACGCGAAGCACTCGCAGGCCCTTGGTCCGCACGGCGACCATCGCGATCGAGTGCGCATCGTGTGCGTCGGTCTTGCGGTTGTGTCCGGAGTCGAAGAGGCGTACCCGGGCAGCGAGCTTTGCCGGCACGTCGACGACTCGCTCTCCTGATTCCAGCAGTCGCTGGGCCAGCGGCCGTCCGATGCCGTTGGCGCCTTCGACAGCCCATACCCGATCGGGCCACACCTTCACGTACGTACGCATTGCCTTGTAGCCGGCCTGGTCGGTGGTGAACCGTCCAGAGCCGAGCAGAACCTCGTCGTGGTCGACGACCTCGATCGTGGCCGACAACTTGTGGGGATCTACCCCGATGATCACCTGCTCCATGAGCGACTCCTGCCTGTCCGCGTGCCGATAGGTCGGCGGGACGGGCATTGCTACTACGAGCAGAGCAGTCCCTTCTTGAGCCACGCACCGCCACGATGCCCGGCGGGCTGCAAACCGATAGTGAGCCACACCCCGCTACACGGAGTGGGCAGCCCAATAGAGAGCGTCCCGCCGAGCACCTAGATCGAGTCTGGCCTGACGTCGATCCTGCGAGGAGTCTCTAGTAGCCCAGAGTGACGCGGACGGGGACTCCTCTTCAACCGCGCTCTTGGGCGGCGTGTCCGACCCGCCAGGTGGCCGCAATCCCGTGTCGGGCTGCCCCGATGCGGCTGCGATGAGAGAGTGTCGACCGCTCCGCGCCCGGGATAGCATCGACTCGGTGGTGTCTCGGGGGGAGGACGGCAGGAGTCCGGCATGGCGACGACGAGGCCGACGGCGGGCGGGGGCGCTCTGCCCGCTGAGCTGACCAGCTTCGTCGGGCGGCGACGGGAGCTGAGCGAGGCCCGGCGGCTGCTGGGGAGCAGCCGGATGCTGACCCTGACCGGAGTGGGTGGCGTGGGCAAGACTCGGCTCGCGCTGCGCATGGCCGCCGAGGTCCGCCGCACCTTCCCCGACGGCGTGTGGGTCGTTGAGCTGGCCGCCCTCCATGACGCACAGCTGCTCCCCCACACCGTGGCGCAGGCCCTCGGGCTGCGCCAGGTCTCGGCCGACCCGGCCGCCGATCTCGCGACGCACCTGGAGAATCAGCGACTGCTGGTGGTGCTCGACAACTGCGAGCACCTCACCGGGGCCTCTGCGGTGCTGGTGAGCAAACTTCTCGCCGCGGCCCCGGAGCTGCGGGTGCTGGCCGCCAGCCGGCACATGCTCGGCGTGGAGGGCGAGCAGATCCTCGCGGTGCCGCCGCTGTCGGTGCCGGACGAGGCAGTGCTGGCGGGCGACGCCACCCACTACGAGTCGGTGAGGTTGTTCCTGGACCGTGCCTTGGCGGTGAGCCCAGGGTTCGAGATCGACGACGGCAACCGGGCCACCGTGGTCGAGCTGTGCCGGATGCTGGAGGGCATCCCGCTCGCCATCGAGCTGGCCGCGGTATGGCTTCGGGTCCTCAGCCCCGAGCAGATCCTCGAGCGGCTCGAGGACCGCTTCCGGCTGCTGACCGGCGACCGGCCAGGTGCGCAGGCCGGGCGGCAGACGCTCGAGGCCACTGTCGGGTGGAGCTACGACCTGTGCTCACCGACGGAGCAGGTGCTGTGGGCGCGGCTGTCGGTGTTCGCCGGAGGGTTCGACCTCGAGGCTGCCGAGGACGTCTGCAGCGGCGACGGGATCGATCGCGACGAGGTCCTCGAACTGGTCGCCGGGCTCGTCAACAAGTCGATCATCGCGCGCCGCCAAGCGACCGATCACACCAAAGCCTGGTACGAGATGCTCGAGATCGTCCGGCAGTTCGGCGCTGCCCGCCTCGACGACGCCGACCACCGGCGCATCCTGCGCATCCGGCACCGGGACCACTACCATGCTCTGGCGCAGCGGTTCGAGGCCGAGAGCTTCGGTCCCGACCAGACGGACTGGTTCGTCAGGCTCCGGCACGAGCACGGCAACATCCGGGCGGCGCTGGAGTTCTGCCTCGAGAGCGCTGACCAGGCACCGGCTGGGCTCGACATCGCCGCACCACTCTGGTTCTTCTGGTTGACAGGCTCCCGGCGCGAGGGCCTTCAGTACCTGGTTCGCGCCCTCGACCTTGCAACCGAGCCGAACTCCCGACGGGCGACCGCTCTCTGGGCGGCGGGATACCTGGCCATGGTCACCGGCGACTTCGACTGGATGGACACCATGTTGGCGGAAGCGGCCGAGCTCGCGGAGCGCTTCGACCACGACCTGCTCCGGGCCCGGATCCTGGAGTGCCGGGGCCACGCCCGTCTGTACGTCGGAGACTTCCCGACCGGTATCGCGCTGCTGGAGGACGCCCGCGCTGGCTTCCGGTCGTTCGGGCTCCCGGCCGGCGAGTTCAACGCGCTCTTGCTGCTCGCGTTGGGCACTTTCTTGCTCGACGACCCGCGCGACCAGGACTTCAGCCGTCAGGCGCTGGAGCTTGCGAAGCGGCAGGGGGCAATGATGTCCCAGACCTACGCGCTCAGCTCCTTGGGGATGGCGCGGTGGCGCGCAGGCGACTGCGAGGGAGCGGTCCAGGACCTGCTCGAGTGCCTGCAGTACTTCCGAGCTCACCGCGACCTGATCGGAATCAGCTTCGGGATCCAGGCGCTCTCGTGGTGCGCCGCGTCCCAGGCACCCGACGCTAGGGCAGCACGGCTCCTCGGAGCGACCCAGGCTGTGTGGCGCGCGAGCCGCGGCCAAGGTCGCCCAGATCAGCCCCCGCCGTACGCCAGCTACGCGGCCCGGTCGGCGGCCAGGGTGCGCGATGCGATCGGCGCGGCAAGGTTCGAGCGGGCGTTCGCCGAGGGTGCGTCCTGCACGGTGGAGCAGGCCGTCGCGCTCGCCCTCGGTGAGGACGGGGGTCCGGGCGACCGGACCGCGGCCGCGAGCCGACGGCACGCCGACCGGTCCGGCGGGCTGACACGGCGCCAGCTGGAGATCGCCGGGCTGCTCGCCGAAGGGCTGACCAACAGGGAGATCGCCACCCGGCTCGTCATCTCTCCGCGCACCGCCGAGACCCACGTCGACCACATCCTCACCAAGCTCGGCATGACCTCCCGGGCACAGGTCGCCAGCTGGGTCGCCCAGCAGCAGGCTCGATGACGGGCCTCACGTGATCTCGGGCAGGTGCTGCTCGATCGCGGAACCTGCGTCACTTCGCCGCCAAGTCGACGGTCCTTTTGTGTACTCGGTGTCAACCGAATCGCGCTCTCGGGTGTCTAACGTGTGTAGCTCGCCCAATCACTCTCATACGGATGGAGACCGTGAACCGCTCCGGACACGCCGGGGCGGTTCACAGTGCGTCGGGGTCGCGCAGGCATCGGCCTGCCGTCTTGTGTCAGGAGGACATGTGCAACGTGGCGAAGTCTGGTGGGTGGAGTTCGACGAGCGGCGGCTGGTCGTGCTGCTGTCGGGAGACGACGCGTCCCGGATCCCGGTGATGCAGGTCGTCGCTCCGGCGGGTATCGACATCACCGATCTGGGCGTCGAAGTGGCAGTAGGCACCATGGAAGGACTGCCCTTTGAAGGCGTGCTTCGGTTCGCGTTCCCGCGCCCGGGCTTTACCCCCTGCACGTGGCTGACCACCGTGTCCCGGGACGACCTGATCGAGCGAGCAGGCGCCCTGTCCTCCGCGAAACTCAGCGAGATCGAAGATGCCCTCCGTCTAGGTGGACAGGCGAAGGAGCCGACCGCGGCGACGACCGCGAAGCTCAGCGAGATAAGGGACAGCCTCCGTCTCGGTGGACTCGGGTAGGCGGAGAAGGAACAGACGCCCCCAATGGCGTGGTCGGTCTCGTCCAGATGATCGACACAGGCCACCTCTGTCCTCGGCGCCCCTCACCATCGAGATCACGATCTACGGCTGGAGTACTAGCCCATTCCAGCCGCAAGCGGGCAGCGTGCCACTCCGCCGAGACCAGTAGCCCGCTCGATGCACTTCCGCTAGATCACGCCGCTGCCCGGACACGTCACGGTCACGCACATCCAGCG
>JALZCZ010000421.1 GCA_030862825.1 Actinomycetota bacterium | reverse complement strand
TCGCAGCACTCGCCGACGCGGTCCGCCGCGACCTGGTGCTGAGACTGGCGTCCGGACCGGCCCGGGTGGTCGACCTGGCCGCCGATCACCCCATCAGCCGCCCCGCGGTCAGCAAGCACCTGCGGCTGCTGACCGAGGCCGGGCTCGCGACGGCGGAGGACCGCGGCCGCGAGCGCCACTACCGGCTCGACCTCGACGGGTTCGCTCCCGTCCGGGCTTTGCTGGCCGAGCTCACCCAGAGTGCGCCGTTCGCCGAGTCCGACCTCGACGGCCTCGATCTCGAGGTCCGGAGGACGGTCCGCGACCGAGCCGCCGCCCACCCCCAGGAGGAAACAGGATGACCACCACCTCGCCCACAGCCACCGGCCGCCGAGAGACGAGGGACAAGACCGACTTCGTGGTCTTCACCCGCACCTTCCGGGCACCTATCGACGATGTGTGGGCGGCGGTGACGGAGTCCGACCGGCTGGCCCGCTGGATCGGCACCTGGGAAGGTGATCCCGCCCAGGGGCACGTCGACTTCCACATGAACGCCGAGGGCGACGACGTACCGGTCGAGCTGTTCACCATTGCTGCCTGCGAGCCGCCGCGACTTCTCGAGATCCACACCGAGCCGCCCGTCGGCGCGACGGTCGGTGTCGGCTGGGTGATCGAGCTCGGGCTCGCGGAGTCCGACGGCATCACCACCCTGGAGTTCCGCCAGAGCGTGCCCGACTCGGAGATGGTCGCCAGCGTTGGCCCCGGCTGGGACTACTACCTCGACCGGCTGGTCGCCGCCGAGTCCGGTGGCGACGTGTCGGCCCTCGACTTCGACGACTACTACCCGAAGTTCTCCGACCACTACCGGCGCGAGTTCTCCTAGGCGACCCGGGCGACGTAGAGCCAGTACTGCTCGTCGCGACCCTGCAGGAGCACGTCGCGGGGCTGCGCCTCGACCTCGTCGAAGGTGGCCCGGAGCGCCTTCTCCAGGTCGGGCGCCTCGGCGGCCGACCACACCACCAGCGCCCCGCCATGACGCAGCACGGCGCGTGCGGCGGCGAGGAACGGCTCGTCGTACAGCTCCGCGTTGGAGTCGTGCACCAGGTAGCCCGGGCCGTTGTCGACGTCCAGCAGGATCAGGTCGTACGTCGCCGGCTTGGCCTCGGCCAGTGCGGCCCGGATGTCGGCCACCACCACGGTGACGCGCTCGTCGGCCAGCAGCGCCGGGCCGTGCGGCACCGTGCCGTCGCGCATCCAGCCGACCAGGGCCTCCTCGATCTCGACGACCGCGCACCTCTCGACGCGGGAGTCGGCGAGCACCTCGTGCATGGTGAAGCCCAGTCCCAGCCCGGCGACCACCACCGCACGCGGCTCGTCCACGACCGCCAGGGCTGCGTCGGCCAGCGCCCGCTCGGTACTGAACTCGAGGGTGTCCATCACGAACACGCCGTTGGCGCGCAGCTCCAGCGAGGTCGGCCCATCTTCCGGCCGGCGCTCGCGAAGCACCAGCTCACCGCGCTCGGACTCCGCCCGTGCTCTCTCGATGTACTCCACGGCGACCATCCTGCAGGGTCACTGAGGGCTGCCGGTGTCGTCGCCCCGAGTCGAACAGCTCAGTCGAACAGCTCGCTGAGCCAGCTCTCCTTCTTCTTCCTGCGGTACTGGCCCTGCTGGGGGGCACCCGAGTAGCGCTCGTCGTAGTGCTGCTGGCGCTGGTCGCGCTCCCGCTCGTAGGAACCCTGCGCCGGTGCGGGCGCGGGTGCGGGCGGGGCCTGGGTGAGCGAGCGCTCGATGATCTTGTCGAGCTCGCCGCGGTCGAGCCAGACGCCGCGGCACTCGGGGCAGTAGTCGATCTCGATGCCACTGCGCTCGCTCATCGTGAGCGTGGTTCCGTCGGTAGGACACTGCATGTCGTCGTACTCCTGTCGTCGTCTGCTCCCAACGTACGCGGCCCGGCCCAGGTTCCACGGCCGGGGCTTCGGGTACCGGTGCTCCATGAGCCGAGACGACAGCAGGGACGAGGACGGTCAGGTCTCCGAGGTCGCGAACCTCGACGAGGACCGGGCCGGCGAGGAGATCTACCCCGACCAGGCCACCGCCGGCTATCCCGAGACCGAGAGCGGCGACCCCGACGAGGGTACGGCGGGCCCCAACGCCCGTCCCCGCGACAACCGACCCGGTGGCGGGGCCGACAACGACCACTGAGCCGGCCGGCGCTCACCGGAGGCCCGGTCGAGCGGCCACCCGGCCTACTGGGCCGACCGCACCCGGATCCCCGTGATCGGCACGGTGACGGCGCCGGAGGGGTCGGTGAAGAAGTCGTTGCCCTTGTCGTCGACGACGATGAAGGCGGGGAAGTCCTCGACCTCGATCTTCCAGACCGCCTCCATGCCGAGCTCCTCGTACTCCACCACGGAGACCGAGGTGATGCAGTCCTGGGCCAGCCGGGCCGCGGGGCCGCCGATCGAGCCGAGGTAGAAGCCGCCGTGGAGGTGGCAGGCCTCGGTGACCTGCTTCGAGCGGTTGCCCTTGGCCAGCATCACCATCGAGCCGCCCGCCGCCTGGAACTGCTCGACGTACGAGTCCATCCGGCCGGCAGTGGTGGGGCCGAACGAGCCCGAGGCCATCCCGTCGGGGGTCTTGGCCGGGCCGGCGTAGTAGACAGGGTGGTCGCGGAGGTACGCCGGCATCTCCTCTCCGGCGTCGAGCCGCTCCTTGATCTTGGCGTGCGCGATGTCGCGGGCCACGACGAGCGGGCCGGTGAGCGAGAGCCTGGTCTTCACGGGGTGCTTCGAGAGCTCGGCGAGGATCTCGGGCATCGGCCGGTTCAGGTCGATCGAGACCACCTCGCCGCCAGCGATGTCCTCGGCGACGCCGGCGTCGGGCATGTACTGCGCGGGGTCCGTCTCGAGCTGCTCGAGGAAGACGCCCTCCGCGGTGATCTTGCCGAGTGCCTGTCGGTCCGCCGAGCAGGAGACCGCGATCGCGACCGGGCAGGAGGCCCCGTGGCGGGGCAGCCGCACCACCCGGACGTCGTGGCAGAAGTACTTGCCTCCGAACTGCGCGCCGATCCCGAACGACTGGGTCAGCTTGAAGACCTCCTCCTCGAGCTCCACGTCGCGGAACCCGTGCGCGGCCATCGACCCCTCGGTCGGCAGGTGGTCGAGGTAGTGCGCCGAGGCGTACTTCGCGGTCTTCAGCGCGAACTCCGCCGACGTGCCGCCGATCACCACGGCCAGGTGGTACGGCGGGCAGGCGGCGGTGCCGAGCGAGCGGATCTTCTCGTCGAGGAACTCCAGCATCCGCGTCGGGTTGAGCACCGCCTTGGTCTCCTGGAACAGGAACGACTTGTTGGCCGAGCCGCCGCCCTTCGCCATGAAGAGGAACT
>JALZCZ010000410.1 GCA_030862825.1 Actinomycetota bacterium | reverse complement strand
TGCTTGGTGACCAGCCGCCAAAGCGTTCGCGCACCGGGGAGCTCTCCCCCATTCTGGGTATGTCGGGCCGGGGCGGCACCAGTTGCCGCCGCAAGCGACCCGGGAGCACGCGGTCATATCGCTCCGGCTGACCGCTTCTGAGCTATCGGCGCGTTCACGACATCTGAACGTCCGATGACCTGATTCGGTCATAGCGGGGCAGGGCGCCGCCATGGTCCTATGAAGTGTGCCAATACGGCACGCCACGGGTGCAATCAGGAACAAGGCAACCCAGACGTTTGACCAGGTGATGGCATGGACAGCAACGGACACCCGGAAGAGATCACGACGGCGATCCGGCTGGACCAGGTCCACTTCGAGCTGGCTCGCCGCACCGTCACCATCGGACTATCCGAAGCTGCGGCCGCGCCCTGCTGGGCGCCTCACCCGACATCGGTCATCGGCCACCGCCCCGCCGCTGGGGTCTTCCGTTCCGAAGCCGACCGCCCGCTCGCAGCGTCGCGAAGATCCAGGAGGTGAGCCAGATGCTCGACGTCCTTCCTCAGCACCAGAAGTACCTGCGCGACGCGTTCGGCTCGCCGATCACCGAGGGCTCCTGCGTCGTGGACGACGACCACCAGATCGGCTACGTGCGCCTCGACCTCGGCCCCCACCTCGTCGGACCGGACTCGGCCCATTGGGACGGCTGGTTCAACGTCACCCCGACTCGCAGCGCAGATCCCTTGCGCGGCAAGGTCATGAACGGCGAACTCGTCCAGGTCCTGAGCAGTGGCCGGCCATGACCTGGCATACCGAAGTCGTCGACGTCGAGCACTTCCAAGCCCGGCTCGGCACCGTCCGCCGCACCGGTGGAACCGTCACCCACAGCTGCCCCTGCCCCGCGGGCTACTCCATCACGTATGTCACCCTCGACGACTGACTCAAGAGCTGCGGCGATCACAGGTTGCCCCTGACGCTGCCGCGGCCAACGTCCTGGCTGCGGTGCGCGGGTTCCGGAGGATCCGAGAGTCCTGGCGACTGGCCCCTGATGCCCGAGGCCGTCGAGCGGGCGGATCCCCATGCACGCACCGGGGAGGGAGGTGACCCGGCTTTTCCTGACGTAGCCGTCGCCCGGGCCTGCACGCTGACAGCAGCTGCGCCGGGTCCGCCGCCCATCGGCTCGCTCGGTCGAGTCCACCCGGAGGCCGCCCGCTGGTCAACCGGCAGCAACGAGATGGGCGCGCCTGGTTCAGCCGCTGTGCCTAGCGTCCGGCGAGGCACATCACCACCTATCTCGGGAGTACGCATGCCACACACCACCATCACTCGCAGGCGCCGTCTCACCACCCTGATGGCCGGATCGCTGACCGCCCTGGGCCTCGCCACCGGCGCGGCGATGACGGCCGCTGCTGCATCGGCGCCCGACGCGGACACCGGCCCGGCCGTGACCGGCGTCACCGCCGACGAGCTGCACGTGATGACCTTCAACCTGCGCTACGCCAGCGACACCCCACCGAATTCCTGGCCCGAGCGGCGACCGGTCATGAAGCAGCTGCTGCTGCAGGAGAGGCCCACGCTGATCGGCACCCAAGAAGGCCTCTACAGGCAGTTGCGCGATATCCAGGCCGACCTGCCCACCTGGTACGACAGCATCGGGGAGGGCCGCGAGGGCGGAACCAAGGGCGAGGCCATGCAGGTCTTCTACGACGGCCGCAGGCTCGACCCGTTGGAGTACGGCCACTACTGGCTCTCCGACACCCCCGAGGTGGTCGGGTCCAAGACCTGGGGCGGCTGCTGCCCACGCATGGTGACCTGGATCCGGTTCCTCGACCGGCGCACAGGTGATGAGTTCCTCTTCGTCAACACCCACCTCGAGGCGTTCGACGCCACCGCCCGGGCGAAGTCGGCCGATCTCATCCTCGAGCGGATGGAGCAGCATGACCCGGGTCTGCCGGTGGTCATGACCGCGGACTTCAACGAGCCCGCCCACGTCGGCGGCACCGTCTACGACACGTTCGTCACCAACGGTCCCCTCGTCGACACCTGGCAGACAGCCGAGAAGCGCAGCGAGCTCTACGCGACGTTCCACGGCTACCGGCCGCTCACCCCGAACGGTGCCCGGATCGACTGGGTGCTGACCACGCCCGACGTGGACACGAGGGTCACGGCGATCAACACCTACTCCAAGGACGGCCAGTTCCCCAGCGACCACCTGCCGGTGCAGGCTGTCGTGGACCTGCCGGACGCCGACTGACGCGACCGACGCTGACCACCAGCGGACCCGACCAGGTCAGGGCCCGGCATCCGCACCGGATGCGGGGTCCTGCGGTTCACCCGTGGCGCGCCTGCTGCCCGGCGGGCCCGCGCGCTGCCCCACGCGGCCACGCCCCGACCTGACAACATCTGAGTCCGGGCGCCCGGTCGCGGCGAGGTGCCGCGGCGGTTCCCTGTCCGAAGGGTTACTCTCAAGCGGATGAGCAGGATCTTCACCACGAGCTTCGCCTCGGTCTATCCCCACTACGTGACGAAGGTGGAGAAGAAGGGGCGCACGAAGGCGGAGCTGGACCAGGTGATCGGGTGGCTGACCGGCTTCGACGAGTCAGCGCTGCGCAGCCACCTGGCCACGGGCACGACGTTCGAGAGCTTCTTCGAGAAGGCACGTCTCAACCCGCACGCGTCGTCGATCACGGGCTCGGTGTGCGGGGTGCGGGTCGAAGACGTCGAGGATCCGTTGATGCAGAAGATTCGCTACCTGGACAAGCTGGTTGACGAGCTCGCCAACGGCAAGGCGATGGACAAGATCCTGAGGGCGTAGCGGGCGATCCGCCCCGGCCTGCCGAGCGAGCGAGGACCGGCTGGTGCGGCCGCGGGCGTCATACCTGCCCTAGGTGCACGGCCCCTGCCCGAGGAGGCGCAACCCCTCGAGGTCACCCGGGCCGAAGGACGTGAGATCGCTGTTGTCGTCGTACATCAGCTCGCGTGGCGAGTCGACGTGGTCGAGGCCGAACACGTGGCCGAACTCGTGCAGCAGCACCGCCAGCGCCTCACCATCGTCGCCTCGCTCGGTCAGCAACGTGTAGTAGTCGCGCGACAGCGCGATGGTGCCTGCCACCAGGCGCTGGCTGCCGTTGGGACCGTTGATGGCGCGGCTGCCGCCCAGCCCGGCTGTGTGGTCGGTCAGCTCAGCGATCGCGTCGCCGTCGTGCCAGGAGACACTGATCGGGTCGTCGGGGTGGATCGGCGCGGCCTCGTAGTTCCAGTTGGGAGCGTGCCCGCCGAAGGCGCCGGTGACGACGATGTCGAGTCCGGTGGCGGTGCGCATCAGGGCCACGGCCTCGCGCACCAGCTGTTCGGCGTTGGGTGGTCCTCCGGCGGGATAGACCGCCACCTGGATGAGGCGGCACGAGCTGTAGGTGACGGGCTGGCCGTCGACCGTCTTCAGGAACGCGTAGGTGGGTTCGCGGTCGTCGGGGTCGGCCGCGCCGAGCCGGAGCAGGATCGCTAGCGCCGCGATCAGCCCGAGCACCACGAGTGGCAGCCGCCTCGTGGAGCGCTTCCTCGAGGCGGCGGCGGGCGGCTCGCCGCCCCGACCGCGCTGTCCCATGTCGCGCAGAATCCGCTCGTACGCGGCATCGCTGATTCCCAGCTCGGCGGCGGTGGGCGCGGAGGGCTGGTCCATGGCCGCCTGAGCCTAGATGCCCGGCCTGCCCATCGGGATGGAATCGGCAGGATCCGCGCCGCCGAGCCAACGGCACGTTTTCGCGTTGACACCTCGATGGGTCGAGGTGTGTCCGTCACTCAGCGGTTCTTGCGGCCCTTTGAGGCGGCTCCGATACCCGCGGTGGAGGTGATGAACTGGTGGATCGACGGGTTGTTGACCTCGCCGTACACGCCCGGGAACTCGGGCACGGCGCAGCCGAGTCCGTAGCTGACGATGCCGACCTGGACCCGGCGACCGTCGGCCAGGTTGCCGAAGAGCGGGCCACCGGAGTCGCCTTGGCAGGAGTCACCGCCCAGGGTCTCGGCACAGACCTCGGACTCCGGTTGGAAGCCCACGAGCCCGTTCGTCACGCAGCTCTCGTCAGCAACCGCCTCGACGTCGACCGCCTTGAGGTCCGCCGGGATGACCGGCGAGCCGAAGAACTCGGTCCCCCAGCCGGCGACCGTGAGCGGGGCTCCGTCCTGTTCGAGGCTGTCCTCGCCGACCGGAACCAGGGGGATCGCCGGCGAGGCGATGTCGGAGGTGACGTGGATCAGCGCCGCGTCGAAGGTGCCGGTCTCCTCGTAGTCGGGGTGCACGACGATCCGGTCGACCGAGAGGGTCTGCCCGGTCGAGAGATCGTCGATGTTCGTCCGGCCGGCACCGACCTGGATCTCCTGCGGGTTGGTCTCCACCATGCAGTGCGCCGCTGTGAGCACCCATCGCTTGGCGACCACCGAACCGCCGCAGAAGTGGCCGTCGCTGCCTGAGGAGCCCTTGTCCTGAATCGAGGCCATGAACGGGAACTCGCCGTCCTGGGCCCGGTAGCCCCCGACGATGGCCTCGGCTGGGCTGCTCGCGAGTCCTGCGGCGAGAGCGAGCCCGAGGCCGGCCAAGCTCGCGGTCAGACGGGACGTGAGACGCATGGTGGTCCTCTCGGAGATGGTCTAGACCACTGTCCAACGAGAGGATCGCTCGCGGGTTATCCCCCGGGTCGGACCGGAGCGGGCAAGGTCCTTGCGCGGTCGTCCGGTAGCGCGACTGCTCAACGGTGAGGCTTCGCCTCATCGCCTCGGCTGGGGCCGCATCATCAGTCCTCGTGTTCGCCCGTTGTCGCCCCGGGTTCGACGGCGGGCTGGACGTCCCGATGCACGCCTCGATCGTGGCCCAGCCCGTGGCTGGTACGGCGACGGTGGCGACGGTTCCGGACGACGTACGTCCGGGGACCCAACGCCGGCCGGGGAGGGCCGTGCGGCGGCGCCACCGGTCGCTCCTACGGATGAGCCATCCCGGATGGCCCGTTCTCGGCATTGCCCCCGTGTCGGTGCGGGAGAAGAGTCGAAGGACACCAACTCCCCATGGAGCGACTCGATGACGCACTCCAGCACGTTCGTCAGGCGAACCCGCGTCGCGGTCCTGGTGCCGGCCTCCGGGTGCCTGATCGCCGCACTGCTGTGGTCGCCCACCGCCGACGCCGAACCGCCCATCACCCCACCGAAGACGACGGTTGAGGTGTACGACGACTTCGACGCGGCCGGCTACTCGCTGGACGACTATCGACGGAAGTGGTCCAACCCGTATGGTCTCGGCGAGATGGCGTTGAGCGACACCCGGTCGTTCACCAGAGGCTCGTTCAGGGTCGCCGCGGTGCCATTCCGCACCGGCGTAGATTTCAGCGTCTTCGACCACCTGAAGTACATCGCGATCAGCAACAAGGCGTTCCCGGTGCCGGCCACCGGATCGGTGGAGATCAGCTCGAGGATCAAGGCGTCCACACCTGGTACCGAACCCGGTCGGGTCATCCACGGCACATATGTCGAGAGCGGGGCCCCGTACGCCGAGCCCACCCTCGAGGGACAGCAAGCAGGAGTCGTCATGAACGTCATCGACTTCAGCACCGGACAGCTCTTCGACTGGTTCGTCGCCGGCGGTACCGCGTTCCCGCTCATCGAGCGCCTGCCGTCGTCGGTGACCGGCAACGCCCCCGAGGGGTCGCCCGACCATGTCGGCCGGGAGAAGATGTACACCCAGATCATCACCGAGATCCCTGCCTCCCCGGGGACGCATACCGTCGGCATCCGCTTCAACCGCGACGCCGACGGCAGCTCGGTGGACTATCTCTTCGACGGCGAAGTGGTCGCCCACGTCGACAACGTCGGGGTGCCGCTCGATGCTCAGAACGTGCCCTACAGCGGCATCTACCCGTCACTGGGCGCCGGCGAGGATCTGAGCAGCAAGATCAACAGCCTGGTCATCGGCCACGGACTGTTCAGTCTGCTCGACGCCTTCCCGTTCCAGCACTCCGAGGCACCCGAGCTCTCGGTCAGCATCCCGGTCAGCGAACGCCTCTTCGGCCAGGGCGCCACCGGTACCTTCGACGACTTCAAGGTCAAGACCGTCAGCCGGTAGCGCGTGATCGCCATCCTGGCCCCCTACGGATCGGGACGGAGTCGCGACGCTTGATCTTGCTGAACCGCGAGTCTCACGCAGTAGGGGACAGCGTGACGTGCGCTGCCGCCGCTCCGATCCACCGGGTGTTGACAGTCACCAGCTGGTGTACAGCAGGTGCTGCAGCAACAGGGCCGTGGCCAGCTGGAGGCCGAGGCCCCAGCGGCGCCAGCGGTGGGGGAGGAGGGCGAGGGAGAGGGTGAGCCAGGGGACGAACGGGAGCCAGATCCGCTCGACCTCTGCCTTCGACATGCCGGAGAGGTCGGCGACGAGCACGGCCATCGCGGTGGCGGCGACGAGCAGGAGGACGGTGCGGTCGGTACGGCGCGCCGTGGCCGCCAGGTGGGCGAGGCCGGCGCCGAGGAGGGGGCCGGCGCTGAGGAGGAGGGCCGCGATGTTGGCCCAGACCCAGTAGGAGTAGGGGCGCTCGCTCGCGACGCCGTCCCAGTAGCGGTCGACGAGCACGGGGTAGGCGTCCCACCACACGAACCCCTCCGCGGCGAAGCCGAGCACCACGACCAGCGCGGACGCGGCGGCGACGGGGAGGGGCAGCCAGGAGCGGGCGCTGATGAGTACGGCGAGGGCGAGGAAGCCGAGGAGGGGGAGACCGTAGGAGAGGAGTACGCAGCAGCCGAGCAGCAGCCCGGCGAGCACCGACCACAGCACGAGCCGCAGCCGTGACGATGCAGTCGCGCCGACCGCGAGCGCGGCCAGGCCCCACGCGGCGACGGCGGCAAAGACCGCGTCGGCCGAGACCGCCAGAAACACGGCGGCGGGCGTGAGCACGAGGAACGGCGCCGCGCGGCGGGCGATGTCCTCGGCGTCCAGCGCGCGCAGGGTGACCAGCACCCCTGGCGTGACCGTGGCCGCGATCGCGGTGACCACGAGGCCGGCCTGCAGGTCGCCGCCGAGCCCGATCCGCACCAGGCCGACGAAGAACAGCAGCGCGCCGGGCGGGTGGCCGGCCACGTGCGTGACCCAGTTGTCCTCGGCGGCGTAGGGGATCCGGTCCACGAAGGTCTCGAGCATCCGGCCGACGTCGTCGGTGCCGCGTGCGGTCTCCAGGTACTCGTATGGGTTGCCGAGCGACCGGGAGACCCCCTCGGACCCGTCGACGTAGGCGAGGGCGAGCAGCCACATCAGCCCCACGGCGTACGCCGTCAGCAGCAGGCCGCGCCACGACAGCTGGGTCGCGACCGACTCGGCGTAGCGCCATCCGAGCCCGGCCGCGGCGAGCGCGACCAGAGAGACCCAGGCGACCGTGGGCATCCAGTAGCCGTGCAAGGGCGGGAACTCGTCCTTGTCGTCGCGCCGTGCGGCGGTGTCCCAGTCGAGGAAGCCGGGCAGCACGATCGCGGCGGCGACGAGCAGCAGGGCGGCGACCAGACCGAGCCGCGGGGCGAGTCTCGCGCCGGCACGCGAGTCGGTCGCCATGGCGCCGAGCATACGGACGTCATCGCACCGTAAGAGTTTGTGCGCCGGCGGGCAGGCGCGCCGACTTAGGTTCGAAAGCGATGACGACCTGCGACCTGATCCTGCCCTGCCGCGACGAGGCTCCGGCGCTCGCGGCGCTGCTGCCACGCGTGCCCGGAACCTTCGCGGTGATCGTGGTCGACAACGGCTCCTGCGACGACACCGCCGAGGTCGCCCGCCGGCTCGGGGCCAGGGTCGTCACGGAGCAGACGCCCGGCTACGGCGCGGCCGTGCACGCCGGGCTGCTCGCCGCCACGGGAGAGTACGTCGCGGTGATGGACGGCGACGGCTCGTTCGACCCCGGCGACCTGGCGCCGCTGCTGGCGCACGTGCGGGAGGGCCGTGCCGATCTCGCGGTGGGCCGCCGCCGGCCGGTCGGCCACCGGGTCTGGCCCTGGCACGCGCGGGCCGGCAACGCCCTGGTCGTGGCGTGGCTGCGCCGGCGGATCGGGATGACAGCCCATGACATCGCCCCCATCCGGGTCTGTCGCCGCGTCGACCTGCTGGCCCTCGACCTCCGGGACCGGCGGTTCGGCTACCCGGTGGAGCTGCTGCAGAAGGCCACGGACGCCGGGTGGCGCCTGGCCGAGCGAGACGTGGACTACCAACCGCGCACAGTGGGTACCAGGTCGAAGGTGTCCGGGACCCTCCGAGGAACGGCCCGCACCGCGCGCGACTTCTGGAATGTGCTGTCCTGATGCGCGTCCTGGTTGTTGCGAAGTCGCCGGTGGCGGGCCGGGTCAAGACGCGGCTCGGTTCCGTCATCGGTCTCGGCGCCGCCGCGGACGTGGCTGCCGCGGCGCTGCTCGACACCCTCGAGACCGCTGCCGAGGCCGTCGGCGCCGAGCAGTGCCACCTCGCGCTGGCGGGCGAGCCCGGCGAGGCCGTCCGCGGACGCGAGATCAGGCGGCTGCTGGCGGGATGGACGGTCACCTCACAGCGCGGCGACGACTTCCCCGCCCGGCTCGCCGCCGCCCACCTCGACGCCGGAACCGGCCCGGTCGCGCAGATCGGCATGGACACTCCACAGCTGCGGGCCGCCGACCTGGAGCGGGTGTTCGCCGAGCTCTCCGATCACGATGCCGTGCTCGGCCCGGCCGAGGACGGCGGCTGGTGGGTGCTCGGCCGGCACGACCCGCAGGCCGCGCAGTGGCTGGCCGGCGTGGCGATGTCGCAGCCCACGACGTACGACGACACCCGGGCCGCCCTGGAGGCCCAGGACCTGCTGGTCGGCAGCACCGGCACGCTGCGCGACGTGGACACTGTGGCCGACGCGGAGGCGGTGGCCGCCGCGGCACCGGACAGCCGGTTCGCGCAGGCGTGGTGGGACGTGGCGGAGGTGGTGGCATGACGCTGTCCGACGCCTCGTTCTCCGCCGTCTTCTCGGCCGCGTTGCAGGGCAACCCGTGTGCGGTGATCGGGCTGGGGGAGGCACCCGAGCCGCTACCGATCGCCGACTGGACCCGCGAGGCAGACGCCGACGACCACGAGATCCTCGCGTTCTGCGAGGGCCCGACCCTGGACATCGGCTGCGGGCCGGGGCGGCTCTCGGCGGCGCTGGCCGACGCGGGAGAGATCGTCCTCGGCATCGACATCGTGCACGAGGCGGTCGGGCAGACCCGCGAGCGCGGCGTCTCCGCCCTGCACCGCGACGTCTTCGACGCCGTGCCCGGCGAGGGCCGCTGGCAGACCGCGCTGCTCGCGGACGGCAACATCGGCATCGGGGGCGACCCGGTGGCGCTGCTCGGCCGGGTCCGCGAGCTGCTCGACCCCCGCGGCCGGGTGGTGGTGGAGCTCGCCCCGCCCGGCACCCGCTCGGACACGGTCTGGGCCGCGTTGGAGTGCGACGGCACCCGCAGCCGCCCGTTCCGCTGGTCGGTGCTCGCCGCCGACCAGATCGACCCGGTGGCCGGGCGCGCCGGGCTGGCGGTCGCCGCGACGTACGAGATCGGCCGGCGCTGGGTCGCCGTACTCCAGGAGCGCCGGTGACCGGCGTGCGGGTGCCGGCCCCCGAGGACTTCCGCTCCCGGCTGCGCAGTCCGGCCGTCGCCGCGCGGGTCGGGGTCTGGCTCGGCATCTGCTTCGGCGTCTGCTTCCTGACCGGGCTGGTCAGCCACTACGCGCAGGAGCCGAGCCAGCCGATCCCGTTCCCGACCGACCCGTCGTGGGGGTACCGCGTCACCCAGGGACTCCACGTCAGCACCGGCATTGCGGCGATCCCGTTGCTCCTGGTGAAGCTCTGGAGCGTCTACCCGCGGCTCTTCCTGCGGCTGCCGTCGGGCAGCCTGCGCCGGCTCACCGTCGATGCCCTGGAGCGGGTCTCGATCGGCGTCCTTGTGGCCGCGGCGATCTTCCAGCTGACGACCGGGCTCCTCAACTCCACCCAGTGGTACCCGTGGGCGTTCTCCTTCCGCACCACCCACTACGCCGTCGCGTGGGTCGCGATCGGCGCGCTGCTGCTGCA
The DNA here is from genome assembly GCA_030862825.1 of Actinomycetota bacterium. GTDB lineage: Bacteria > Actinomycetota > Actinomycetes > Propionibacteriales > Nocardioidaceae > Nocardioides. Next base: position 3,555 of record JALZCZ010000410.1, on the reverse strand, counting down.
CATCGCGGTCAAGCTCCCGATCACCCGCGACGTGCTGCGGGGCGACGTCGACGACACCTCGCACGACCGGGAGGCCGCGACGACGGCCGGCACGCTGTCGCGGCGCGGCCTGCTCCGCACCACCTGGACCGCCAGTGGGATCGCGGTGGTCGCGACGGCGGGCAGCGCGGTGCCGCTGCTGAGGGACGTGTCGGTCTTCGGGGTGCGGTCCGGCGAGGGGCCGGCGGGCATCCCGATCAACACGTCGGCGAAGGCCGCGGCGGTCACGGGCCTGGCGACCCGGTCGTCGTGGCGGCTCGACCTGGTGGGCGGCGACAGGTCCGTCGTGCTCAGCCGTGAGCAGCTGCTGGCGATGCCGCAGCACACCGTGATCCTGCCGATCGCCTGTGTCGAGGGCTGGAGCGCCAGTGGCGACTGGACCGGAGTGCGCGTCCGTGACCTGCTCGACCTGGTCGGCGCGCCGCGGGGGAGCGACGTGCTGGTGGAGTCCCTGCAGCCGTCGGGCCCCTTCCGGGAGACCGCGCTGCAGGCCAACTTCGCCGAGGACGACCGGACCCTGCTGGCGCTGCTGCTCGACGGCGAACCGCTGGCGCTCGACCACGGCTTCCCGTGCCGACTGATCGCGCCCAACCGGCCCGGCGTGCTGCAGACCAAGTGGGTCGGCCGGATCGAGGTGCTGACATGAGGGCCGTGCTCGGCGGGCTCGGCGTCGCGGTGACGGCGTACGGCGGATGGCTGCTGGTCGGCCGCACCGACACCGGGCAGCTGGTCGAGGCCGCGATCTGGCTGGCGTCGGGGGTGCTGCTGCACGACGTCGTGCTCACCGCTGCGGTTCTCGTGCTGGCCGCGGTCGCGCTGCGGCTGCCCGACCCGGCCCGCGCGCCCGCCGTGGTGGGCCTGGTGGTGCTGGGGTCGCTGACCCTGGTGGCGGTGCCGATGCTGGGCCGCTTCGGTGCCCGCGACGACAACCCGACCCTGCTCGACCGGCCCTACCTGGAGTCGTGGCTGGTGCTCGTCGGCATCACGGTGGTGGCGGTGGCGGCCGTGAGCCTGGTTCGATCACGGCAGCGTCCCCGCCAGGGTCAGGAGGACTGAATGGCCGAGGTGCTCGTCGTCGACGACGACCAGACCGTCCGCGAGGTCGTGGTGTCCTACCTGAAGGCCGCCGGCCACTCGGTCGCGGAGGCGGCCGACGGGGCGTCCGCGCTCGACGCGCTCAAGGAGCGGCCGGCCGACCTGATCGTGCTCGACCTGATGATGCCTGGCGTCGACGGCCTCGAGGTCTGCCGCCGCCTCCGGCAGGAGGACAACGACGTGCCGGTGATCATGCTGACCGCGCTCGGCACCGAGCAGGATCGGGTGGTCGGGCTCGAGATCGGCGCCGACGACTACGTCACCAAGCCGTTCAGCCCGCGCGAGCTGGTGCTCCGGGTCGACTCGATCCTGCGCCGCACCGCGACCGACCCGGCCGCGGACATACCGGAGGTGCTGACCGACGGTGACCTGGTGGTGGACTCGGCGCGCCATCTCGTGACGCTCGACGGCCGGCCGCTCGCGCTCACCGTCCGCGAGTTCGACCTGCTGCGCTACCTCGTCGCCCATCCGGGCGCCGCCCACTCGCGCGACGACCTGCTCCGCGAGGTGTGGGGCTGGACCATCGGCGACCAGTCCACGGTCACCGTGCACGTGCGGCGGCTGCGCGAGAAGGTGGAGCTCGACCCCACGAACCCGACCCGGCTGGTGACCGTGTGGGGCGTGGGCTACCGATGGGAGGCCGCATCATGAATGCGGACCAGTGGGAGATCCTCATCGTCGCGTCGCTGTCGGCGCTGGCCGTGGGAGTGGTCGGGCTGGGGGCCGGCTGGCTGCTGCGGCACCGGTCGATCCGCTGGCAGCTCGGCCTGGTGGCCGTGGTCGCCGTCGCTGCGGTGCTGGCCGGGGTGCTCGCGATCGCGCAACGGATGTTCATCTCCGACCACGACTTCGAGGTGGTCACCCTGGTGACCGTCGCGGCCGCCGTGGTCGCGCTGCTCGTGGCCAACGCCCTCGGCGTCACCTTGGTGAGGTGGTCGCGTTCGCTCCAGGCGGAGGTACGCCGTGTGGGCACGCCGGGCGGACCGGAGAACGGCCGGCGGGGGCCCAGCGAGTTCCAGGCGCTGTCGGACGAGCTGGCCGCGGCCACCAAGCGGCTGGCCGAGTCGCGGGCCCGTGAGGCACGGCTCGAGGGCTCCCGCCGCGAGCTGGTCTCGTGGGTCTCCCACGACCTGCGCACCCCGCTGGCGGGCATGCGCGCGATGACCGAGGCGCTCGAGGACGGCATCGCCCCGGACCCCGCCCGCTACCACCGCCAGATCCGTGCCGAGGTCGACCGGATGGCGCGGATGGTCGACGACCTCTTCGAGCTCTCCCGGATCCATGCCGGCGTCCTGCAGCTCGACCCGCAACCCCTCGCCGTCGGCGACCTCGTCAGCGAGACCATCGCCGGGGCGGACCCGGTGGCGCGAGCGCGCGGCGTACACCTGGCCGGGAGTGTTGAGCAGGGCCTCCAGGTCGTGGCCGACCCGGCCGGGCTCTCGCGGGTGCTGGCCAACCTGATCATGAACGGCATCCGCCACACGCCGGCCGACGGCACCGTGACCATCCACGGATGCGCGATCCCGGGCGGCGTGGAGCTCAGCGTCACCGACGGCTGCGGCGGCATCTCCGAGGACGACCGGGCGAGGGTCTTCGACATCGCCTGGCGCGGCGCCGCGGCGCGCACCCCGGACGCCCCCGAGGTGGCGGCCGACGACGTCCACACCTCGCGGGCCGGGCTCGGCCTGGCGATCGTCAAGGGGATCGTGGAGGCGCACCAGGGGAAGGTCGAGGTGGTCAACGAAGCCCTGTCCGACCGCGGTGTCGCGGGGTGCCGGTTCCTGGTGCGGCTGCCGTCCTGAGCCGGACCGCCGACACGCCGGGCCAGGAACGTGCTTCGAACAGGTGTTCGGGCTAGGTTGGTCCCGAAGTGAGGCGCTGGTCGCCGCAGACAGGCAGTCATCCACAGGTCCGTTCGCCCGGACCGAGCACTGTCGGCGGTCCCGTCTAGCGTCCGGGTGAGACGACGACACCGTTGCACAGACCTCGACGAAGAAGGACGGAACATCCCATGGCTGCTGGAGACCGCGACCCCCGCGACAAGGCCCTCGACGCCGCGCTGCTCAACATCGAGAAGCAGTTCGGCAAGGGCTCGGTGATGCGCCTCGGCGACGAGACGCGCGCCCCCCTCGAAGTGATCCCGACCGGGTCGATCGCGCTCGACGTGGCGCTCGGCCTCGGCGGCCTGCCGCGCGGACGCGTGGTCGAGATCTACGGCCCGGAGTCCTCCGGCAAGACGACGGTCGCCCTGCACGCGGTGGCCAACGCCCAGGCGGCCGGCGGCATCGTGGCGTTCATCGACGCCGAGCACGCGCTCGACCCCGACTACGCCAAGGCGCTCGGCGTCGACACCGACGCCCTGCTGGTCTCCCAGCCCGACTCCGGTGAGCAGGCGCTCGAGATCGCCGACATGCTGATCCG
>JALZCZ010000398.1 GCA_030862825.1 Actinomycetota bacterium | reverse complement strand
CCTGGGCCCAGCACGGATGGGGCGGCGGATCCTGGGGCGGCTGGGCCGGTGGCCCGGGCTCCGGTCACGGCCGGCGGGGCGGACCGGGAGGGCCGGGAGGACCGCCGCCGTGGCTGGCGGGCCTGTTCGGCATGGGTCAGCCCGACCAGCGGCGCGGCCCACGCGTGAAGCGCGGTGACGTGCGCTCGGCGATCCTCGACGTCCTCCGCGAGGCGGCGGAGCGGGAGGAGCCGATCAACGGCTACCAGGTGATCCAGCAGATCGCCGACAAGAGCAACGGCGCCTGGCGCCCCAGCCCCGGCTCGGTCTACCCGACCATCCAGCAGCTGCAGGACGAGGGACTGGTCGAGGAGGACCAGGAGCGGGGCCGGCGCTCGCTGCGACTCACCGCTGTCGGGACCACCTACGTGCACGAGCACAGCGACGAGCTCGACGCCGTGTGGGAGCCGTTCGAGCGGAGCGAGCGCGCCGCGCGCGAGTCGGGCTCCGACTTCGCCGACCTGAAGCCGGAGATCGGCCAGGTCATGGGCGCGGTGTGGCAGATCCTCACCCAGGGCTCCGAGCAGCAGCGGGCCGCCGCGATCGACATCCTGGTCGACACCCGGCGCCGGCTCTACGGCGTACTCGCCGACGGCACCGACCCGGAGACCGACGAGACGGGAGACGAGTCATGAGCCGCGAGCAGCCCAGCCTGCGGATCAGCGACGCCGACCGCGAGCAGGCGGCGTCCGACCTGAGCGAGCACTACGCCGAGGGCCGGCTCTCGCACGACGAGCACGCCGAGCGGCTCGACGCGATCTGGACGGCGCGCACCCACGCCGACCTCACGCCGATCTTCGAGGACCTGCCCGCGCGCCGCAGCACCACGGCCGGCGCGGCCCGGGCGCCGCAGGGTCATCGCCGCTGGCACGGCCTGCCGTTCCTACCGGTCGCTGCCGCGCTCGTCTTGCTCAGCATCCTCACGCACCTGCCGTTCTGGATCCTGATCTTCTTCGTCGGCTGCGGCCTGTTCACCCGGCGGCACCGGATCGACCGGGACCACCACTTCGGGCGAACGCGGACGGTGTGACGCCGAGCAGTCGCTTGAAGTGACGGGTCAGGTGCGCCTGGTCGTGGAACCCGACCGCGCCCGCCACCTCGGCCCCCGGCATCCCCGCCAGCAGCAGCCGCCTGGCCAGGTCGAGCCGCCGACCGGTGAGGTAGCGGTGTGGCGCGATCCCGAACTCCGCGCCGAACGAGCGCACCAGGTGCGACGGGTGCGCCTCCAGCAGCACGGCGGCGTCCGCCAGGGTCAGGCCGTCCACCACCCGCGCGTCGAGCAGGGCCCGCAGCCGCCAGGCAAGCGGCCGGTCGCGAAGCACCGGTCGCTCGGCCGGCGCGCCGCCCAGGTGTCGCTCCAGCCGGTCCCGCACCAGGGCCAGCCGGTTCTCCGCCTCGAAGGCGTCGCCGGCCACGGTCAGCGACTCGTGCAACCGGTGCACCTCGGCGCGCAGCGGCAGGTCCGCCCAGCCGGGATGGTCCACGGCCGCGCCCACCCGGCGTACGTCGAGCTGGTCGGTGTCGAGATAGACGACCCGCTTGCGGAACCCCACCCCGTCGACCGACCGGCCGTCGTGCGGCACGTGCGGTGGCAGCAGCGTGACCAGCGTGCCGAGCGCGCCGTGCTCGTGCCGGTCGAGGTCGAACCGCACCACGCCCCGGTCGATCACCAGCAGCGTCCAGGTGTCGTGGGTGTGCGAGGGGTAGGCATGGTCGGGGAAGTGCGCGTGCAGCACCTCGGCGATGCCCTCGACCGCCGGCCGCCACGCCCTGATCGTCGGTTGCCCGCCTCCCGCGACCATGTCAAGAACGTACAAGACCCGGCTCGGACGCGGCACCGACGATGGGCCCATGACCGTCCGATTCGACACCAAGATCGCCATCCTGCTGCGCGAGGACCTCGAGTCCTGGCAGCGCCTCAACGTGACCGCGTTCCTCACCAGCGGGATCGCCGCCGCCTACCCCCAGCTGATCGGCGAACCGTACGCCGACGCGGACGGCACGGCGTACCTCCCGATGTTCGGGCAGCCGGTGCTGGTGCTCGAGGGCGGCAAGGAGGAGCTGAAAGCGGCCCACGAGCGGAGCCTGCGGCGCGACCTCCCGGTCTCGGTCTTCACCCATGACCTGTTCCGCACCGGCAACGACGACGACAACCGGGCAGCGGTGGCGGCGGTGCCGCTGGCCGACCTGGACGTGGTCGGACTCGGCATCCACGGCCCTCGCAACGCCGTCGACAAGATCCTCAAGGGCGCCCGCATGCACCCGTGACCGACGGTGCTCGGCGACGACGGAGCGAGAGCCCGTTCACGGCCCGGCTCGGATCGACGTGCCGGCCACCTTCGTGCCTGCGGCGTACGCCGGCGGCGAGCGTGGTCGCCGGCACGGTCTTCGGCAGGAACCCGCGGACGCCGACCGACAGCGCGCGCTTGAGGTGTCCGGGGCGTCCGTGGCTGGTGACGATCACCGCGGCTCCGCGTCCGGGCCCGCGCCGGGCAGGGTGGCCACCACCGCGAACGTCGTGCCGTCAGGTGCCGCGGTCAGCTCGACGCCGAGCGGGGCCAGGCGTTCGCGCAGGCCGGCCAGCCCCGAGCCACCCTCCGACCCGGCACCCACCACCCCGTCGTCGGTCACCACGAGCTGCCCGTCGGCGTACTCGATGGTGACCCGGGTCGCCGACGAGTGCCGCAGCACGTTGGTGACCGCCTCGCGCAGCACCCAGGCGGCGGGCTCCTGCCAGCGCTCAGGCAGGCCGTCGACGTCCAGCCGCACCTCGATCCCCGCGGACTGCAGCAGCGAACGCGCTCGCTCGAGCTCGTCGGCGAGGTCGGTCGCGCGGTGACCACGAGCGAGCTCGCGGGCCTCGCGCAGCGCCTCGTGGGCAACGGCCCGCACCTCGAGCATCCGCTCGCGCGCCTGGTCGTCGCCCCGCTCCGCCAGGGTGGCGGCCAGCTCCGACTGCGCCGCGATCGCCGAGAGCCGGCGGCCGAGCACGTCATGTACGTCGCGCGAGAAGCGCAGCCGCTCCTCGGCCACCGTCAGTGCGGCCTGCGCATGCCGCGCGCGGTCCAGGTCGGTGACCACCTCGAGCAGCCACAGCGAGATCCGGACGGTGACCACGAAGAAGAGCGCGATCGCCAACCCGGCCACGGCGAACATCGGCTCGCGAGCGCCGACCGCCGGGATCAGGGTCAGCACCACGACCAGGACGACGGACACCCGGGTGTCGCGCAGCCCGCCCAGCGACCAGGCAATGGCGGCGAACACCAGGGCCGTCGCCGTGCCTCCCAGCTCGGAGTCCAGGGTCAGCCCGTACCCGAGGAAGACGAGCGCCAGCGCGAGGAGGGGCACCATGCTGCGCCAGGGCAGCGGCCCGAGGGCGGGGTAGAGGTTGGTCACGTCGCGCAGCACGACCGTCGCCGCGAGGTTGAGGACGAGGGCCCCCACCGTCACCACGGCGTACGCCGCCTGCTGCTCGCGCGCCCCGTCGGTGGCGCCCAGGAGCACCATCAGCATCGAGCCCCAGACCAGCAGGTAGAGCGACTGTCGGGTGTAGAGGTCGACCCGCTCGACCTGGGTCAGCCGAGACCAGCCCCACCAGCGCATGGTGGTCACCCTAAGTGCGGGTTCCCACCGCATCGACGGCGCCGCGAGCCAGACCGCGATCATGGTCCAGGAGAGCAGCACGATGCCGCTGCCCTCGAGCCCGAACCAGCTCGAGCGCACCGGTCGGTCATCGCCCCGCCCGGCGTCTGCTCGACCCAGCGCTGTGCCCGACTCCGGGAAGACCGCGCCCTGACTGATGTCATGCGCGGCCTTACCTGGCAGGTAATCGACCGCACGACCCGCCCGCGGGAGTCTCGGGACATCCGAGAAGCAGAGAAGCCCCAGGAGGAACGATGACAGCGCTCAGCCACCCCGTCCGCACCCCCGTCGAGACCCGCGATGGCGGCCGCTTCCTGCGGTCCGTGCTACGCCTCGACGCCGTCGCCTCCGGGGCCCTCGGCGTCCTCGGCCTGGCCGCCGCCCCCGCGATGAGCGACCTCCTCGGGCCCGGGGCCGGAGCCCTGCGCGCGGTGGGCGCCTTCCTGGTGGTGTACGCCGCCGGCCTGGTAGCCCTGGCGGGGCTCCGCACCATCCCGCGCCCCGCCGCGTGGACCGTCGTGGTCGGAAACCTGGGCTGGGCGGTCGGCACCGGTGTCCTGGCCTTCGCCGTCCACGACTTCACCACCGTCGGCACCGTCGTGGTGCTCGCGCAGGCGACCGCGGTCGCCGGCTTCGCCGACCTGCAGTGGGTCGGCCTCCGC
>JALZCZ010000367.1 GCA_030862825.1 Actinomycetota bacterium | reverse complement strand
GGTTTGGTGGAGCTGAGGGGATTCGAACCCCTGACCTTCTCATTGCGAACGAGACGCGCTACCAACTGCGCCACAGCCCCAAGCGAGGGGAAACGGTAGCACCGGGGTTCGGGCCGGAACCAATCGGTAGGGGGCGTGGTCAGGAGCCGGCGGCCCTCTTGGCTTCGGCGTCCTGCTCGGCGGTGCGGCCGACCTCGCGGGCCTCGTCAGCCTCGCGGGCCAGGCGGCTGTCGGACTCGTCGTGGCCCGAGGTCCAGACTCCGGTCGAGTCGAGGTCGATGGTGCGGACGCTGCGCCGACCGGCGGTCTCCTTGGAGACGTACGTCGGCAGGGTGACCGGTACGGGGTCCCAGCTGCCGGGCTCGCGCACGGCGGTGGCCTCGACGACCGCAATCTCCTCGGTGAGCGGGCCGTCGCCGGCCACGGGCTGCTGCTCGACGGCCGCGGCGGAGGTCCGCACGGTCGAGGTGCGGGTCGCCCGCTCGGACTTCACCATCAGTCGGCAGGCGACCAGCCAGGCGACGAGCAGGCCGACCGGGATCGCGACGTACGGCACCGGGATGACCGCGAGCCCGGCCAGGGTCCCGACGGTCGCGGTGGCGAGCAGGATCAGGGCGAGCACCCGACGGCGGCGTCGGGTGGCGCGGGCCGCGGCGGCGCGGCTGATGGGGGCGGGTCCTGGGGGCTCCGCGACGTCGGCCGTGGTCCGGACGGCGGCCCCCTCCACGACCAGGCGGGCGGTGCGGCTGTCGACGGGCTCGCGGCGGGCCAGCACGCGCATCGAGGCCGAGAACCGGTCGACGGTGCGGCTGCGCTGGTCGTCCTCGTGGTGCTTGAGCGCCTTGGGGATCAGGTAGACGGCCCAGGCCACCGCCAGGGCAACGAAGATCAACGCGCTCAGGTCCACGTGTCAGAGGTTAGGTTCGCTACCTCACGCTGGGTCGGATGTCCACCAGTGTGTCGCAAATTGCTGTTGTGGCTGGTGTGATTTGCAGGCTTTGCCGGGTAGTCCCGGACGAAATCGTCGTGGAAACGGCGTGTCGACCGCAGAATCGTCAGGGACTACCCCTCGCCTGACAGCTCGAGCCGCCGCAGCAGGCCTTGGGGGACCTCCTCCTTGGTGATCGCGTAGATCCGGTGGTCGCGCCACTCGCCGTCGATGTGGAGGAAGCGGGGGGCGTAGCCGATCTCGCGGATGCCGAGCTTCTCGACCACGCGCAGCGAGTTGGTGTTCTCGGGGCGGATGCAGATCTCGATCCGGTGCAGGCCGGCGGTGGTGAAGCAGTGGTCGATGGCCATCGCGACCGCGCGCGGCATCACCCCGCGGCCGGCGTACGCCTGGTCCAGCCAGTAGCCGATCGAGGCGAACTGCGCCGAGCCGCGCACGATGTTGTTGACGGTCAGCTGGCCGGCGAAGACGCCGTCGACCTCCAGGGCGAACGGGTACGTCGTGCCGGCGCGCGCCGCCCGGCGGAGCCGTTTGACCAGGGCGCGGAACGTGCTGGTGCGGGGGTCGGCGCCGGGCGGGACGGTCGCGTCCCAGCGCACCAGCCAGGCCGCGTTGCGCTGCCGGGCCAGGCGCCACGCGTTCGCGTCCGAGGCCACGAGGGGTCGCAGCGTGACCACCGGGTCGGTGCCGGAGGACAGCCGCGCCGGCCACCCGCGAGGTTCACCGGAGCTGGTCAATGGTCGCTCCCGACGACCTGCTCCACCGCGTGGAGCAGGATGTGCCGGAGCACGGCGAGCCCGTCCTTCACCCCGCCGCGCGAGCCGGGCAGGTTGACCACCAGGCAGTTCCCGACGACGCCGGCCACCCCCCGTGAGAGGGCGGCGGTGGGCACGTTCTTGCTGATGCCATAGGACCGGATCGCGTCGGGGATCCCCGGCACCTCGAAGTCGAGCAGCGCCCGGGTCACCTCGGGCGTGCGGTCGGTGGGGGTCAGCCCGGTGCCGCCGGTGGTGATGACGACGCGCGCCCCGCCCGCCGCGGCGGCGGCGATGGCGGCACCCACCGGCTCCCCATCGGGTACCACGACCGGCGCGGCCACCACGAACCCGAGGTCGGTCAGGAAGTCGACGATCAGCGGGCCGGTGGTGTCCTCGTAGACGCCGGCGGCGGCCCGGTTGGAGGCCACCACCACCTCACCGCGCAGGGTCACGAGCCCGCCTGGTCGAGCTCGGCTCGGGTCCAGTCGCCGGACTTGCCGCCGCTCTTCGCCTCGACCCGAACGTCGGTGATCACCGCCGCCTTGTCGACCGCCTTCACCATGTCGATCACGGTCAGGGCCGCCACCGAGACGGCAGTGAGCGCCTCCATCTCGACGCCGGTGCGGTCGGTGGTGCGGACGGTTGCCGTGATCTCCACCGCGTCATCGGCCACCACCAGGTCGACGGTCACCCCCGAGATCGACAAGGGGTGGCAGAGGGGGATCAGCGAGGGCGTCTGTTTCGCGCCCATGATCCCGGCCAGCCGCGCCACCGCCAGGGTGTCGCCCTTCGGCACGCCGGCACCGCGCAGCAGCGCGACCACGTCGGCCGAGACCAGCACCCGGCCGGTGGCGGTGGCGGACCGGGCGGTCACGTCCTTGCCCGAGACGTCGACCATCCGGGCCGCCCCGGACTCGTCGACGTGGGTGAGCCGGTCGGTCACCGAACACCGTCCAGGCTCAGCATCCGCACCTCGTCACCGGCAGCCAACGACGTCGCCTCCTCCGGCACGATGATCAGCGCATCGGACGCCGCCAGCGCCGCGATCAGGTGGGAGCCCGGGCCCCCCACCTGGTGCAGTTCACCATCGCGGAGCACCCCCCGCAAGAACTGCCGGCGTCCGGCCGGCGAGGAGACGACCGGCTCTGCCAGGCGCGCCGTCCGCCACGACGAGGCGCCCGTGGCGCGGCCCAGCATCCGGTGCAACGCCGGCAGCACGAAGACCTGGAAGGAGATGTAGCTCGAGACCGGGTTGCCCGGCAGCGTGAAGACGGGTACGCCGTCGACCCGCCCGTAGCCCTGCGGCTTGCCCGGCTGCATGGCGACGCCGCCGAACCACATCGTGCCGAGCGGGCGCAGCGCCGCCTTCACCACGTCGTAGTCACCCTGCGACACCCCACCGCTGGTGACCACGACATCGGCACCCGGAAGCGCCTCGCGCAGCGTGGCCAGGAACGCGTCGGGGTCGTCGGGCACGATCCCGAGCCGGTGCACCTCGGCGCCGGCCCGCAATGCCGCACCCGCCAGCAGGTAGGAGTTGCCCTCGTAGATCGAGTCGGCGGCGAGCTCGGCACCCGGCTCGCGCAGCTCCGAACCGGTCGAGACGACCACGACCCGGGGCCGGCGACCGCACGGGACGGAGGCGTGCCCGATCGAGGCGAGCAGCCCGAGGTGGCGCGGTTCGAGCACGGTGCCCGCAGGCAGCACGACGTCGCCGGCCCGCACGTCCTCACCGGCGGCTCGCACATGCTGACCCAGCGCCGGCGCCTTCTCGATCACGACCGTCGTCGCGCCGCGGTCGGTCCACTCGTAGGGCACGATCGCGTCCGCACCCGAGGGCACCGGAGCGCCGGTCATGATCTTGGCCGCGGTGCCGGGCGCGAGCAAGGTGACGCCCGACTGTCCGGCGCCGATCTCGCCGGACACCGGCAGCGTGGCCGGCAGGTCCCCGAGGTCGGCGACACGCACGGCGTAGCCGTCCATCGCGGAGTTGTCGAAGCGCGGCAACGACACGGCGGACGTCATGTCGCCGGCGAGGCTCAGCCCGAGCGAGTCCATCAGCGGCACCTCGACGGAGGGCAGCGGAGCCACGTCGTCGAGGATCCGGGCCAGGTGGTCCTCGACGCTGGCGAGATCGTCAGGCATCGTCAGGCATCGCCGGTGAGCACGGCGTCCGGCGGGACCCTCTGCGCCGAGGTGGCGTCGAGCTCCACCTCGCCGATCACCTGGACGCCGTGGCCGAACGTCCAGTCGCCCTCGACCGTCAGCGAGCTGGCCTTGCGCATCGACGGGGCCCCCTCCGGGAACCGCTTGTCGAACTCGCGCACCAGCTTGTAGTAGTCGTCGTCGAGCTCGACGTACGGGATCTCCGCGGCCACCTGGTCGAGCACGAAGTCGCTGCGGATGTCGTAGACGTCGGAGCGCAGCACCAGCAGGTCGTTGGTGGTCTTCACAGGCACGAAGCGGTCGCGCCCGACCTCGATCAGCTGCGCGCGCTCGAACACCTCGATTGCGGCACCCATCGCGGTCTCGATCTGCACCACCTCGGGCGTCGAGTGGTCGGCGGGGTCGAGGTGCTTCACGTTGCGGATCAGCGGCAGGCCGAGGATGCCCTCGCGTACGTCGAGCGCCTGCTTCATCCCAGCAAGGTCGAACCACACGTTGTTGGTGGAGGTGAACCGGTGCCGGTCGAGGTCGGCCAGCGACACGGCGTCATCCTTCGGCGTCTGCGCGGTCTCGCGGAGCACCAGCCGGCCGTCGGACTTGCGGCGGGCGAGGTGGCCGCCCTTCCGGTCCGACTGAGTGCGCCGCACGCACTCGATCGCGAACTCCGCACCCGAGCTCGCGAACCAGCCCGCGACCCGGGCGTCCGGCACCGCGCCGAGGTTGTCGGAGTTGGAGACGAAGACGTAGCGGTAGCCCATCTCGATCAGCCGATCGAGCAGGCCCGTGCCGCGCAAGGCGGTGTAGACGTCGCCGTGTCCGGGCGGACACCACTCGAGATCGGGGTCCTTCGGATACGCGGCCGGCGACAGGTCATCGAGCAGGAGCTTGGGCTCCTTGTTCTGCAGGAACTCCAGCGGCAGTCCCTCGACCGGCAGCTCGTCGTAGCGAGCAATCGCGTCGATGGTGTCGGAGGAGGTGCGGAAGCTGTTCATGAAGATCATCGGCAGCGGCGCGTCGTACTCCTTGCGGAGGTGGAGCACCTGCCGGGCGATGATGTCGAGAAACGACAGGCCGCGGCGCACGCACAGCAGCGACTTCGCGCGGTCCATGCCCATCGACGTGCCCAGCCCGCCGTTGAGCTTGATCACGACCGTGTGCTGGATCGCCTCGGCCGCCACGTCCTCGGCCACCTCGACGTCAGCGAGCGACTCCATGTCCACCGGGTCGATGGCCGACTCGGGGATCATCCCGGTCTCACCGTGCTCGAGCAGCCGGTAGTAGTGAGCGAAGGTCTCGATCGCGACCTCGTCCACGTCGGCGGCGACCATCTTGGCCCGCGCCTGGATCAACCCCTTGCTAGCACCATTGCCCATACTCCGATCGTAGGCTCGTAGGGTGTCCGAGACCCAACCACGTCCGAATTCGGCGTCGGCGCAGAAGACGGCGCTGCGCGACCAGCTGGTGACAGCACGCAACCGGATGAGCCTGGCGGAGATCGGCGCGGCCTCCCGCGACCTCGCCGCGGTGCTCCTCGACGCACCGGAGCTACGCCGTGCGGCCACCCTGGCGGCGTACGTCTCGATCGGCCGCGAGCCCGGCACCGGTGCACTGCTCGACGCACTAGCCGACGCCGGCAAGCGGGTGATCCTCCCGGTGCTGCAACCCGACGGCGACCTCGACTGGGGCGAGCACGACGGTGACGCCGGGCTGGTGCCGGCCCGGCTCGGGCTGCTGGAGCCGGCCGGTCCGCCGCTCGGCCTCGATGCCGTGACCACCGCCGACGTGGTGCTGGTGCCGGGGCTCGCCGTCTCGTCGGCCGGCATGCGCATGGGCCGTGGCGGCGGCTCCTACGACCGCGCGCTGGCCCGAGTGCCGGCCGGCACCTTCACCTGCGTGCTCCTCTACGACGGCGAGGTGGGTGTCGACGTACCCGCTGAACCGCACGATCGCCGGGTCAGCGCCGCGGCCACCCCCACCCGGATCGTCCGTTTCTGAGGTGCGGCGGCCGCATGGCATGGACCGTCGCGACTCCTGAGCAGGCGTGACAAACCGTCGCCTCGTGGTTCCAACAGTCCGTGACATGCCCGGCTCACGCCCTTACTGGTCCAGCGGGACCAGCCTGAGCGTCTCGTCCTCGGCGGCCTCGACCTCGGCCCGCGAGAAGGGCCAGGCCAGGGTCTCCCCGTCGGCCCAGAGGTCGGTCTGGTCGGTGTAGTGCTCGCTGAACGGGTGGCCCGAGACGCCGGTGAGGCTGACCCAGCGCGAGTCGTCGAGGTCGGCGAGCGAGACCACCATCCGCATGGAGGGTGCGGCGGTCACGTCGTAACCCGCGGCCGCGTCCCACGACGTGGCGTTGACCGCCGAACCGCCGCCGGGACTCTCCCACTCGCCCCGGTTGAAGAGCCGCTCGACCATCCCGATGCCCGAGTCGCCGAGGGTGCTCGACCGCAGCTCCAGCTCGTGCAGGCGCCCCCACTCCCACTCCTCGCTGTTGGGTGACTGCTTCGAGGTCAGCTCGTCGCGGGCCGCGCGCATCGCGAGCCGGATCACGTCGTCGCGGCGCTCGGTCCTTTCGGTGGTGACGTCGTCCCACCAGTGGTGCGACGGCAGCCCGAGCAGCCGCTCCATCACCGCATACCACCGCTGCCCGCCGTCCGGCCACAGGTCCTCCGGCAGCTCGTCGTGAAAGGTGAGTGCGAGCAGGTGTCGCCAGACCGCGTTGTAGTAGGCGGCGGCCGCGCTGTCGGACTGCTGCCGGAAGTCCCAGTCCCTCAGCAGCCGCTGGCCCTCGGAGTAGTAGCCGTCGGGCAGCCCCACGTCGAGGAGGTACGGCGTCAGCACCGGTGCCATCGGGTTGCCGTCGTCGAGCTGCAGGTCGAGCATGTCGGCGATCGACAGCTCGCCCTCCTCCTCGAGGAGGTCGCGGATCCGTTGCGCCCGGTAGCCGCGGTCCCAGTCGCTGGTGAGGAAATAGGGATAGTCGCTGGCCTCGGGGTCGATCACGGCCTGGTTGGCGGTGACCACGAGGCCCTCGTCGGGGTCCAGCACGTTGGGCAGCGCGTCGAACGGCACGAACTCCCCTGTCCAGTCGTTCTCGGGGCGCCAGCCGGCCGACGGCATCCAGCCGTCGTTGCCGGACTTCCTGATCGGCACCCGCCCGGGCGCCTGGTAGCCGATGTGGCCCTCCCGGTCGGCGTACACGAGGTTCTGCGCCGGTACGGCGAAGTCGGCGGCCGCGGCGCGGAACTCGTCCCAGTCGCTTGCCTGGTTGAGCCGGAAGATCGCGTCGGCCGTCGGCGCGGGCTGGAGCGCGGTCCACGACAGTGCGACGGCGTACTCCTCCTCGGGTCGGCGCCGCGGCCGGTCCATCGGAGCGTCGTCGGCCACGTCGGCGAGCTGGTCATCCACGTCGGACACCAGCGGCCCGTGGTCGGTGCTGCGCACGGTGATCGTCACGTCCGGGGCGCCGGCCACCTCGATCCTCTCCTCGCGGATCTGCATCGGCCGGAGCCGGCGGTCGTAGCGCCACTGGTCGCCCTCGATGCGCTCGATGAAGAGGTCGCTCACGTCGGGGCCGAGGTTGGTGAAGCCCCAGGCGATGTCCTGGTTGTGGCCGATGACCACGCCCGGCACCCCGGAGAAGCTGAAGCCCGCCACGTCGAACGGGCAGTCCTCGCCGACGTCGCGGCAGTGCAGGCCGACCTGCATCCAGACGCCGGGTATCGAGGCCCCGAGGTGGGGGTCGTTGGCCAGGATCGGCTCGCCGGTCTCGGAGTGCTCACCGTCGACGACCCAGGAGTTGCTGCCGATCCCGTCACCGCGGCCGAGCCAGGACGGCATCCGGCCCAGACCTTCGCCCACCTCGGCGAGCGCGGCCACGGCCTCCGGGCGGTCGGCGGTCCACGGCGGCCGCCGCGGGTTGCGGGTGCCGGCCTCGGTGGCGTCCTGCTCGAAGACGTCGTCGACGACGGCGCCCTGGTCGACGATGCTCCGGTGCTCGTCGAACGGGTACGCCGGGTAGAGATCGTCGAGCGCGTCCTCACCGACACTCGCGGCGGTGAGCACCCGGTCGATCTCGTCCTGCATGTTGCCGCGCAGGTCCCAGGCCATCGCCTTGAGCCAGGCCAGCGAGTCCACCGGCGTCCATTCGTCGGGCCGGTAGTCGAGACCGCCGAGGTTGAGCACGGTGTACTCGAGCGCGATCTCCGAGGGCGTCCGGTCGGCCAGGTAGTCGTTGACCCCCTCGGCGTACGCCTGGAGCGCGGTGCGGGTCTCCGGCTCGATCAGCGCGAGCTCCTCCCCGGCCACCCGCCGCCAGCCCATGGTCCGGACGTAGGTGTCGGTCTCCAGCGCCTCCTCGCCGAACAGCTCGGACAGCCTGCCCGCCGTGGCATGACGGCGCACGTCCATCTCGAAGAACCGCTCCTGGGCGTGCACGAAGCCCTGGGCACGCATGAGGTCCTCGGTGGTGTCGGCGTAGATCTGCGGGATGCCGCGCTCGTCCCGGATCACCTCGACCTCGCCGGTGAGCCCGGGCAGCTCGATGGTGCCGCCGGTCTGCGGCAGCGGCCGACGGACCAGCACCACGCCCACCACCAGGCCGACCACCAGCAGCAGCACCACCGCGATGGCGACGTACGTCGTCACCCGCACCGGCCGGGGCAACGACCCGAACCGCTCGAACCAGCCCGGCTCCTCCGCCGTCTGCGGCCTCGTCTCCTCGGTCATCTCTTCCGATGGAGCTGTGGCGCCGGTCATGATGCCGGACATTGTGCCGTGCCTTAGGATTGGCAGTCGTCGGGGACGAGTGCTAACCCCCAGTACCAACCCCGGAGTCCGATCAGGGAGTGAGATGCCGACCTACCAGTACGCGTGCACCGAGTGCGGGCACGCCTTCGAGCAGTTCCAGAGCTTCTCCGAGGACTCGCTGATCGAGTGCCCGGAGTGCTCGGGCCGGCTGCGCAAGCTGTTCAACGCCGTCGGCGTGGTCTTCAAGGGCTCCGGCTTCTACCGCACCGACAGCCGGGCCGCGGCCTCGGGCGAGTCCGGGAGCTCCTCCTCCGTGGAGACCACGTCCGAGACGAAGTCCGAGACGAAGTCCGAGACCAAGTCCGAGACGAAGGCGGAGTCCAAGTCGGCCGCCAAGAGCGAGTCGAAGGCTCCCGCAGCCGCCTCCTGAGGCTCCCTGTGTGACCTGTGGAGAGCCGGCTCGCGCCGGCGTGATCTCGCCTAGCGTCGACGGATGCTCGTCTCCTCCCACGCCCGAGGTCTCGTACGTCGCGCCGTCCTGCGCCGACGACGCCTGCTCGCCGCCGTCCTGACCGCGGGCGCGGTGGCCGCCGGGCTGCACGCCGTCGCTGCTCCCCCGCCGGCGACCGTGTCGGTCCTGGTGGCCGCACGCGACCTGCCCGCCGGGGCCGAGCTGGGCTCGGACGACCTGGTCACCGCCGCGTTCGCGCCGGGCTCGGCGCCTGACGACCTGGTGGCCGACCCCGCCGGCCGGATCCTCGCCGCCCCGCTGCGGCGCGGCGAGCCGGTCACCGACGTACGCCTCGTCGGACCTCAGCTCACCCAGGGCCTCTCCGGCCTGACAGCCACTCCCGTGCGGCTTCCCGACGCCGGCATGGTCGCCCTGCTGCAGGTGGGTGACCGGATCGACCTGGTCGCTGCCGACCCACGGGGCACCCGCGCCGAGACCGTGGCCGTCGACGCGCCGGTGCTCGCGATCCCGTCGGACACGGCCGCCGGACCCAGCGCCATCGGCCTGCCGGGCCGCCTGGTCGTGCTCGGCCTGGACGCGGACGCCGTCGGCACCGTGGCAGCGTCCGCCGTGGACTCGTTGGTGACGTTCACGTGGTCGGCCCGCTAGCGTGCTGACGCGTCAACTGCCTGGTGGCACCTCTCTCGGAATCGTCAAAGGAGTGCAGACATGAGCGGGTTCAGGAACTTCATCCTCCGGGGCAACCTGGTGGATATCGCCGTCGCGTTCATCATCGCGACGTCCTTCGCCGCGGTGGTCACCACGTTCACCAACTGGCTGACCTCGCTGCTGCCGAAGTCGGCGGACAACGTCTTCAGCGACACGACCTACTTCGGCAAGTTCATGAACGCCGTGATCGCGTTCCTGATCCTGGCCGCGATCGTCTACTTCCTGGTGGTGGTGCCCTACACGGCGGCCAAGGAGAGGTTCTTCCCCAGCCCCGAGCCCGGTACGCCCGAGGACATCAAGCTGCTGCAGGAGATCCGCGACCTGCTGGCCACCGGCGGACGGGCACCGATCACCCCGCCCCGCCCCTGACCGACCTCGACCAACGCCGGTTCCGTCTCACCCGTGGTGAGGCGGCACCTGCGATTTCAGCCACTCGTCGGAGCCCTTGGACTCCTCGTCGTCGCGTTCGTCCGACGTGGTCTCGGGCAGGACGTCGCCGAACACCTCGGCGAGCCGGCGCTTGCGCTCCGCCGCGGTCTCTTCGGGACGATCCTCGCTCACGCGCACAGCCCAGCGGCCTCGCGCTCGGCGGCGGTCTGCTCGTCGATCTCGGGTGCGGCGGACTCGCTGGGGCCGTCGCCCGGCGTACCGCTCGGGGACTCGTCGGGTGACTCGCTGCCGTCGGGTGCGTCGCCGGCAGTGATCACGCCGTCGGTGAGCCGGCGGCTGAGTGGCTCGTCGTCGATCACCCGCTGCCAGAGCGCCTCGGCCTCGGGCAGGAACTCGACCCGGCCCGGCTGCTCGGTGCTGTACTGGAACGGCGCGGTGATGAACTTGATGTTGTCGAGGCCGATGTTCTTGAACGACAGCCCGATCTTGCCGATCTTGAAGACGTTGCCCATGTTCTTGTCGACGACCAGCGACTCGGTCGCGGCGTTGAGGAAGGGCACCAGTCGGTCGAACCTGGTCAGCACGCCGTTGGAGACGACCTTGTTGGCCATCGCCGCGATGAACGCCTGCTGCCGCTTGACCCGGCCGATGTCGGAACCGTCGCCGAGGGTGTAGCGGGCGCGCACGTAGTTGAGCGCCTCCTTGCCCTCGATCTCGCGTGTACCGGCCGGGATGTTGATGCCGTGCGCGGGGTCCTCGATGTCTTCGGGGATGCAGACCTCGACGCCGTCGATGGCGTCGACCATGTCCTGGAAGCCGTTGAAGTCGACCACCACGAAGTGGTCGACGTAGACCCCGGTGACATCCTCGAACTGGGTGATCGTGCAGGCGGGACCGCCCACGCCGAAGGCCTCGTTCCACATGACGTCGCTGGCGCCGGGAAGGGTCTCGCCGTCCTCGCCGATGCAGTCCGGCCGGTCGACGAGGGTGTCGCGCGGGATGCTGATGCCGTAGGCGTTCTGGCGGTCCGCGCTGAGGTGGAAGAGCAACGTGGTGTCGGAACGGGCGCCGCCGCCGGTGAGGCCGTCGATGTTGTTGCCCGCGCCGTCGCGGTCGTCGGAGCCCATCACCAGGATGTTGAGCGGTTCCTTGGGCAGGTTGCTCTTCTTCTTCTCAGGCCGATCCTTCACCAGGTCGCTGATGTCGAGCACCGTGAGGTTGTCGTTGAGGTGGCGGTAGAAGAAGACCACCGAGAGCCCGGTGACCATGGCCAGCACGACGAACGTCGCGACGACGACCTTCGCCACCGCATGGCGCCTCCGACGCTTGGCGCGCCGCCGTCCTCCGCCGTCGCCGTTCTTGTCCGGCCGTGACCTTGGGGTCGCCCGATGACCTGACGGCTCGAGGTGCTCGGACATGAATCGCTCTCGTCGGGGTTCGCTGTTCTAGCTGGTCGGGTCGGGTCGTGACGCTGCGAAAGTAGCGGCGCCGCCCAAATTGTCTCGTGACCTCGGCCCGCTGCCAAACCCGTGAGGTCGACCTGCCCGGCTACTGGCCGGTCACCTGTGAACGCTGACCAGCGGCGGCGAGGTGCTCGCCTCTGAGGTTCCGGCAAACCGTGAAAGGATGTGCGCCGACGTTTCCACGTCCCGCCCCAGTAGCTCAGCGGATAGAGCAGCCGCCTCCTAAGCGAAAGGTCGCAGGTTCGACTCCTGCCTGGGGCACCACGAAGAAGACGCAGGTCACAGCGTTTCTGTGGTGCGTTTGCGCAGGTCAGAGTGCCCCCTGGGGCGCTGGCGTACGAGGGAAACCTGTGCGAACGGCGTTTTCCCCCATTTTCGAATCGTCGTCCGGTCGGGGCAGGGTGCGGCTCGAATGTGGCCAGCCGATTGGGCTGCGACGAAACGAGTCACCCGAGGGTCGCGACTCGCACCGCGGGCCGCGGCGCCCGTCCGTGGTCCAGGCCACCAACACTGCGAACATCACTCCCCCCTCAGCCCTGCCTCTTGAAGGAGACGGTCATGTACAGCGCGCGCTGGAACACCTCGTCCGGGATCCCGCGATAGCCGGGCAACGTCGACCGGACGAAGTGAAGTCGCAGGGTGTCGTGGTGGACCTCCCAGTGGTAGGTGTTCGAGCCATCGGAGTGGTGAAAGACCACCGTGTCGCCATCGATCTCGTAGTCCGCGTCGTAGTCGATCGGTTCCGGCTGCCCGCTCCGGGCCTTGCCGTAGAGGTCCCACGCTCCGTCCTCGATGGTGAGGGTCAGCACGGTGTCATCGAAGAACGGGGCATTGTCCCGATAGTCGTCGACCCACCGGCCCAGCCCGTAGTGGCGCAGAGTGGCCTCGGTCTCCTTCAGCGAGACGGGGCCGGCCTGCCAGGTGCCCTCCAACGGGGACACGGCCGGCGCCTCCGAGGGCGCGGGCGAGGTGGCGGGCGCCTGCGAGGTGGCGGAGGCGCTCGACGCGTCGTCCGCCGATTCCGTCCCCGACGTGTCGTCATCGTCATCAGAGCCGCAGCCGACGAGCAGCACAGCAGCCGCGGCCAGGACGGCAGCGGCGGACCGCCAGCTGCGGAGGGTGGCCCCGGAGCCTGCCCACTCCTTGATCACAGTGTTCGACATGACGATCTCATCTCTTGTGGTGCCGCACGGTGGATGTCGCGTCCCGAACTTCGCGCCAGCCTGGGTTGGTGAGCCACCGGCCGGCGATGTGGACCGTCGGCGAAATCTCGTTGCCGTCGTTCACCTCGCGGACCCGGGCGGCGCCGTCCTCATCGGCCCGAAATCGCACGGAGCGGTGGGGCACCCGGTGCAGGGTCAAGGCTGTCCTCAGCCTGATGCCAAACGGACATCCCGGCTTGAAGTACACGATCGGCTCGTCCATTGCGACTCCTCCTGGCTCAATCTTCTTGGATAGATTTCATCATAGTGTCACTATGACGAACATATTGGTACCATGACGTGTGGCTGTCAAGGGACCGACCGGACACCGCCAGCGCCAAGCCGAAGCCACCAAGCGGGAGGTGGCACGCGTCGCCCGGGCGCTGTTCGCAGAGCGCGGCTACGTCGCCACCACGATCAGCAGCATCTCCGCCGAGGCCGACATCCCGGCCCAGACGATCTACTCGGCCTTCGGGTCGAAGGCGAAGATCCTCGACAAGATCACCGAGCTCTGGATGAGCGAGACGCAGACGACGTCGCGTGCCGCCGCGTACCTCCAAGAGCCAGAGCCCGCACGGCAGCTGAAGATGCTCGCCGAGCTCAACCGGCGCCAGATGCAGGCCGGCTCGGACGTCGTCGTGATCTACCAGGAAGCGGCGGCGTCGGACCCGCAGATGGCCGAGACCCTGCGCAACGTCCTTGCCGCACGCGAGCGCGAGATCCGAAGGCTCATCGACGCCCTCGCACCACGGCTCCGCCCGGATCTCACGGTCGACTCCGCCCTCGACCTCACGCTGGCGCTCACCCTGCCCGAGCTGTTTCACCTGCTCGTCGTCGAGCGGGGATGGAGCCACCTCCGCTACGAGACGTGGCTAGGCGACACCCTGGTCAGCCAACTCCTCCGAGACTGACCCGCAGCCGCACGTCCGGCGGCGATTGTCCCTAGCAGAGGCCGACTTGGTCGACAAGTTCCTCGGAACCTGCCACGCAACACGTCGGGACCAATCCCGGTCGGCGTGCCCCGGTCCCCGCTTCCCGCTTCATCCGTCTTCGCTCTGTTGTTGTCCACGACCCAAGAGGAGACTCATGAACGTGATCAAGCACCGGAGCATCCGGGCGTCCGCGGCCGCCGGCGTGGCCTTGGCGGCCCCCAGGTGGCGACGGACCTGCCGTGGTGGCTGTGGGCGCGTGGGCGGCCCCATCCGCGGTCGCCGTTGCCCAGGCATGGGGGGCGGGGGCGTGAGTCAAGACGAACCGCGCGCCGAGCTCGAAGCGGCTGGGCGACGGCTGGCCGCTGCCGACGAATAGCGGGCGGCCGCGATGGCCGAGGTGACACGGCTCGCGCGACTGGCGAAGGGCGAGCTGCCCATCCGTCAGATCGCGATCGTTACCGGGGTCACCCGGCAGACCGTCTACACGATGCTCGACGACGGAGAGCCGTGAGCGCGCGCGGCTCCGAGCTAGTCGACTTCCTGCTGGAACGCATCGCCGAAGACGAGGCGTGGGCGAAGCGGGAAGAGCGCGCTGCGATCAGGACCCACCACATAGGGCGTCCAGGCCCGTGTCTGCCACACCACTTCTCGCGCGCGTTCCGCGCAGAAGATCAGGCCGGGACGGAGAGCGCCTGCAGCCAGGCCTTCCAGGCCGGTTCCTCGCGCCGCACGTAGTCTGC
>JALZCZ010000363.1 GCA_030862825.1 Actinomycetota bacterium | reverse complement strand
GCCACTCCTGGTGGCGGCGTCCGTCGGGCCGTACGGCGCCGTGCTGGCCGACGGGTCGGAGTACCGCGGGCGCTACGGGCTGAGCGCCGCGCAGCTGCGCGACTTCCACCTGCCGCGGCTGGAGACGCTCGCAGCGGCAGGCCCGGACCTGTTCGCGGTGGAGACCATCCCCGACGTCGAGGAGGCGGAGGTGCTGGTGCCGCTGCTCGACGAGGTCGGCATCCCGTCGTGGTTCAGCTACGCCGTCCAGGGCACCGCCACCCGGGCCGGCCAGGCGCTTGACGACGCGTTCGCGGTGCTGCGCGACAGCTCGGCGGTCCAGGCAGCCGGTGTGAACTGCTCTGCGCCGCACGACGTGCTGGGGGCGGTCCGGGCCGCGACGGCCGTGACCGGTCGTCCCGGCGTGGCCTACCCCAACAAGGGCGAGGAGTGGGACAGCTCGACCAACACCTGGCGGGGCACCGGGGAGTACGCCGCGGCGCTGGCCACCGAGTGGGTCGCGGCCGGCGCACGGCTGGTCGGGGGCTGCTGCCGGGTCGGACCCGCAGAGATTGCCGGCCTCGCCGAGCAGCTCGCGCCGCGCGCCTGACCGCATCGGGCAGCAGAGGGACCGCGCGGCCGAATCATCCGCTGAAGCCGCCGTCGGCACGCACGACCGAGCCGTTGAGGGCAGCTCCTGCGGGCGAGCAGCACAGGGCGATGGTGGCCGCGATCTCCTCGGGGGCGATGAGCCGCCGGATTCCCTGCTGCTCGGCCAGCTGGTCCGGCGTGGTGTTGTAGAGGTCGGCGGTGGCCGCGAGCATCGGTGTGTCCGTGGACCCGGGTGCGACCGCGATCGCGGCAACGCCCGTGCCGACCAGGTCGGCGGCCAGGCCGCGGACGATGCCGACCACGGCGTGCTTGCTGGCGACGTAGCCGGCGAGCTTGAAGAGTCCGCGTTCGCCGGCGGCCGAGGCGACGGCGACGAAGCGGCACTCGGCGGGGTTCGGTCCGTCGAGCATCACCGGCACGGTGACGGCCGCGGTGTTCCAGACGCCCATCACGTTGACGTCCATGAGGGTCTTCAGGTGCTCGTCGGGTGTCTCCCACTGCGGCAGGCCACCGACGACGAGGCCGGCGGCGGCGACGACGGCATCGAGCCGCCCGAACCGGACCAGCGTGGCGTTGACGGCCGACTCGAGTGCCTCGCGGTCGCGGACGTCGGACTCGACGGTCAGCACCCGTTCGGGAAACTTCCGCGGCAGTGCGTGCAGCTGCTCACGGTTGGCCATCGGATAGCCGACCCCGGGCGGCACCAGGCCGCCGCTGCAGATGTCAAGGGCGGTCACGGAGTATCCCTGACGGCACAGCTCGGCGACGGTGGCGGCGCCGATCCCGCGAGCGGCACCCGTGACCAGGGCGACGCGGCCGGTGCGTTCAGAGTCCACGACACGCAGTCTCCACCATCTGCCCGTGACCTTGTCTTCCTCGGTTGCTGGTCAGCGACCGCGAGTTCCCGCTCCCAGCGAGCACGCGTTTTCACGGGCCGCGATCGAGAGCTTCGGCGAGAACGGTGACGAGCACACCATCCGGGCCAAGGTCGCCGGACGAACGTCCCGTTTGCGCTCCAGCAGTCGGAGGTCCCGATCCTCGCCACCTACGGTGGCTCGAAGTTCGCGGTGTCCGCACTGACCCGGGTCGCCGCGCTCGAGCTCGACGATCGCAACGCCGCGAGGTGCGTGCCGGCGGTGCGACCTGTCTGCCGAGCTTCGCGGGTGGGGCACTAGATGTTGCGGCGGTACTGACCGCCCACCTCGAAGAAGGCCTCGGTCACCTGCTGGAGCGTGCAGACCCGGGCGGCTTCCATCAGCACGCTGAAGACATTGTCGCCGCTGGTGGCGGCCTTCTTCAGCCGCTCGATCGCCTCCGCGGCCTCGTCGCGATGGACCTCCTGGAAGGCCCGCACGCGGGTGAGCTGCGACTCCTTCTCGGCCTCCGTGGCGCGGGCGAGCTCGACCGATGCGGGCTCGTCGTCGTCGGCCGCGGGCTTGCGGAAGGTGTTGACGCCGATGATCGGGAGGGTGCCGTCGTGCTTGCGGTGCTCGTAGAGCATCGACTCGTCCTGGATGCGGCCGCGCTGGTAGCCGGTCTCCATGGCGCCGAGCACGCCGCCGCGCTCGTTGATCCTGTCGAACTCCTCGACCACGGCCGCCTCGACCAGGTCGGTGAGCTCGTCGACGATGAACGACCCCTGGAGAGGGTTCTCGTTCATGGCCAGCCCCCACTCGCGGTTGATGATCAGCTGGATGGCGAGCGCTCGGCGCACCGACTCCTCGCTCGGCGTGGTGACCGCCTCGTCGTAGGCGTTGGTGTGCAGCGAGTTGGCGTTGTCGTAGATCGCGATCAGTGCCTGCAGGGTGGTGCGGATGTCGTTGAAGTCCATCTCCTGTGCGTGCAGGGAACGGCCGGAGGTCTGGACGTGGTACTTCAGCTTCTGGGAGCGTTCGCCGGCGCCGTACTTGTCCTTCATGGCGATCGCCCAGATCCGGCGGGCGACGCGGCCGATCACGGAGTACTCGGGATCCATGCCGTTGGAGAAGAAGAAGGAGAGGTTGGGCGCGAAGTCGTCGATGTCCATCCCGCGGGCGAGGTAGGCCTCGACGTAGGTGAACCCGTTGGCGAGGGTGAACGCGAGCTGGCTGATGGGGTTCGCGCCGGCCTCGGCGATGTGGTAGCCGGAGATCGACACGGAGTAGAAGTTGCGCACCCGATGCTGGATGAACCACTCCTGGATGTCGGCCATCATCCGCAGCGAGAACTCAGTGGAGAAGAGGCAGGTGTTCTGGCCCTGGTCCTCCTTGAGGATGTCGGCCTGCACCGTGCCGCGCACCGACGCGAGCGCGGCGGCGCGCAGGTCGGCGGCCTCGTCGGGCGACGGCTCCCGCTCGTGCTCGCGGCGGAAGGCTGCGATGTGCTGGTCGATGGCGGCGTTGAGGAAGAACGCCAACACCGTCGGCGCCGGACCGTTGATGGTCATCGAGACGCTGGTGGTCGGCGAGACCAGGTCGAAGCCGTCGTAGAGCGCCTTCATGTCGTCCAGGGTCGCTACCGAGACGCCGGACGTGCCGACCTTGCCGTAGACGTCGGGGCGCGGGTCGGGGTCGCGGCCGTAGAGGGTGACCGAGTCGAACGCCGTCGACAGGCGGGTCGCCTCGCCGTCGGCCGACAGCATCTTGAACCGCCGGTTGGTGCGGAACGGATCGCCCTCACCGGCGAACATCCGGGCCGGGTCCTCGCCGTCGCGCTTGAACGGGAAGACGCCGGCGGTGAAGGGGAACCGGCCCGGCAGGTTCTCCCGGCGCCAGAAGCGCACCAGCTCGCCGTGGTCGGTGAAGCGGGGGAGCGAGACCTTCGGGATCCGGTTGCCGGAGAGGGACTCGCGGGTCAGCTCGTCGCCCGAGTAGGACGCCACGACGCCGGGCCAGGCCTGGATCTCCTGCCCGGTCTCGTCGGGGAGAGAGGCGCGGGCGAGCCCGAGCAGGTGGCCGACCCCGGTGTCGTCGTGGCCAGCCTCCGCCAGCTCACGGCGCACGGCGTCGAGGCGCTGCACCCGGCGGGCCGCCTCGGCCAGCCGCTCGGTCTCCTCGTGGTAGGCGCGGACCGTATCGGTGACCTCGGCCAGGTAGCGCACCCGGCTGCCCGGGACCACCTGGGCGATGCCCGAGGAGTGGCGTACGTCGACCGGGTCGAGCCGGCCCTCGCCGACCTCCAGCCCGTGCTCCACGAGCGAGCTCCGCAGGTGCTGGTAGAGCGCGGTGACGCCGTCGTCGTTGAAGGTGGCCGCCGACGTGCCGAAAACGGGCATGTCGTCGGGGCCCTTGCCGAACTCGCCGCGGTTGCGCACCAGCTGGCGTCCGACGTCGCGCAACGCGTCCTTGGCTCCACGGCGCTCGAACTTGTTGATGGCCACGGTGTCGGCGAAGTCGAGCATGTCGATTTTCTCCAGCTGCGACGCGGCGCCGAACTCCGGTGTCATCACGTAGAGCGAGCTGTCCACGAACGGCACGATGGCGGCGTCGCCCTGCCCGATGCCGGGCGTCTCCACGACGACCAGGTCGTAGCCCGCCGCCTTCAGCACGTCGATCACGTCGCCCAGGTGGTCGGGCAGCTCGTGCGAGCCGCGGGTGGCCAGGCTCCGGAAGAAGACCCGGTCGCCGTCGAGGGAGTTCATCCGGATCCGGTCGCCGAGCAGCGCGCCCCCACCCCTGCGTCGGGTCGGGTCGACCGCGATCACGGCCATCCGGAGCTTGTCCTGCTGGTCGACGCGGAACCGGCGTACGACCTCGTCGGTCAGCGACGACTTGCCGGAGCCGCCGGTGCCGGTGATGCCGAGCACCGGCACGTCGGGGTGCGCGGTGCGAAGCGCCTCCAGCATGTCGTCGGGGAGCTGGCCCTGCTC
>JALZCZ010000338.1 GCA_030862825.1 Actinomycetota bacterium | reverse complement strand
CCCAGAACCACTGCATACCGTCGCGGCGCAGGAAGTACCCGGTGGCGAACCGCTCGTAGGAGCCGGTGTCGAAGTTCGCGTCCGTGACGGGATAGAAGAGGACCTGCTGGACCAGGGGCACATCGCCGCGCTGCTTGGCCATCAGTGTGAGCGCCGCGGCCATGTTGCCGCCGACGGAGTCGCCGGCGACCGCGATCCGCGAGCCGTCCAGACCCTTCTCCGAGCCATGCTTGGCGACCCACTGGGCGGCGGTGAAGTTCTGCTCGATGGCGATGGGGTACCGGGCCTCGGGGGAGAGGTCGTACTCGGGGAAGACGACCGCGGCCTGCGCACCGACAGCGAGCTCGCGGACCAGCCGGTCGTGGGTGTGCGCGTTGCCGAAGACCCAGCCCGCGCCGTGGATGTAGATGATCACCGGCAGCGGGTCCGTGGTCCCGACCGGCTTGACGATCCGGACTGAGACCTCGCCGGTCGGGCCGCCGGGGACCGTCACCCACTCCTCCTCGATCTCGGGCTTCGTCACGCCCGCACCCGACTGCACCTCGTCGACGACCTTGCGGCCCTCGCCGGGGCCCAGGTCGAACAGGTACGGCGGGTTGGCGGTGGCGGCGGCGAACTCGGCAGCGGCGGGCTCGAGAACGATCTTGGTCATGGCTGGCTCCTCTGGTTTCAGTGACCCCGGGATCGGGGCCTGACGAGAACCATAGAGCACAAGTAAGTTGTGCGCAAGGTAAATGTACAAACTTGTCTCGCGCACGCCTGTAAAGTCGGTCGCATGGCTAACGAAGAGGTCGTCCCCAGGTTCTCCCTCAAGCTCGACGAGCAGCTCTGCTTCTCGCTCTACTCGGCGTCCCGGCTGATCACCGCCGCCTACCGTCCGCTGCTCAACGAGCTCGGGCTCACCTATCCCCAGTACGTCACGATGCTGGTGCTCTGGGAGCGGGCGCCGGTGTCGATGCGCAGCCTGGGGGAAGAGCTCGGGCTGGACTACGGCACGCTGAGCCCTCTGGTGAAGCGCCTCGAGGTGGCAGGCCTGGTACGACGCCGGCGCCGCCTCGATGACGAGCGTGCCGTCGACGTGGAGCTGACCGAGGACGGCCAAGCGCTAAGGGACCGGGCGATCGTCATCCCCGATCAGATCGCCGAGCTGATGGGACTGAGCGACCGCCAGTTCGCCAGCCTCCAGAAGGGGCTGCAGGCGCTCGCCGACAACGTCGAGGCGTCACTCTCGCCCTGAGTCTTCCTGCCCCGCCCGGATCGCTCTCGGTGTACCCGATCACTCATGTTTCCCGCGAGTCCCCATCTCTCGCCGACGAGGTGGCGGGTCTGATCGTGCCGGCGACGGTGGACGACGCGCTTCTCGTCGAGAACGTCACGGTTGCCCCCGACCATCAGAGCCCGGGGGCTCGGCCGTCAGCTCACCACGTTCGCCGAAGCCACCGCCGTTCGGCGCGGCCTGCGGACCGCTCGGCTGTTCACACACACGAACGGATGATCACGAACACCGCCTGGTAGGAGCGGCACGGATCTGTGATCAGCGGAATGGAGCCGCTCCTCTGTGATCCCCTGGCCCACCTGCGCACGGCGCTGCGCAGATCGAGGGCTGAACGACCGCCGGCGTGCTCGATCCAGTCCGCCGCGAACGCTCCGACATCCGCCGATCGCGCTGGAGGCTGTCCACAGCAGTGACGTCCGATCAGCCCAGGGTGCGCGGGAGACCGAAGTACGGCGCCACCGTGGCCTCGAATCGCGTGATCTCGCAGATCCGGTCACCGACGAGGGCGATGACCTGGATCCCCGCAAGGTGGCTGACGCCGGTGACCGGATCGCGACGGTACTCCCCCCACGCCGGTTGACCGTTCGCCCGGACCGGCACCATCCGATCCGTGCCACGCCGGTGGGCATCGACGGCCGTGAAGAACCGGTGCGCCGCCGCAGTTCCGCGGTACTCGAACGGGGCCGGCGGCATCCGCACCCACACGTCGTCAGTCATCAAAGCGATGAGCTCATCGACGTCGCCCTCGCTGAACGCCGTTACGAACCTCGCCAGCAGGTCGCGTTCCTCCGGCCCGCCCGGTGCCGGCGGCGGGCGTGATGGTCGAGATCCCGCTATCGTCGCGCGAGCTCTCTTCAGGGCGCTGGTGACGGCCTCCTCGGTCAGACCGATCAGAGTGGCGGCCTCGGCGGCGCGGTAGCCGAGGACGTCGCGGAGCAGCAGCACGGCGCGTTGATTCGGAGGGAGCAGCTGAACCGCTGTGACGAAGGCCAGGGAGATCGCCTCGCGTGACTCATAACGGGCCTCCGGCCCCGGAGTCTGGTCAGAGATGCCTTCCAGGAGTGAGTCGGGATACGGCTGGAGCCAGAAGACCTCCCCCAGGCGCGTGGGCTCCGGCGGCGTGATCGGCAGCGGCGCGGCCGGCGCAGGTCGGCGCTTCGTCGACTTGAGTTGGTTGAGGCAACGGTTGGTCGCGATTCGGTACAGCCAGGTGCGCAGGGAGGCGCCACCCTCGAAACCCTCGAGACCCAGCCATGCGGCCAGCAGGGTCTCCTGCAGCAGATCCTCGGCGTCCTGCAGCGAGCCGAGCATCCGGTAGCAGTGCGCCTGGATCTCCCGTCGGTATGGATCGACGAGCTCGGCGAACGCCTCATGGTCTCCCGCACGCGCCCGCTCGATGAGTTCTGCGGTCATGTCGTCCTCGTTCCGGTTGCCTTCGGTTCTACGGACAACAGCGGAGAGCCGAACTGGGCGGTCCGGGCGCGCCCAGTTTCGGGGAGGTGCTGTGTCAGATCCATGTGACTGCCCATTGTCGATCAACGAGACCGAGGAACACATGCCCACGTCAGAACGCACCACCGCACATCGCACGATCCTGGTGACCGGCGCCAGCAGAGGCATCGGCCTTGCGCTGGTCGAGGAGGCCCTCAGCCGGGGCGCCAGGCAGGTCTACGCCGGGATGCGGAATCCCGTCGACCACCCTGACGACCGCGTCATCACACTGCCCCTCGACGTCACCGACCCGGCCCAGATCGAGGCCGCCATCAAGGAGATCGACTCCCTCGACGTCGTCATCAACAACGCTGGACTCGGCACCTACGAGGACCTGGCTGACCGGGCCGCCCTCGAGAACCACCTGGCGGTGAACCTCTACGGCCCGTACGACGTGACCTTCGCCGTACTGCCCTTGCTGTCCAGCTCCGGGGGCGAGGTCGTCAACATCCTGTCCCTGGCTGCCCTCGCCACACTGCCGGTGATGCCGGCGTACTCCATCTCGAAAGCGGCAGCGCTCTCCCTCACCCAGGCACAGCGAGCCCTCTTCGCGAAGCACGGCGTGCGGGTCCGCGCCGTCCTGACCGGCCCGACCGACACGGACATGACCCGCAGCCTGGACATTCCCAAGACCTCCCCGCATGCCGTTGCCTCCGCCATCTTCGACGGTCTGGAAACCGACCAGGAAGACATCTTCCCCGACCCGATGTCCGCGTCGCTGGAACCCGCCTGGGCAACCGGGGTCAGCAAGACGCTGGAACGGGCCAACTCCGAGCTTCTTCCGGCGGCGGCCACTTCCCTCAGCTACAGCTTCGTGGTCGACCAGACCCCCGATCAGGCGTTTGCCGCCATCAACGACGTCCGCGCCTGGTGGTCCGGTGAGCTGGACGGGCCGACCGACACGCTCGGGTCGGAGTTCACCTACACAGTGGCCGACGTCCATTACACAAAACTCCGCATCACCGAGCTCGAACCGGCGCGACGCGTCGCATGGCAGGTGCTCGACAGCTGCCTCAGCTTCACGGCCGACCAGGAGGAGTGGACCGGCACGACCATCATGTTCGACGTCACGGTGCAACAGGAGGGCACAGTGGTGACCTTCACGCACGAAGGACTTCGGCCCGACCACGAGTGCTACGACGTCTGCGCCAACGCCTGGGGCGAGTACATCAACGGGAGCCTTCGCGACCTGATCACCACCGGGACAGGACGACCCAGCTCGTTCCAGGGCGACGAGGCACTCGCGTCGGCCGCATCCCCGCGTGACCGAGGCTGACGAACGTGGTGGACGCTGAGAACCCGGTGACACGCGCTCGGCCTTGGCGCGTCCTGCATTCGCGTCAAGGAGCTCACGCAGTCTCACGACTCCAGGCTCACGACTGTGCTCAGCTGCTGCCCGGGTCTCTGCGTCACGAAGGCGCGGCACACGCCGGAATGGCTCAGTTGCCAAGCGGCCCTGATCTGCGTTTCCTCAGGTCAGCGGTCGCCTTCTTGTAGCAGGGGCCAGGATCTGAACCCGCGACCTCTGGATGCCACCAGGGGCATCGCGAGTGCCACTGACAAGGAGGACAGAGCGATGACGGAGAGCGCAGACCTGAATTCGACGTGGAATGCGCCTTTGGCGTGAGCCTCGGACATGAGCCCGCGAGTGTGCAGGTTCCGGCGGAACAGCCGTGGCTGTACGGAAGGGGTCGGTGCGTGCCGCACCGCGATCCCTCCAGAACGACCGGGAACGGTCACAGTGGAGTGGTGGTGGAGTGCGTTCAAGCCACGTTGACCTCCCATGATGAACATCCGCTGTTACGGAGGTGTCCACCAGACAGGTCAGAGCGACCTACTCGCCTGCAACGACCGGGTTGCGGAGGGTTCCGACGCCCGGGATGCGGCACTCCACGACGTCACCGGGCTTGATGTGGACGGCGCCGGGCGTGCCGGTGGAGATGATGTCCCCGGGGAAGAGCGGCATCACCTTGCTGTGGAAGCTGATCAGGAACGCGGGGTCGTACCTCATGTGGTAGACGGTGTTCGACCGGTGCACACTCCCGTTGATGACGGTGGAGACCTCAACGTCGGCCAGGGACCCGGCCGCGTCGATCGCCTCCTGGAGCGGGACGATCTCGGGCCCGAAGGAGAAGAACCCCGGGAAGTTCTTGGCTCGGGTGAGGAAGCGCGGGTTGCGCTCCAGGATGTCCTCGGCGGTCTGGTCCAGCACTGGGCACACGCCGGCGACGCAGGACAGGGCGCCCTCGGGCTCGACATTGCGGCAGTAGCGGCCGATGACCACGCCGAGCTCCGCCTCGGCCGTCGTCCGGGCGCTCTGCCACGGGATCGGGATGTCCTCGCCCGGGCCGATGACCGTGTGGTCGCCCTTGATGAACGACGCGGGCTCCTCCGGAACGCCCTCGGCGAGGTCCTTGGCGTGTTCCACGTAGTTGAGCCCGATGCCCAACAGCATCCGCGGATGCCGGTACGGCGCCCCGATGGTCACGTCGTCTGGCGATCGGAACACGTCGTCGGAGGCAGCATCGGCCGCCCCTCGAAGGTCGTCGAGCGCCTCCGCCTTCAACAGGGCGAGGATGTCGCCGGAGAAAGGAGGCATCACGTCGTGGACCAGAGCGACGCCACGGCCGGGAAGGACGACCGCGGGGAGCTCCCCGGAGTGGGTGCGGACAGAAGCAAGATGCATGGCAAGACCCTTCAGTGTGTTCAGTAGCTGTGGACCACGCCGCCGTCACACCGGATCTGTTCCCCGGTGACGTAGGAGGCGGCGGGGCTGGCGAGGACCGCGACAACGGCCGCGAGCTCCTCCGGAGTCCCGTAGCGACCGGCCGGATCGGGGCCCCGGACCGCGCGCGGGCCTCGTGCGCAGGGATACCAAGCGCGCTCACCGGCCGCCCGGTCGAGGCCGGCGACCCGCTCGGTGTCGATGCGGCCGGACAGGACCAGGTTCACGGTCACCGCGTGCGCGGCCACCTCCGAGGCCAGCGACTTCAGGTAGGCGGCGAATCCGGCACGTCCGATGTTCGACAGCGCCAGCCGCTCGATCGGTTGCCGCACACCGCTGGACCCGATCGCGGTCACGCGGCCGCAGCCAGGCTGGCGCATGCCAGGCGGCACCGCCGCCACGAGGCGCTGGTGCTGCAGCAGCAGTGGGTGCCCGGCAGCAGAGACCTGCGTGTCGGTCACCTCGGTGGCACTGCCCGACTGCGGTCCACCGCTGTTGAGCTCCACGATGTCGACCTGCCAGCTGCTCGCGGGCGTGCTCGCGGCAGGAGACATCCCGGCATTGGCCCGAACAGACGAGGCAAAGGCCCTGTGAGCACCAGGTGTGACGAGGGCGGCCTGTTGCGACGCGAGGTTGAGCACCGGCCCGATGCTGACCACCGCGACGTCAGAGTGCTCAGTCGTGCCGGTCGTCATGCCGCTCCTGGCTCCTCGATCACGCGCCACCACCGGCGGCGGGCTCTCCCCCTCCGCGACGGCGGAACCAGCCCACCAGCGCACCCATGACAGTCACCACGACGAGAAGTCGGATGATGTGCATGCCCGCCACCAGCGCGCTGTCGCCGTCAAGACTCGCCACCGCCGCCACCATCTCACCGACGCCGCCGGGGACCATGCCGAACACGGCCTCCACCACCCCGACCGGCATGATCCACCACACCGCCAGGCCCAGTCCGATACCGGCGACCACTGTGGCCACCACCGCCACCACGCCGGGGACGACGA
The DNA here is from genome assembly GCA_030862825.1 of Actinomycetota bacterium. GTDB lineage: Bacteria > Actinomycetota > Actinomycetes > Propionibacteriales > Nocardioidaceae > Nocardioides. The sequence continues at coordinate 7,455 of JALZCZ010000338.1, read as the reverse complement.
CCAGCCGAAACTCCTGTAGGACAGTCGGTCCGAGGCGTGCGCCGACGGTGCTTCCCACCAGCACCTGCGCGACGAATACGGCCCAGGCGGGGAAGGGCGCGCCGTTGTCCACAGCGAGCTGGACGGCGCCTGCACCCACCAAGGCGCCGGTCAGCGGCCACAGCGGCAGGCGTGCGAGCCGGCCGAGCGCCGCGCCGGCGGCGCCGCCGGCCACCAGGGCAGCGAAGATGGCGACGCTCATGGGCGCCCCAGGAACAGCATCAGCAGCGGAAGGGCGACGAGCACGACGGTGGCCACACGTACGACGTGCACGGCGACCACGATCTCGATGCGTGCGTCGGCGTCATAGGCCATCATCGTCATCTCACTGACGCCCCCGGGCGCGCACGCCAGCAACGCGGTCACCGGATCGATGCCGTACCGCCGGGTGAGCACTGCAGCCAGCACGACGTCGAGCACGAGCAGCACCGCGACGGCCAGCAGGATCGGCACCGCAAGGTGCAGCAGCGTCACCAACGTGGACGGCTCCAGCCGGGCGCCGGCGGCACATCCCAGCAGCGCCATGCCGCCCCCGCGGACGCCGCGGGGCGGCGGCGTGCAGCCGCGGACCCCGGAGGCCAGGGCACTCCCGGCGACGGCACCCACGATGCCCCCGGCGGGAACCTGCAGCAGCACGAGCAGGAGGGCCCCCGCCAGCCCGCCGGCGAGAGCGGGCGTCCCCACGGGCAGGCGCCCGCCGGGCGGGGCGCTGCCGCGACCGCCACTCATCCCGGCACCGCCTTGCGCAGACCGCCGAGGGCGTCCGGCGCAGGCTCCACCCCGGGGTCGAGCAGGTCATCGGGGTCCAGGTCGCCGGACAGGTAGTCGATGGCCTGCTGCGCGGCGATCTCGGCGTACTCCGTCAACACCTCCTCCGTCGTCCAGCCAACGTGCGGCGTGAGCACGGCGTTGGACAGTGAACGCAGCGGATGCCTGTCCGGAAGCGGCTCCTCAGTGAACACGTCGAGGCCCGCTGCGGCGATCGGCCCGGTGCGAAGGACCTGCATCAACGCGTGTTCGTCGACCATGGCTCCACGCGCGGTGTTGACCAGCACCGAGCCGGACTTCATGGCGCGCAGCCGCTTGCCGTCGAGCAGCCCGGTTGACTCGTCGGACAACCTCAGGTGCACGCTGACGACATCGGAGGTGGTGAGGACGTCGTTGAGCGGCAGCAGTGTGATGTCGTCCGGGCCTCGCCTGCCCGACGGTGTCGCGCTGCCCTCCCGCTCCCCCGTCCTGTCCCAACCCACGACATCCATGTCCAGGGCGTGGCAGAGCTCGGCGACCCGGCGACCGTGTCGGCCCAGCCCGAGCACTCCCAGCCGACGTCCGGCGAGCGTGCGGCCGACCAGCGCGGGCCACTCGCCGCGGCTGATTCCCTTCGATGCCTCGCCCAGGCGCCGCAGGCAGGCGAGCATGAGCAGGAGGGTCAGCTCGGGCACCGCCGCCCGCACGGCTCGGGCGCGTCGCCCGAGGGCCACCGGAATTCTCCGCCGCGCCAGCTCGTCGGCGTCCGCGTGGTAGGCGTGAGTGCCGGTCTGCAGAAGCAGCTCCAGGCGAGGAAACCGAGCCAACGTCGCGGCGTCCAGAAGAGTGCGCTCCCTGACGGCAAGCAGCAGGCGTACGTCGGTCAGGTCCTCATCGGGGATGTCGGCGAGCGGGCGGTCGGCCACCCGCACGTCGCACACGTCGCGCAGACCCGCCATGCCGGGGGCCGAGCGGACGAGGCCTTCCCGGTCGTCGAGCATGAGCAACACCGGCCGCGGGTGCCGCGTCATACGTCGACCTGTCTCTGCTCTTCCGTCGGCTCCTCACCTGACGCGTCATCAGATCCGCCGGATTGCCGCTGCTCGGCCATGCGGCGCTCCGCCCTCTGGTCTATCGAACCCCGGACGGCTCGCGCGATGGGCGGACCGGCGAAGGCCAGCACGCAGAGCACGGCGATGAATACCAGCAGCACCAGCGACGTGCCACGCTCGACGAAGATGTCGAAACTGCCGCCCGAGATGAGCAGCGTCTGCCGCAACGTCTCTTCGGCAATCGGACCGAGGACGAGCGCGATCACGAGCGCCGCCGGGGAGAAGCCGAACCGGCGCATGAAGAAGCCCAGCACCCCACAGGCCAGCATGATGCCGACCTCGACCATGCTCTGGTTGACCACGTACGAGCCGATGATGCACAGCACGATCACGATCGGCCCGAGGATTCGGAGCGGAACGCGCGCGATGCTGGCGAAGACGGGCACGCAAAAGATGTTCAGCGCGAGCAGCATCGCGTTGCCGAGGTACATGCTGCCGATCAGTCCCCACGCGAACTCGGGGTTCTGCTCCATCAGCAGGGGCCCAGGCCTCAGACCCCAGATGAGGAAGCCGCCCATCAGGACGGCGGTGGCGCTCGACCCCGGGATTCCCAGCGTCAGGAGGGGCACCATGGACCCGGCGCTCGCCCCGTTGTTGGCGGCCTCTGGGCCGACCAGACCCGGAACCGCGCCCTTGCCGAACTTCTCCGGGTGCCTGGAGATGCCCTTTTCCAGGCTGTACGACATCAGTGAGGCCACCGTCGCGCCCGCACCAGGGATCGCGCCCACGAAGAAGCCGAGGATCGAGCCGCGGCCCATGCTGCCGCGCGACTCCGACCAGTCACGCCGGGTTGGCCAGAAACCCCGGCGGCGCACGCTGACGTGCATGTAGGCCAGCTCCTGCTTGTGCCCCCGGTTGTACAGCGACCAGAGGATCTCCCCCACCCCGAAGATGCCGATCGCGACGGGGACGAAGTCGATGCCCTCGATGAGTTCCGGAGAGCCGAACATGTAACGCTGAGTGCCGCTCGTGATGTCGATTCCGACGGTCGCCATCGCGAAGCCTACGAGCGCGCTGATCACGCCGAGCAGCCGGTTGCGCCCGATGATGACGATGAGCGTGAGCAAGCCGGCAATCACCACGAGGAAGAGCTCGGGCGGTCCGAAGTTCGAGGCGATGGAAGCAACGAGCGGGGCGCTGACCGAGATGAGGATGGCACCGATGGTTCCGGCGACGAACGACGCAACCGCAGCGAGCACCAGCGCGGGTCCTGCTCGGCCCTGCTTGGCCATGGGATACCCGTCGAACGTCGTTGCGACGGTGGCCGACTCGCCCGGCGTGTTGATCAGGACGGACGTGATGGTCCCGCCATACATCGCGCCGTAGTAGACCGCGGCGAGCATGACGATCGCGCCGGTCGGGTCGAGCCCGAAGGTCACCGGAAGCAGGATCGCGATACCGGCGGAAGGACCGAGGCCCGGCATGACGCCCACGACCATGCCCATCAGGACGCCGGCCGCGAGCAGCAGCAGGTTGCCCGGTGTCAGCACGCCGGCGATGCCTCCGAGCAGCTGATCGAAGACGTCCATGGTGGGAAGACCTCCTGGGATGGACCGGTCTCAGCCAGCCCGAGCGTTCACAGCGGCGGCAGCACGACTCCCGGCGGCAGCCCAGAGTCGAGCAGGACCTCGAAGAGCAGGTAGAGGCCGACGGGTACGAGGACGCTCACCAGAGCGTTCTGCAGGTGGTGCCCTCGGTTGACCACGCTCAGCAGAAGGGCCAGGAACAGGACGGAGGCGAGCAGCGCGCCCAGCGTCTCGAACACGACGTAGCAGAGCACCATGCACCCGACCGTCATGGTGGGGACCCAGGCGTCGGTACGTCCGTCACCCTCGACACCGAGCTCGGCCTCCTCGTCCACGTCTGCCGTCGGCGTGGACGAGGAGGGCCCGGAGCCGCCTAGCAGCACGCGCACGATCACCACAAGACAGGCCACGACGATGACGGTCCCGACGATCCGCGGGAAGAACCCCGGGCCGATCTGTCCGTTCCGCAGTCGCCACTCCAGGTCGAACGCCATCACCGTGTAGGCGGCGGCCACGACGGTGAGGACGAGCAGGAACAGCAGCCGTGTGACCGGCAGGCCGGTCCGTTCGCCATCAGGCTGGTCAGTGCCGACGGGAACGTCCCGGTCCGCCCCGGCGTCGGACCGCGTCGTTCCCTCCTCGGCCTGGTCACCCATCTAGAGGGCTCCCAGCGCCTGCAGCTTGGTCTCGAGCTCCGACGACGTGTCCTCGACGTATTGCGTGAACTCGTCACCCCAGCGCTCGTCCGACGTGAGGTTGTTGTCCTCCAGGTAACTCTGCCAGGCCGGTGTTTCGACGACCTTCTGCATCGTGTCGATCCACCACTCACGGGTCTCCTCGGGCACGTCCGGGGGCAGGATCATGCCCCGCGGTGTGGTCACCATGTCGGTGTAACCCTTGGACTCGGCCGTCGGGACCTGCTCGTAGCCAGGCATGGGCTGGTCACCGGTGAACAGCAGCGCGTTCATGTCCCCGGAGTCCACCTGGCCGAGCACCTCGGCGGGGTTGGAGGTGATGGCGGGCAGCGAACCCGACGTGAGCGCGGTGATCAACTCGCCCTCGTCGTCGAACGGGACGTACTCGATCTCATAACCGGCCTGCTTGGCCAGCTCGGAGTGCAGGATCAGATCGATGTTGACGATGCCGATGCCGCCCACCGGCACCTTTCCGCCTTGGGCCTTTGCGTACTCAACCCACTTCTCCCAGGTGTCCTGCCCGCTGTCCTTGTGCGTCAGGAACAGCGACGCGTCCGTGGCCAGGAGACCGATGTGGGTGAAGTCCTCGGGCGCCCAGCCGGTGTCGGATTCCAGCGGGGTGGTCAGGAACGATCCGGACGTGGAAGAGATCGCGTAGGGGTTGCCGGACTCCGCGTACACGCGGCCCCAGCCCTTGGCCCCCGACCCACCCTCGAGGTTCTCGACGGTGATGTCCTCGGGGTAGAGGTTCTCCTTCTCCAGGATGTCCACGATGGTCCGCGACATGATGTCGTTGCCGCCGCCGGGCCCGAAGGCCACGGTCCACTCCAGCGGCTCCTCCGGATAGTCCTCGGCGCTGGCCTCGCCAGATCCGCCTGAGCCTCCGCAGGCGGCAAGTACGAGCGCGGCGGCGAGACTCGCGCTGGTGGATGCGATCTTGCTGACCATGGTTCCTCTACCTCCTACCCGGATGGAGCTCCGGGGCCGTGGATCAGGTGCTGCCGGGAGTCGGGCATGTGCCGGGACTCGTGGTGGTCGGATGGTGCGTCGAGACGTTGATAGGTGCTCGTGGCGTACGCAGCGAACCGCCCCTGCTCGTCGTACAGGCGCGACTCGAGATGCACGATGCGCCGCCCGGGACGCAGCAGGCGTCCCTCGCAGTACGACGGTCCGTGCACCGGCCGGAAGAACCGCATCTGCATCTCGATGGTCACGCCGGCGGACAGGTAACGGTTCAGCAGATGACCCATCGAGATGTCCATCGCGGTGGCGATGACACCCCCGTGCAGCGACCCCTGCGGGTTGCGCAGGAAGTCGGCGAACGGGAGCTCGACGCGCGTTTCCTCGCGCTCGTCGTCGTAGGTGACGGTGAGGTCGAGCAGCCGGGCGAGAAAGAACTCGTTGAACACCGGGCGACTGGTGGCCAAGGCCTCCTCGACCCGGCTGCGCACCAGGTCGGGGTCGACGCCGCTGGGGTGAGGCTGCTCCATCACACCTGCGGTGTGCTCGTCGGCCACGCGTCGCCTCCTCTCCTCGCTGGGTCAGGACCAGATGAACTCGGGGCGGCGCTTCTCGAGGAAGGCGCGCACCCCCTCGGCGTAGTCCTCGGTGTCGAACGAGGAGTTGCGCAGCTCGCGTGATTCCTCGTCGTCCTCGGTCTGGCCGGCCAGGATGCGGCCGACGATCTGCTTGGTCGCCCGGATGCTGAACTGCGCACGGGTGCACAGCAGCTCGGCGAACTCGTAGGTGAGCTTCTCCAGGTCGTCGGGCGGCACGACCTCGTCGGCGAGTCCGATCCGATGTGCCCGCTGCGCATCGACCCGCTGGCCGGACATCAGGATCCACTTGGCCTGCGCGGGCCCGACGACGTCGACGAGGCGCTTGGTGGACTCGAGGCTGTAGACAAGCCCCAGCTTGGCGGGGGTGATGGCGAAGCTGGCGTTGTCGTCGGCGATCCGCATGTCGCAGGCGAGCGCCAGCCCGCAGCCGCCGCCGATGCAGTAGCCGTGCACCATCGCGATCGTCGGCTTGGACATTCCCTCGAGCGCTCGTTCGGCCCCCTCGACGCGCTTGTTGTACGACCGGGCCGACTCGGCATTGGCGCGCACCTCGCGGAACTCGCTGATGTCCGCGCCCGATGCGAACGCCTTCCGCCCGGACCCGCGAACCACAAGCACCTTCACAGTCCGGTCGTCGTCGATCTCGTTCAGCACGTCGGGCAGTGCCTCGTACATCCGCAGCCGGATCGCGTTGTGGCTGTCCGGCCGGTTCAGCAGCAGAGTCGCGACCGCACCTGCAGGTCCGGAGCGTTCGACGATCAGGTCCTGGGCTTCCGTCATTGTGCTCGCGCTCCCTTTCCAGGCAGCTCGGGGTGCTCGTCGAAGACGACGCCGTCCTCGAACAGTCGGCCGATCTCCTCCTCGCTCAGGCCGCGCTCGGCCAGCACCTCGGTGGTGTGCTGGCCCAGCCACGGCGCCGGCCCGCGGACCTTGAAGTCGAGGCCGCTGAACCGAGCACCGGTGCCGACCGTGCGCATCGGACCGATGATCGGGTGCTCCATGGCGACGACCATGTCCCGGGCGATCACGTGCGGGTCGGCGAGCGTCTCGTCGTACGTCAGCACCGGGCCGCCGGGAATCCCCGCCTTGTCGCAGATCTCCACCCACTCGGAGGTGGTACGCGTGGCGGTGATCTCCTCGATCGCGCGCTCGAGCTCATCGATGTGCGCCATCCGGTCCGGCAGCGTCTCGAAGCGTGGGTCGGTGAGCCACTCGGGGCACTGCACGACATCGTTGCAGAAGCGCTGCCAGAGCCGGTCGTTGTTGGCGCCGATCGTCACGTAGCCGTCGGCGGTGCGGTACGCCTGGTACGGCGTCGAGCGGCGGTGCCGGGTGCCGGTCGGGGCGGGAACCTCGCCGCTTCCGAAGTAGGCGCCGGCTTCCCACAGCGTCCACGCCAGGCCGGCGTCGACTAGGGAGATGTCGATGTACTCACCCTCACCGGTCCGTCGCCGAAGCATCTCCGCGGCCAGAATCGAGTAGATGGCCGTGGCGCCAGCTGCGATGTCGTTGATCGCGATGCCGACCTTGGTGGGCTTGCCGTCGGGCTGGCCGGTCATCCGCAGGAAGCCGCCCACGCCCTGGGCCATGATGTCGAAGCCGGGACGGTCGCGGTACGGGCCGGTCTGGCCGAAGCCGCTGATCGAGCAGTAGAGGATGTCGGGGTGCACCTTGCGGACGGATTCGTAGTCGATTCCGAGCCGGCGTACGACCCCGGGGCGGAAGTTCTCGATGATCAGGTCGGTGTCGGCGGCGAGACGGAGGAAGAGGTCGAGGC
>JALZCZ010000298.1 GCA_030862825.1 Actinomycetota bacterium | reverse complement strand
CAGCAGGGGATGCGACGCATCGCGAGCGGCCAGTCGCTGGACGTTCTGGTTGCCGGCCCGGTGCGCCGGCGGAGCCGCGTTGGCACCGGCGCGACGCGCGGGGCGGTCGGGCTCGGGATCCGACTCCTTGGCCTGGACCGGTGCGGCGTGGGCGAGCGTGCTCATCACCACCGCCACAGGATGGACTCGGGGATGCCGTAGGCCTGCGACATCGCGCCGATGAACGCGGGTGCGGCGATCTCCGCGGCCTTCTCCGCCATCGGCTTCACGCCGTAGTGGAACGCCACGGCGTGAAGCACCGCCGCGGGATAGAGCACCGCAGCCAGCTTCAGGGTGTCGTCCACACCCTGGAGCCCGGCCTCCGCCTGACTCATCGCCGGCGCGTTCGGGTCGAGCTTCTGGGCCATGCTCCGATACACGTCGACCAACCCGAGGGGTGCGGTGAGGTAGCCACCAGCGGCGGCGAGCCGCGACCCGAAGCGCACGGCGGGGAGGGAGTCCCGAGCCATACCGAGGAGGTACGTCGTCCCACCGGCCACCTGGGCTCCGCCGCCGACGACCTTCAGTCCGCCGATGGTGGCGCTCGGGTCGTTCAGACCGTCGTACACGCTCAGGGCGCCGGCGGCGAGGGCGAGCGCGCCGGGGAGGCGCGACGACGCGGTCGGCCTCGGGTCGAGGAACTCGCGCGTGGCGTACGGCCCCGCCGGAGTCGGGTTCGGATCCGCGACGCGGACCTCGCTGAAGCAGAAGGCCGCGATGGTCGCCCCACCCGGCAACCGGTCCTGGGCCGCGAGGGCCTGCAGGGCATCGAACCTGGCGGCCTGGACCGGGTCGGACATCCGGTAGGGGATGATCCTCAGCCCGGGATGACGCTGCATCGTCTCGTGGATCGAGCGCGCGTCCTGGCGGAGGAACTTGAACTCGGGATCCAGCCCGCCGATGGCGTCACCGTGGGTGCCCGTCGCGATGTGGATCTCGGTGACGCCCTGACGGGCGAGTCGCTCCAGGTCGTTGCCGACCTGGAAATAGTTGGTCTCGATGTCGTAGGCATACGCGTTTCCGACCGACGTACGGACGGCGTCGTGCTCGAAGAAGACCCCGCTGTGCTTCCCGGTCCGGAGTGGCTGGTCGGGTTTGATGTCGGGAGCCAGCAGCTTGTTCTTGGCATACGCAGCCCGTTCGACCTGCCCCGGCGACGGCGGCCCGCTGAAGGGGTCGATGCGGGTCTCGTAGGGGAGCAGCACGAACAGTCCCGACGGAACGGGCAGCCTCGAGCTTCTCGGGAGCGACGGGTCGTAGGCGTCGATGATCTCCCGCTTCTGCTGCTTCAACCAGCTGATCCTGTGGGCCTCCCGTTGCGCGAACCCGCTGCGCTCGAGATCCTCGATCGCCCGGTCGAGCTCCTTCAGCCGCTCGCCCTGCTCCTTCACGAGCTTGGCCACCGCCTCCTCGACCAGCTCCGTGGCGCGCCGTGTTGCCGTCGTCGCCTGCACAGCCGCCCAGAACGCCAGGTTCGACCTGAACGCCGCCTCGGCCGCGACCGGATCCGCCGAGGCCTTGCAGACCTGCGGTTCGACACCCGCGGCAACGACGGTGCTGTAGAGACTGCGGCCCTGGTCGTCCACGTAGTCCCAGGTCTGGGCGCCGAAGTGCCAGATGGGGCGATAGGTCATGCCACGGACGACCTGCACGGCCGGCGGACTGTCGTAGCGGTCGACCGCTGCCTGCTGGGTCTGCAGGTTGCCGGCACCGCCGCCAGCCGGGCTCGCATGCTTGGCGGTGGAGACCGGGGCGCCCTTGCGTGCTACGTCCGGCTCGACGTCCTGCACGCGGAGCGGGCCTCCCACCTCAGCCCTCCTCGTCGCGGACCAGTTGCAGGTACTCCTTGAACTCCGCCGACGACGGCACCTTCCCCTGCTGACGCCGTTGCCGCGCCAGGGCCCGGACCAGGTGCCGCATCCCGATCGGCACTCCTTCACGTGCGGCCATGAACGCTCCGATCAACGACGCACTGCGCACCTCGCCGCCACTCATCGGGAACATCCCGGCGAGAAAGACGGGGTCGAAGTCGTCGTCGACCGGGGCCGAGGGCGGCAGCGCCGTCTGCCACAACTGCTCCCTCGCCGCGCCGTCGGGCATCGGGAACTCGATGTGGAACTGGATCCGCCGGCTGAACGACTCGTCCAGGTTGCCGGCGAGGTTGGTCGCCAGGATGACGACGCCGTCGAAGGTCTCGATGCGCTGCAAGAGGAAGGCCGTCTCGATGTTGGCGTAGCGGTCGTGCGCGTCCTTGACCTCGGTCCGCCTGCCGAACAGTGCGTCGGCCTCGTCGAAGAGCAGCAGTGCGTTGCTGCTCTCCGCGGCCGAGAGCACTCGTTCGAGGTTCTTCTCCGTCTCGCCGACGTACTTGCTGACCACCGACGAGAGCTCGACGCGATAGAGCTCCAGCCCCAGCTGCCGTGCCACCACGGACGCCGACATGGTCTTGCCGGTCCCAGAAGGCCCGGAGAACAGCGCCCTGACGGAGGAGTGCCCTCCGGCCAGCCGACCGAAGGACCAGGCGCCGAAGACCTGGTGGCGGTTGCGGATCGCGCCCTCGAGCTCGGCGAGCCGGTGCAAGGTAGCCGGCGGGAGCACCAGGTCTGCCCAGGTGTAGTCGGCACGGACCCGTTCGGCAACGCCGTCCAGGCCATACGTGCTGCGTTCTCGGGCCGCTCGGGTGAGGCCCGCCAGGTCGGGCTCGCCGTTGCGTGCGACCGTCGCCGCGGCGGCCCGGATCTCAGCCGCCCCGAGCGAGAACAGCGCAGCGACCGTGGCCACATCGGCGGGGTCGGCGCTGACGCCCACCGAGCCCAGCGCGTCGGTCCACAGCCCGGCGCGGGCGACGGCCTCCGGTCGTTCGACCTCGAGGCGCTGGTGGTCGACGCCCTGCAGGGGCAGCCGATCGGCCTGTCCGGGCCGCAGCGACAGCACCACCCGCGCCTCCGTGACGGCCAGCTCGGAGCAGCGCGCCAGGGCGCGCTCGGAGAGCGGAGCGCTGCCAGAGACCCCCAGGTCCTCGCCGGTGACGTAGAGCGTCGCGTCGTGCAGCCGTGCCCTGAGCAGACCGGATCCGAGGCGCGTCTCGATGTCGGGGTCTGACGGGTCCAGCGTGACCAGCCGCTCCCCCGCGTCGGCGCACAGGCTGTGGGCCCGCTGGACCGCGGAGTCGTCGCTGGATCCTTCGAGGACCACCAGCCTCGCCCGGGGTTCGGCGTCGGTGCGTGCGTCCGGCCCGGGCGCCAGGAGCAGAGGGTCGGAGCCGACCAGGAACTGGCGAACGGGCTCGCTGAGGAGCAGCCCGGCCGACCGCCACAGCGGCGCGCTCTCGAGCCGCTGGACCAGCACCAGCCCACCCGCGACCGACGGCGACGCGGTGTCCAACGGCCGTCCCCCACTGAGCCGGTGGCAGAGATCGACGGTCGGCAGCCGGCGGGTGACGTCGTCGTTGAGGTAGGCGTAGATCGTCTGGTAGGACAGCTCGACCTCCGGGGCCAGGCACAGGATCACCGCCACCAGATCGGTCCCGTCGAGCTCGAAGCGACCCGCCAGCTGGTGCAGCGGCGAACGATCGGCCCTGGCGCGGGCCAGCAGCTCCCGCAGCTCCACATCCAGTCCCGCCACCTGGGCCGCGACGTCGAGCGACGGCGCCCGCTTGCGGATCAGACGGTCCACCTGTTCGTCGCTGACGTAGAGCCCTCGCAGCTCGTCCATGCTGAGCTCGTAGCGCGTGCGGAGCCGCAGGATCTCGCGGTGCAGCGCGCGATCGACCCAGGCCAGCCAGGGGTGGAGCCAGGGCGGGCCGGCGGTGGTGGGCTCGCTGGTCAGCGCGAGGTCAGGATCCACGCCCGCTCACCGTCCTCGCACGCGAAGTGCCCGCGGTTCATGCCGGTCAGGGAGAGCAGCACGTGCAGCGGCGGGTCGCCGAGCTCGACCACGACCGACGCGGGAGCGATCCGCACCTCGGCCTCGAAGTCGAGCACGTTCGCCCACAGGTACGACGGCGAGGCGGCCGCCATGCCGGGCAGGTGTGCGCCGAGGTCGCGGACGACGACTCCGGCGAGCCGGGTGAACAGTCCCGCTGCCGCGTACGACGACAGCGGCGGCGCCAGCCGGAGGCAATCGTCCTCGGGGCCGTCCACCTCGAAGGCGTGCTCCGGCACCAGGTCGGCCAGCCACGACTCGACGTCGGCGGAGGAGAGCTCGGCGGGGATCCCGAGCGCGAGCCGCAGGACCGGGTCCGTCACCGGCGCCGACGTGCGGCCGCGGCCCAGGGCGGCCGTCAGGACCAGCAGCTTCGCCACGCGCTCGGCCGGGACGCCCCCACATGCGGGCCAGCCGGCGGTGGCGGTCGGCCAGTCCCAGAGCTCACCCAGGAGGGGGATCAGCAGGAACATCCCGCCGAAGGCCGTCCATTCGACATCCGGACCCGCCTCGGCCGGAGCCGGATCCGGCACCAGCAGCCGGCACAGCTCCCTGCGGTCGTGATCGGGCCACTGGACCAGCGGCAGCACCTCGTCGGCGCCCACCTCGGCAAGCGCCTCGGCCCACCGGGCGGCCGCCAGCGCAGCCACCACACCGCGGGCCCGTGGGCCGAGGCCGTCGATCATCCCCAGCACACCGGCAACGTCCAGAGCCGGCCCGGCCAGGGCCGCGAGCGCATCCGCACCGTGCGCCCTGGCCGCGGTGAGCGCGATCAGCAACGCTGCCTGCGGACCACCTGTCAGGCGACCGGTGTGCATCAGTTCCCGGGTCGCGCCCAGGACCAGGGCCGGACGCCCCTCGTCGAAGCCGCCGCCGGACAGGATGCGCAGGAGGTCGACGACCGAACCCGGATCGGCCGCCGCCACGACCCGTTCCAGCTCGGCCGACCCGAGATCGGTCAGGCCCGCGAGCAGGTCGGCCGCGTCGGTGCGAGCCAGCTCGACGAGCAGGCGGCCGGGCCTGCCGAGCACTCCCGCGAACCGGGCGTACTCCCAGCGGTCCGACACATCGCGCTCGGCGGCGTCGACCACGAACCTGCCCAGGAAGGCGGCCCGGTCAGGGAACCAGAGCACCGAGCCGAACTTCGTACCACGGTCGACCGTCCGGACCAGCCCTGCCGCCACACTGTTCGCCACGGCGGTCGCCACCTGCCCGGGCCCCCAGGACGTCGCGACTGCCGAGCTCACGTCGAGCCGTCGTACGACCCAGTAGCCCGAAGGGCCCCCGAGGGTGTCCATCGCGTCGCCGAGGCGCTCGGCGAACCCCTCGGCGAACGCGTCCATGACCCCCGACCCCGGGCTCGCGCCGAACGAGCGGCAGGTGACGACGTGCCGCTGGACGCGCAGGCTCCCGGTGCTCACGTCACCTCATGAGGCCTGGTGGCGGCTCTGCGGCGTCTCGGCGAACTCGGGCGCGTCGGCCAGCTGCTCCTCGAGCACCCGGATCGCGCCCTCGATCCGGAGCAGCTGGTCGCGCACGCTCTCCCGTTGCCGCTCCGTCTCGAGCAGCTGCGACTCCCCTGATGCGAACTCCGTGCGGAGCTGCTGGAGTCGTTCGATCGTCCAGTCCATCGGTCCGTCCTTTCGGTCAGCGTGGCCCGAGGACCACGAAGGTGAAGCCCGCGTTGGCGAGGTTGCCCGACGAGTTGGCGGTGGCCACGATCGCCGAGCCCGTGTCGGCCATGTCGAGGACGGCGGTCTCGCCGGCAATGACGCCCGTTCCCGCGTCGACCGAGACGTCGCCGTACACCCTGGTGACGAGCACGGCCGGCGGGCTGGAGAACGGCGCGGTGAAGGTGACCCGCACCCGACCGGTGCTCAGCTGCTGAACGGTGAACCCGCTACCGGAGGCGATGGAGCCGTTCGACCGCACGACACCCCAGATCACCCGGGTCCTGGCACCGGCACCGAGCGCACTCAGCCCACCCAGTCGTACGTCGCCCGAGGCCGAGATGTCCCCCTGCACGTCGAGCCGGGCCGACGGGGTGAAGGTGCCGATGCCGAAGCTGCCGCCCTGGTGGCAGGCAGTCACATCGCCGGTGTGGCCCTGCACCCTCAGGTGGGAGGCCCAGGCCTGGTTGTTGCCGGCAGTGGTGGTGAAGACCTCGAACCGGGGGAATCCCCCCACGGCGTCCATCTCGATCGTGGCCGCGGGCTTGCCCGGGTCCGGGAAGACCCAGGTGCCGTTCGCCTCGTCGTGGTGGGCGTTGAAGGTGAGACTGCTCCAGCGGCTGTCGCCGCTCAGATAGATCGAGTTCTGCCGGATGCCGAGGTTGCCCTTGACGTGCAACGGATGGGTCGGGCTCGTCTCGCCGATGCCGAGGCGTCCTTCGGCGGTGAGTGACATCCGCGGGACCCCGGCGCCGACGCCCTTGTTGAAGAACCGGAGCGCGCGTACGCCGGCGGCGTCGGACTGGATGTGGAAGTTGTCCGTCGCCGTCGCGTTCGCGCCGATCTGCAGTCCGGCATCGGGTAGGTGCAGCAGGGCCGTCGGCTCCTCGACTCCGATGCCGACGTTGCCCTCGTCGGTCACCACCATCCGAGCTGCGTGTACGTCGACCCCACCCGCCTCACCGGTCTTCGGGCCGATGACCAGCTTGTTGCTCCCGGCGGACTGGTCGCCGATGACGAGGTTGAGCGACGCGCTGCCGGCCGCGAGGTCGTCCTTGCGGAGCACCTGGAAGGGCGCGACCGGTTCCTCGCCGTGGGACTGGGCGAACTCGAGCCGCTTGCCGTAGATCCGGACGTTCCCGTCCGCCCGGATCTCGCCCTCGACGGTCAGCAGCTCGCCGGTGACGGCCGTGGAGTAGGGCTCTGCGCGGTCGTGGACCCGCACCACCCCGCTGGTCGCCTCGATCGACCCGGCCACGACACCGCAGTACTGCCTGCTGCGGAGGTGCCGGTCCGCGGCCGCAGGGGTCCGGGCGACGAACCGCCCCGGGCCCCCCGGCTCGTACATCACCACGCCCAGCGGCAGCAACCAGAGCGCTCGCTCACCCTCTTCGGGCAGCGCCTGGTGCGGGACGCTCGCATCCTCGAGGGCGGGAGCGAGGGGGTCGAAGGTGCTCAGTGCCTGGGCGGCGTCCATGGTCCGTCCCGCGATCTCGATGGGGTCGCGACGGCTGGCGATGTCGGCGCGAGGGCCGACCTCGATGACGAAGCGCTCGGTCACCCTGGAGAAGGCCTGACCCGGCTCGCAGGTCTCGAACCCCGGGCGCGGACCCTGGCCCATCGCCTCGTCGTACCTGATCCAGACCTCGACGGGGATGGCGGGAGGCGGCGGCTGTCCGGTGACGAACAGCGCGTCGAAGCTCGCGAACCTCGAGACCGGCACCTTCGCCGGCTCCGGCACCACGATCGGCCGGCCGAAGCCGTCCCACGCGTAGCCGGGCTGGACCACCACGTCGAGGCTGGCGTTGGGGCCGGTCACCTCGAGCAGGTCCAGCCCCAGGGCGATCCCCCAGCGGTGCGCGCCCAGCAGCATCCTGGCCCGCTGGCGCGCGCCGTAGTCGACGGCTGCCATCAGGTCTGCCGCCTGCAGGTACTGCCCCTCGTAGAACCGCGGACGGTCCTCGACGGCGGTCACTTCTCCGGCCCCTTGTCACGGAGCGTCCTGATCGTGCGGGCCTGGCTGTTGACCGTCCGGGTCAGCTTCTCAACCGCGGCCTCCAGCCCGGCGATCCGGTCCTCGTCCACCGCGGGCGGCTCCGCGGACTCGGGTGCGCGACGCTGGCCGGCACCGCCGACCAGCCCCCGCAGCAGGTCCGGGGGGATCACCCCCTCCACGGCACGGACCCCGACCCGTCCGAGGACCAGGGCCTCGAGGGGGTTGTCCAGCTCGAGGCCGGACGCGAGTGGGTTGCCGCGCGAGTCCTCACCACCGAGGGCGCCGAGCACGGTCGCCTCCAGTCCGGACAGGGCGTTCCAGCGCCCGGCGTACTGCGCTGCCAGGCGGGCCACCGCCATCTGCGGAGCCGGCTCCGCACGCTCCTTCTCCATCCGCATCGTCCGCTCCTCCGCTGTGCCGCCCTCGGCGGTCGGGACGTCTTCGAGCGTCTCCGCCTCGCCGGGAGCTTCCTGGGGGCCCTTCGCCTTGGACGGGCGTACCTTCAGGTCCGTCTGAAGGTCGAAGGCCGGTCGCCGAGCCGGCTCGCAGCAGAGCCGCTCGACCGTGGAGCGAATCGTGTCGAAGATCGGAATCCAGCCCAGCCAGTACTGCAGCGTCGGCATCGTGATGGCGAACGTGCGGGCGCTCCAGTTGCAGATGTCGAGGACCCGCAGGTCGGAGGAGCGAACCGTCAGCACCGCGAGCGGCACGCAGTCGTCCGGGGAGTCCACGTCGCAGGGCGGAAGCAGCGCGGAACAGGCACACATCCGGAACAGGTCGACGGCGATCTGCAGCATCGCCTGGATCGCCCGCTGCGACTTCTCCTCGACGTCCTGGTCGTTCGTATCCGGGCACTCGATCGCGTTCAGCCGGGTCGTCAGGGAACAGTCGGTGACCGCGCTCGTCTCGGCGAGATCGGTCAGGTCGGCCTTGAGCTGGCAGCAGTACTCCGCCAGCTCACCCTCCTCGGGGTCGCTCGGGATGCTGGTCAGCTGCGTGCGCAGGCTGGTGAGGCAGGCCAGGACGCGGGCCGGCAGCTCGCTCTCGTCGTACGACGACCCGCCGCGCGCATGCTCTCTCTCCTCGCGGTCGGTCCGCCTGACCTGTCGGGGGGGCACCTTGGTCAGCTTGAACGTGTAGCCCTCGCAGATCTGGGTCGGCTCGCAGGCGGTCGGCGTGCTCCGCGACCCACCGCATCCACCACCGCACGAACCGCCGCAGCCACCGGCCCCGCCGCAGCCTCCCGAGCCACAGGAACCGCCGCACGATCCCCCGCAGCCGCAGCTCCCTCCGGCCTGCTTCAGGTTCGCCACGCCCCGGACCTGGTGCTCGTCGTAGCAGATCGACAGGATCCACTTCTGGCGAGCGGCCTCGCAGTCCTTCGCGGTGTCGGAGTACGGCCCGCAGTCGGATCTCGCCGCGGACCGACGCTGCTCCTTGACCAGGGCCGCTACGTCGACCCGGGCGTCGGCGCACACGACGATGTCCTCACCGCACGGGCCGAGGGCGTAGCCCGTGCGCACCGTCACCGTGTCGTCGCACGGGTTACACACCGCTTCGAGCCCGCAGACCACACCGACGCCGTGCAGATAGCGGTTGTGCAGCCGGGACTTCTCGACGATGTAGGTGTCGAGCCGCTTGAAGTCGGCAGCGGTGATCAGCTGGCCGTCGAAGAAGCGCGGGCGGCACGAGCAGGTGAGGCCGTCGCACGACCCACCGCCACAGCCGCACCGGCTGCTGTCCGGAGTCCGCTTCCCCCTGGGCATGGTCGAGACACCGCCACCACATCCGCAGCCGGACAGGCTTTCGTGTGCGTACATCGGACTTCTCACCTCTCGTCTCTGGCCGGTTCGAACCAGCTCTGGAACAGGCCGCCCTGGACCCCGAACTCGCTGCCCTGGGGCCGATCGCCCGACGGCAGCTCGGCCCGTGTGAACTCCGCATCGACGGCCCGGCCGTCGACGTCGACCACGAACTCGCCGTTCAGCCGGACCCACAGGTCCTCCAGGCCGAGCTCCTTGAGCACGTTGTTGACGAACTCGTCGGGGAAGACGAACGCGATGGCATCGGCCTGGCTGTCCGGGATCACCTCGCCCTGGGTGATGAGGCCGGACGCGTCGACCTTGACCGCCACGGGATGCACCGTCCCGGCGACCAGGCAGCTGCATCGGTAGCCGACCCTTTGCGCCTCCTCGGGGGCGAAGACGTTGGGCGCCTCGACGTTGAAGACGTGGACGGCGTCGATCGGTCCGACCTCCACCGGCCGGCTGAACTGGATCATCACCCCGTACCTCGAATGCCGCCTCTCGGACTCCGGGTCCCTGAACCAGACCTTCCGCATGTTCACGAGCGGGTGTCTTCCGGCGTGCGGCCAGCTGATCGCCACGATCTGGGTCAGGTCCTGCTCGAGGCCCTCGCCGTCCGCGCCGTCCGCGCCGTCCGCGCCGTCGATCCCTGGCGCTCCGTCCCTGCCGTCCCTGCCGTCCCTGCCGTCCTTGCCGTCCTTGCCGTCCTTGCCGTCCTTGCCGTCCGCGCCGTCCTTGCCGTCCTTGCCCGGGGGGCCCATCGGCCCGGTGCCGCCACCCCCGGTCGTGCTGCTCCCGTCGAGCAGGCACTCGATCGCGGACTGCAGGGCCGAGGTGCTGCGCAGCCTGGTCCGCCCGGCGAGGTTGTCGATGCGGGCGATGCCTGCCGCCGTGTCCTCAGCGGGATCGGATGCCGGGTCTGCCGTGTCGAGCACGGCGAAGCCCGGCCGGTAGCCGTGGACGGTCGCCACCACGACGCAGTCCGGCTGGTCACAGTGGTCGCAGTCGGCCAGGCGCTCCCAGTCCTCCCGGCAGCTGCCGCCCTGGACGAGGAAGACCGCGACGCCGCCGGCCGTCTCATCCGTGTAGGCGACGTAGACCACGGCACCGGTCGGGCCCACCGCGACGTCGAGAGCATCCCCGCCGAAGCCGAGTGCGGGGCCGGGCGCCTCCGAGCTGTTCGCGGCGAGCCGTTCGAGCCCGACCGGCTGGACCAGGCTCTGGCCGCCGCTGGAGGCGATGGCGTAGGCCCAGGGCGCCCCGGCCAGGTCCACCGGCGCGCCCGCGAGGTTCACCGCACCGGCGACCACGTCGTCGTCGAGGTGGTACGCCGACAGCTGGTCGTCCGACCCACCGATGAGGAGGTACGCCGTATCGGAGGCCACCGCGGACGAGAGTGAGGTCGGCGTTCCGGCCGGGAGACTGTGCAGCGGCGAGACCGTGCCGGTCTCCAGGTTCACCTGGTCGATCGAGGCGTCCGCCGCCGATGCGAGGTAGGCGATGCCCTCGGAGGGGTGGATCGCCACCATCTCCCGGCGAGCGCCGACGGTGTGCTTCTCGGGTGTGACCGACGTCGTCTCGAGATCGGCGCCCAGCACGAAGAGGTCACCCGCGGCCCCGAACAGGACGACCAGCCGACCGTCGGAGGTCAGGGCGGAGACCGCGGACCCACTGGTCTTCAGGGACACCTGGTGCTGCGGACTCAGGCTCGTCGCGTCCAGGACGGTGACGGTGGCAGTTCCGCCGTCGTCGTCGTGAGTGACGTAGAGGACTCCCGCGCCCTTGGCCAGGTCGATCCCGTGCACCGACCCCGGCATGTCCTGGCTGGCCGCGGCACCCGCGGTCGCGGGATCCACCCGATGGACCGTGGTCCCGGCCACCACGACCAGGTCGCCACCCGGCAGGGCCCGGACCTTGTGGGCATCCTCGAACGGGAGGTCGTCGTCGCGGATGAGGCGCGGACCCTTCCAAGAGGCGGCGTCGGCGGGCGGGTCCACGAGCGCGTCCACCGAGAATGTCTCGAGGATCCGGTTGGGCAGGCACTTGTCGTCGTCGCAGCCGCATTCGTCGTAGAGCACCGGGACGGGTTCGGTGCCGCACTCGCGGTAGCGCAGGCAGAGCTGGATCTCGTGCAGCGCCTCGTCGTCGGGATCGAGCTCCGCGATGGCCGGGAGCGAGGTCAGGTCGATGTCGTCCTCGGCGACGACCAGGATCTCGTTGCCGCAGCAGTCGAGGGCGGTGCCCGGGGTCAGCCGGACAAACCGGTCCCGGCAGTCGGGGGCCGGATGCTGGAGGACCTCGAGCCCGCAGACGACGCCGCTGCCGTGCAGCCGCAGGTTGTGGTGCCGGATCTTGTCGCGGACGTACCGCTGCTCGTCGGTGAAGTCGCGTTCGAGGAGCAGCTTCCCCGTGAAGTAGTTGTTGCGCGTGAACGCGTCGATCGCGCATTCGTCGCAACCGCACGAACCGTGTCCGCCCCCGCCGCTGTGCCGCGTGGCCATGGCTGCCTCCCTAACCGAGAACCGCGGTGGTGCCGACCGCGCTTCTGTCGATGGTTTGCCGGTCGTGGCTGTCCAGGACCGATGCCGGTCCGAGCAGCGTCGTGCCGAGGGTGACCCCGGCGGGCATCCGCGCCACGACCGTGTTGAGCCCGATGGTCGACTGGATCCCGACCCGCAGCCGGGGCGCGACGTACTCCACCCGGCCGAGGGTGTGTGCCGGGCTCGCCCACCCGACGAGGTGCTCGAGCGCCCGGCGACGTTCCGGGGTCGCTCCTGCCGAGACCGGCACGAACACCGTGAACGCGTGGGCGTAGACGTGGAACGGGTCGCGGGCCGGGTCCTGGCTGCCCTTGAGCGCCGTGGTGCCCACCCTGGCGTTCTCCCCGAGCTGGCTGCGCTGGACGATGGACTGGCCCCAGAGCATCGTGCAGTCTCCGAGCCGGCCCGCGCCGGCCTCGAACCAGCGCCGGAGCCGGTAGTGCTCGAGGATCAACGGCGGCGGCTCCCACCGGCTGCGCCGGACCGGCCTCGGCGGGCAGGTCTGCCGGGCCGGCGGGCACAGGCAGGACTCGCAGCCACCGCACCCGCACTCCGCCGCGCGGTCCATGCCGAGGGCCAGGACGAGCAGGCGCCACAGACCGGTGACCGTCCCGCGCAGGTCGAGCAGATGCCCGGCGTTGGCGACGATGTCGCGCTGGAAGGCCTCCGGCATCCGGTGGTCGGGGGTGATCCCTATCCAGGACGCGAGCCAGTCGAGGTGGGGGGTCGAGTGGGGGTCGAGGAGGGCCGGCAGGTCGTCGATGCGCGCCTCGACCTCGCGGAGGCTTCTGTCGAAGATGGCCAGCAACCGGTCGGTGAAGTCCGCACTCGTCGGTTCGGTGCCGAAGACGCTCGGCAGGAAGCGGCGCAGGCTGATCCGGGGGTAGTCGATCACCGCCTCGTCGATCCTCGGGCTCGCCTTGCCGTTGCCGGCCAGCCGGATCCGCAGCCACAGGTAGCGTCCGGCGGGGCTGCGGACGAGCCCGTCCCAGGCATGGTCGTCCAGCGTCGTACAGGTGAGCCTGGTCTCCCAGGAGGTCTCCGGGAGGTCGGCGATCTCCTCCGCGGAGAGCTCTGCCTGCGCCGTGAAGGTGTCGAGGGTCAGACTGCAGCCGCCCGGGAGGTCACCGAGGAGCGTGACGCGGTCCCACACGCACTCGTCGATGAGGCTGTCCAAGGGCCCGAGCACGGCGACCGCGGACTGCTCGAACAGCTGGGCGGGAGGCGGGTGCGGCGCCACCGGCTCGCCGTCCGGGCCGAACCAGCGCTCGCTCGGGGGCTCGCAGTACGGCCCGAGGTGCATGGCGCCGTCCGCGGCGATCTCGAACGCAGCCCCTGCGAAGTCGGGGCGGAGGTCGTCGGCCGGGCCCGGAACGGGGACCACCCGACCGCCGGCCTCGATCCGGTACGCCGCCGCGGGACCTGCCACATGGATCGTGCCGTCCGCGGCGATGGCGATGTGCCGCGACGCACCGACGCCGACGGTGTTGCCGAGGTAGCGCCCCGACCAGCCGAAGCGGTGCACCATGCCGTTCATCGGGTCGACCACGTGCACGCGGTACTTCTCGTCGACCACGACGCCGATGGGCTCCCAGTCCATCGGGGCCTTCCAGAGCGCCGAGACGACCATGCTCGGCGTCAGCACCACCTGGACGCGCTTGTTGCCGGTGTCGCAGACGAACAGGCGCCCCGCGGCCGCGGCCAGGCCGCCCGGACGGTTCACCTGGCCCGGCTGGGCTCCCTGGCCGGCGATGCAGGCCACGTCGACGAAGCTGCAGGCGCACGCGTCGAAGCGCAGCAGTCCGGGTCCCTGTGAGCCGCGCGGTCCCGGGTGGAGCAGCCACAGCTCGCCACCGGCACCGAGTGCCACGTTCGACGGCAGACGCAGCCCACCGAAGCTGCCGCTGGGCTCGGTCAGGTGCCGCAGCGACCCGGGGAACCGCGGCAGCTGCAGGCTGCCCGCGGGCGTGGTCACCGGGGGCTGGCCCTCGGCCCCATGCACGGGCCAGCCGAGCCGCCCACCCAGGAGCAGGGTCAGCGGGTCGTGCGGAGGCTGTCGCAGCTCCGGGATCGCGAGCACGCTCATGTCGACCCCAGTGCGGCGCTGGCATAGCTGACCGAGACGTCGTGGAAGACCGAGTAGGCCAGCGCGTCCGGCTCGAGCCGGACGTCACGGCACTCGGCGGCCTCCTCACCGTCGACCGTGATCAGCACCCTGTCGACGGAGCTGACCCCGTCCACGGAGAAGACCCGCTGGAAGGTGCGGGAGAACGAGATCGTGCCACCGAACGGCCAGCCGAGACCGTCCTCGCCACCGTGCAGCGGGTGGAAGTAGCTCAGCAGGGAGGTCTCGACGTCGCGCTGCACCTGGGCGAGGTCCGCCGACTCCCTCGCGACCAGATCCACGCGGACGCACACCTCCTGGTACGCCGGTGGAACGACGTACACCTCGGTGGTCAGGAGCCGGCGTTGGTCGAGATAGGCGCAGACGGTGCGCAGGGTGCCCTCACTGGGTAGCGGGTTGGGCACGTCGGAGTCGGGGACGACCAGCACCGTCACCACCCCAGGAACGGCGACGCCGGGGAAGCCCGGATGGCGCAGCGGCAGCGCCTTGGCGCGTGCGATGTCGGCAGCCTGGGTCGCGAAGAACTCGAAGTCGTCGGCCGTCACCGCCCGGCAGCGAGCCCGGATCGCGGCTGGTGCCCGCTGCTTGGCCTGGTCGAGGGTCTCCTCGTCCCGGCCGCCGTAGCTGGCCATCAGGTTGCCGACACCGTTGTCGTCGACACCGGGCACGGCGTTGCGCAGGGCGGTGAGTGCTCCGCCGGCCACGTTGCCCTTGGTGCCGCCGCCGTAGGCATATCGCCGCGCGACGACGTTGGCGCCGGGGTTGTTGACGTTCGCGATCGGGACCGCGCCGCGCCGGCCGTCCCCGAACCGCACCTCGCCGGTGCTGCGGTTCAGCACGTAGTGCGTGTCGCGCGAGGACGACGCCAGGAAGTCGGTGACCTCGGTCCAGACCTCGGGTCCGGATCCTTGGTCGACCTCCAGGTCGAGGCTCTTCGCGAGCACCGGGACGTTGGTCAGCCGGAACGTCTGGTCAGGGCGCCCCGTGCTGCCGCCGAGCACCTCGTCGCGGACCGTCTCCATCTGAGTGAGCGTCATGGTGTTGGTGCGGATCGCGAGCAGCTTCGGCGGCCTCTCGTACTGGCTGGTCACCAGCTCCGCGCGCAGCCAGAACTTCGCCGTGGGGTCGGGGGCGACCACCGTGGTCGCCAGGTTGTCCGGCGTCCGCAGCACGATCTCGCCGCTGCGCGTGAACGCCAGGGTGTCGTCCTTGAGCAGCGTGATCGGCGACCAGTCGAAGCCGGTCCAGGCCGACCAGCGCATCGTTGCCGAGGGGTACGACGGGGTGGCCTCGAGTCCGCACGTGACCGGGGCCCGACTGCCCGCCTCCGCCGCCCAGGCGTAGAGAGTGAGCTCCGTGGCCGGGAAGACGCTGTCCTCGAACCCGAGGAGGAGGGCGCCACCCGGAACGGCCGTCGGGCCCAGCGGCAGGAACGGGCTGGCGGTGTCGTTGGCCTGGGTGACGGACTCGTAGGCGAGGTTGCCGTCGTACGCGATGGCGGCGGTCAGCCTCGGCCGGAGGACCGTCAGCGCCGTGGTCGCCTCGAAGACGAGCGGGGGGCCACCGCCCTCGGTCTCGGCGATCACCTGGGTGCCGAGCGGCACGATCGCCGTCGGCTTCGGGTGCGCGGCCTTCATCTGGAAGCCGATCTGCACCTGGGCGGGTTCGGCGGCACGCAGCTCGACCCCGAGCAGCTGCAGGAACTTCAGGTAGTTCAGTGCCGGCACCTGGTTCATCCGGTAGGCGAGCATCTCCCCCAGCCACGCGAAGACCTGCAGCATCGTGATGCCCGGGTCGCTGTCGTTCAGGTCGGACCAGACGGGGGTCCACTCCGGCGTGTAGCGGGAGATCCGTGAGCGCATCTCCGCAACGATCGAGTCGTAGCTGTGGTCGTCCAGCCTGGGGATGTGGTCCTCGAGGGGCATCGGTCACATCCCCTCGGTGATGAAGAAGGGGTAGACGAGGTTGCCGCGCGCGTTGTTGGCCCTGATCCGATAGTCGACCCGGATCAGGAGCACGTTGCGCTGTCCGGGCGCCGCGTCCACGTCGACGGACAGGACGTCCACACGCGGTTCGTGGCTGACCAGCGCGGTCCGGACCGAGGCCGAGACCTCCGCGATCGTCCCCACGTTGTCGGGCGCGAAGACCAGGTCGTGGATCCCGCACCCGTACGCCGGCAGCATCGGCCGCTCGCGTTGCGCCGTGCTCAGGATCAGGAAGATCGACTCCTCGATCTTCCGCTCCAGGCCCGAGGTCGCGATCGCGCCGGTCGGCGTCACCTGCAGCGGGAACCGCCAGCCGACTCCGAGGAACGCGCGGTCCACGTCAGTTCGCCACCCTCGTCATCGCTCCGCCGGGGCCGAACCGCTGGTAGAGGCCCTCGGCCTCCAGCTCCCCCAGCACGCTGACCCGCCGCCCGGACCCGGGACGCAGCTCGATCGAGCCGTCCGCCATCAGGACGACCGAGGCGCCGGCCGCGTTGCTCACGGTGATCTGCGCCCCAGGGCTGTCCCGCTGGATGAGGACGCTGCCGATCTCCTGCAGTGCGGTGTCCCTGAGGGCGAACCTCGCCTCGGTCGCGTCGTCGGCCTGCTCACCGTCGCCCGGCGCCACGACGAGGAGGTTGCGGTCGCCGGCGGCCACGAACCCGATCCCGGCGGTCGCGGGACTGAGCCCGGTCGCCCCCGTCTTGCTCTCGAACCAGGCCCGGAAGCTGTACGTCGGTCCCGTGTCGAACTGGGGCTGCCCGGCGGCGTCCTCGCCGCCCGCGGGGACCACGATCCCCTTCCACTGTGCGTCCAGGTAGGCCAGCTGCGTCAGCTCCGCACCGCCCAGGTCGGGCCCTGGGTCGGGCACCCAGGTCCTGCGGGCCTGGTCCCACAGCTCGCTCGGCGAGCCGGCGGAGAAGCGCCTGAGCACGACGAACCCGTAGGTCTCCATGCCCACCGGGTCGAGGACGCCTCCCTCGGCCAGGACCGGTCCCACCGAGAGGGTGACCGGCTTCTCGAGCAGGGCCACACCGGGACCAACCGGCTCGAACTCCAGGGCCGGGGCGGGAACGGTGAGGGTGGCGTTCACAGCAGGTTCCCGACGCCTGGGCTGTAGGCAGGGCTGACCACGGAGGTCGCGAGCAGGGTCGTGCACTGGACGACGCCGGTGAAGCTCGCCATCGCCGCGTTCACCGTCAGCAGCGGGGCGGTGACCGTCATCGACGGCGCGGTGATCGAGGCGGAGGCGGCGGCCGTCACATCGGCCGTCAGGCTGTTGACGGTCACCCCGCCCGTCGCCGAGGTGACGGTCACCCCGCCGGTGTCGGAGATGGTGACGGTGACCCCGGCCATGGTCCTCAGCTCGATCTGGCTCGGGGTGTCGTCGATGGTGACCGTCGTGCCGGTAACCGTGGAGAGCTTGATCCGACCGGGCTGGTCCTGCAGGTGGATCTTCTGGCCGGCGCTGGTGACGAGGTCGACGGTGCCGTCCGGGTCGCGCATCTCCAGCTCGTGGCCCTGCTTGGTGGACAGCCGCAGGCTCTCCTGACCGGACCGGTCGTCGAACTCGAGCAGGTGACCGGCGACGGTGCGCACCCGTCGTACGTGCTCGTCGATGCCGTCGTGCGGCGGCAGGTCCTGGCCGTTGTGCAGGAATCCCACGACGAAGGGGTGGTCGACGTCGCCGGCCTCGAAGGCGACCAGGGCCTCGTCGTCGCGCTCGGGCAGGTAGTGGTATCCGCGGTCCTTGCCCGCCATCGGTTTGGCGATCGGAGCCCAGCCCGACTCCGAGTCGTCGGCCAGCCAGGGAAAGGTCAGCTTGACCCGGCCCTCCTTGGCGGGGTCGTTGACGTCGGTCACCAGGCCGACGTGGACGCCGTACATCTGCCTCACGAGTCCACACCCGCCTCGCGCCGGCAGCTGAAGGTGGTGACGTAGCCCGACCCGTCGATGGTGTGCTCGCTCTTGGTGACGAAGTACTTGCCGCTGAGCCGGGCCCCGAGCTCCTTGATCACCACGGTCTGTCCGGTGCGCAGGGCCGGCAGGCCGACGACCTTCACGTCGGCGGTGACCAGGACCTTGGTCTGGTCGAGGAGGATGGCGATCGCCCGCTCGCGCGCCTCGCAGTTCGTGAAGACCGGCTCGTCGACGACCATCTCCTCACGTGCCTCGCAGGCGTTGATGATCCGGTGCAGGTCCTTGTTGGCGGTGAGCCGTTCGTCGTCCAGAGTGACGGTCCGGATGATCGGCTCCTTGCGCGTCCGGTGCCAGCTGCGCACGGTGACGCTGCTGACCTGGTTGGCCGTCCTGATGCTCGGCTTGAACTCCATCAGCGACCGGCCCCAGGCCAGCTCGAAGGTCTTGGGGTGCGCCTGCTTCTGCCTGGAGGGCCCGAAGTAGAGCTGCCGGGGCCGGCCCGTGGCCTTGTCCTCCTCCTGCACGACGATCACGTAGCCGCGCAGCCGCGCCCGCTGGAAGAGGAAGTCGATGTCGGTCTGGTTGTTCTGGGTGACCAGCGGGATCGGCTTCTCCTTGCCGAGTGACTCCTGGTCGATCACGATCGGCAGCGGGAATCTCTTGCGACCGTTGTCGGTGCGCTGCGAGATGTCCTGTGCGATCTCGCTGTCCTTCTTGTCGCCCCACGTGGTCGTGTAGGGCTTGCGCCGCAGCTGGTGGAGCACGTTGAGGCCCTCGACCTTGAGCTTCGCGTTGCCGTCGTCGTACGTCGGCGTCATCGTGGTGAACGTGCCCTTGAGCATCGTGGTGAAGCTGTTGCCGTAGCCCATCCGGACCACGACCTCCTTGGCGCAGGGCTCGAAGAGGGTGACCCGCGCGTAGTCCGGGTGACCCTTCTCGAGCTGGGCCTTGGTCTCCGAGCCGATGTACTTGAAGGCCCGCTTCTCCTCGTCCCAGTTGTTGACCACCAGCTCGAAGCCGTCCAGCCCGTCCACGGTGTCGCGGTAGGTCAGGCTGATCACGTCGAAGAGCACGTCCCGGGGCAGGTTGGCCCCTTCGATCTTCACCTCGAAGCGCGGCACGTAGAAGCCGCCCTGCTCCTTGGACTCCTGGGTCATCGTCGTGATCGTCATGGCTGCCTCACGCCAGCGGCGGGATGGTCAGGGTGCGTCCGGGGTGGACGCGCCGGGGGTCGTCGATCGCGTTGGCGGACGCGATGTGCCGCCAGTCGCGGGGAGCGTGCAGGTACTTCCACGCGACCAGTGCGAGCGTCTCCCCCTGCTCGAGCTGGTGGCTCCTGGTATGGTCGGCCGACTGCAGGTTGAGCTGCTCGATCTGCCGGGCCAGGGTGACGTACTCCTCCAGCTTCACGGTGAGGACGGCGCGCAGCGGAGTGCCCTCGGGGCTGAACAGCTTGAAGTCCTGCTTGACCTCGGTGACGATGCACGAGAACTCCGTGCGGCGCTGGTTGCCGTACCTCTCCGGCAGGTTGTCGCCCGGGAACTGGTGTCCCCAGATGAACGAGCAGACCGGGGCCGCGTGGGTCTTCGGGTCGATCTTCACCAGCCCGTAGAACGCATCGGTGACGGTGGTGACGCTGACCGCGCCGGCCCCGGTGCCCTTCTCGGTCGTGTCGAAGAACAGCTCCACGGTGGCGGTCTCGGTGGCGCCGCGGACGAACTGCTTCAGCGGGCTGTCCAGCCCCGGGATGTTGATGTCGGCCGTGTGCGTCTGCTTGCCGAAGGAGAGCGACTTCGGGTTGTACTGCACCGGGATCAGGTCGAAGGAGCCGTCCTCCTTGAAGACCTTGAACTTGGCCTTGCTCAGATCAGGCACGGGGCACCCCCGGTGTCCCGCCCAGCGGGGCCCGCTGCCGCTCGACGACCGAGCGCAGGTCGGTCTCGTCGGCGCGGATCAGGTCTCCCCTGGCCTCGTCGTCGAGCTGGCGCTTCACCGCCGCGACGATGCGGGTGAGCACAGCAGGCGACAGCAGCGCCTCCGCGTCGACCGCGTCGACGGAGGTGTGCAGCTCCTCGATGTGGACGTCCACTAGATGCTCACCCCGATCGCTTCCGCGCCGAGCTTGAGGATCGACAGCTGCCACAGGCCCTCGTGGGCGATCTCCAGCGTCTCGACGGCGACCTCGCTGGCACCGGCCTTGAGCTTGGGGCCGTCGAACCGCACCGGGAACCCCTTGCGGAACTTCCAGACGTTGTGCGGCAGGTGCCGGTCGTCGAGGAGCACGACGATGCCGTCCATCCGGCGTACTCGGCCGTCACCGAAGCCGTAGAGCCAGTCCCAGCCGCTCTGGCTGATCCTCGAGACGCCACGCGTGAGCACCAGGTTGGGCCAGGTGATCCTGGTCGGGAACCGGTGCTCGGTGTTGTTCAGCCCACCCTCGTGCCGGGTCTCGATCTCCTGCAGCATCTTCAGTCCGTCGCACTCCGAGAAGCCGCCGAAGAGCACGTCGCCCAGCAACGATGCGACGCCGGAGGTGAGGAACGAGCCGGGGCTGGTCGTGTCAGCCATCATGATCAGGAAGTTGTGCGAGAGCGGCGGGTCCAGCCGGATGCCGGTCACGCTCTCGAACGCGGGAATCAGCGTCATCTACGCCTCCGTCCCTGTTGCGCCGAGCGAGCCGACACCCTCACGGATCTCGATGGAGTCGGTCACCCGGCCGACCCGGAGCAGCACGAACTCGAAGGGCTGCACCGGCGCCACACCGACCTCGATCAGGAGCTGGCCGATATCGCGCTGCGCCTGGGGGTTGTTGTCGAGGTCGCACTTGACGAAGAACGACTCCTCAGCGGTGTCGCCGGCCAGCATCCCGGCCTCGTGGAGCCCGTCGAGGAAGAACGTCACCGACATCGTGGCCCGCGCTCGGGTGAGCACCCCGTTGGGTTCGAACACCGCCCACTGGAGCGCGATCCCCAGGGCCTTCTCGATCATCATCATCAGCCGGCGGACGTTGACGAAGACCCAGTCCGGGTCGGAGCTCACGGTGCGGGCCCCCAGCAGACGCAGGCCTCGGCCGCCGACGGTCCTGGCCGCGTTGACCCCCCGCTGGTTGAGCAGTGCGTGCTGATGGTCCGAGAGGAGCACGCTCGCGCCGAGGGCCCAGTCGATGACGCGGTTGGCCGGTGCGCGGTGCACCCCTTCGTCGAGGTCGGTCGCCGCGACCAGACCGGCAACATGACCGGTCGGCGGGATGAGCCGTGTCGCCCCGGGGCCGCCGACGGGGTCGCTCACCCGCAGCCAGGGATAGCTCAGTGAGGCGTACGACGTGTCGAACCTCGCCCTCCAGTCGAGGACTCCGCGGATGCCGCTCGCAGGATCCAGTGAGACGTCGTGCGGCGGGTCGAGCAGGGCGAACCGGTCGCGCCTCAGCTCGCACTGGCGGACCATCTCCATCTGCACGCGGTAGACGTCGCCGGTGCCGAACACGGGAGGCTGCTCGGGCGCCTCCACCGGAGGCGGGGTCCAGGCCGGCACCGTCTCGTCGAGACAGGGGTCGGGCACGCACTGCGGACCGGGTGAGGTCGGGTTGGCCTCGATCGGATGGATGTTGATGTCCGGCACCGCGAGCAGCGCCACCTCGGTGAGCTCCTCGACGGCCCGCAGGCCTCGCCGTTTCGCGGCGACCGCAACGTCGGAGTCGTCCTGGGCAACCGCCTCACCCACGAAGTCGTACGCCGTCAGCGCGGCCAGACCGGACCGTCCGCCGGCCAGCGGCAGGGTTGCCGCGGGGTCGACAACCAGCTCGGTGGCGAGGCCGGTGCCGGTCCGCAGCTCCTCGATCACGACCGGCTCGGGCGGGGCGGCGCCACTGGTCGTGGGCAGCCGCTGGGCCGACGTTCGCAGGGCAGGCAGCAGGGCAGGTCCGTAGCGAGGGCTCTCCGGAACCAACGACAGACCGTCGTGGATCCGCAGCAGACGCCCGCGTTCGCTGACCAACATCCGGTAGTCGACGGTCTCCAGGAGGATCGGCCGGTCGGGGTCGAAGCCCGCGAGCGGTGCGTCGTACGGGAGCCGCAGGGCCTGGTCGGGATGCACCCAGTGCACCCGGGTCTCCACCGGGTCGACCCACGACACCACGCGGTGGAGACGTAGCGGTGAGCCGGCCTGGCTGAGCCTCACGAGCGTGCTCCGGGTGAACCCGGCGACGCTCGGCACCCTGCTCCACCTGCCGTCCGGATCATGCGTCCTGGCGTGCGCCTGGGTCAGGTTGCGCTCACGCAGGGAGACGCTGAGCTGGTTGCCCCAGGTCCCATCGCTCGACGCCCGCACCCGCCAGACCGGGCCGGCCGCGCCGGCGAGGTCGACGGCGGCGGGCCTCGACCCCAGCACGGGGTCGTTGGACGCGACCCTGACCACCCAGCACCGGCGCCCGCCGTTCTCCAGGAAACCCCGCACCGCGTAGGCCAGGTAGCCCTCGCCGATGCAGCCGCCGAACCACGAGATGAACTGCTGCCACGACTGGATGGGCACCGGAACGTCGACCGGACCGCGCTCGGCGATCCCGACGAGCGCGCAGATGTCCGTACGCAGCGGGGTCACCGGCGGGCTGCCAGCATCCACCGACTGGTAGTAGACCCCTGGTGCTTGGTCGGTCGCAAACATCGTCACGCGGCCTCGAGGGTGATGTTCTCGACGATGAGCTCGATGGTCTCGATGGCGACCTCGTTGCCGCCGGCCTTGAGCTCCGAGGCGTTCATCTTGTTGGGCCACGCGCTCTCGAAGTTCCACCGGAGCACGTCGTTGCGCTGCTCGTCCATCAGGATCACGGTGCCGTTGCGCCGGTCGGCCTTCCCGTTGGCGATGTTCTTGTACCAGTCCCACAACGTGGTGTCCTTGACCATCCCCCGCTTCAGCGAGATCGGGCCGTACTTGCGCAGGCCGGGGAGCTTGCGGTTGGTCAGCGGGATGTCCATCCCCGTGCGGTAGTCCGCGACGTCGCCCTCGGACGACAACCCACTGACGTTGCTGAACGCGGCCACCTCTGTGCCGTCGATCTCCAGCCTGAAGTTGAAGGTGCGGAAGGGGTCCTGCCGGTCTGCCATCGCTTCTCTCCTAGCTCTCTGAGCGGGCGGTCCAGAGCCCGATGCGGACGATCACGAACTCGGCCGGCTTCACCGGGGCGACACCCACCTGGACGATCAGCCGCCCGTTGTCGATGTCGGTCTGCGTCATCGTGGTGCGGTCGCACCGGACGAAGAACGCCTCCTCCGCCTCGACCCCCTCGAGCGCCCCGCTTCTCCAGACGACGGTGAGGAAGTTGCTGATCACCCGCTGCACGCGGGCCCAGAGCGGCTCGGAGTTCGGCTCGAACACGACCCACTGCAGGCCGCGTTCGATCGACGCCTCGATGAAGATCATCAGCCGCCGGACGTTGACGTACTTCCAGTCCGGGTCGGAGGTGATCACCCGTCCGCCGTACACCCTGATCCCGCGGTTGTTGTCACGGAAGTCGCGGATCACGTTGATGTTGACCGGGTAGGGGTTGAGGATGTCCTGCTGCTCCTTGTTGACCCTGCGCCGCAGTCCGGTGATGCCGCGGACGATCTCGTTGGCCGGCGCCTTGTGGACCCCGCGCTCGACGTCGGTGCGGGCGTAGACCCCGAGCAGGTGGCCCGTCGGCGGGATCGGGTAGTCCCGCACGTCCGCGATGTTCTCGGGGAACGGGTCCGGGATGGACAGCCACGGGTAGTACATCGCGGCGTACTTGGTGTCGAACTGCTGCCGCTGGTCCAGCGCGTCCGCCAGGGTGTCGGTCGGCTCCGGCCGCGAGTCGAGCACGGCGAACCGGTACCTCATCAGCTCGCAGTGGTCGATCACGCCCTGCTGCAGGTGCGCGCTGACCCGCCCCGGAACGGCGACGATGCTGACCTCCTCGATGTTGCGCAGGCACTGCAGGCCGGTGCGCAGCTCGGGGTCGGCGTTGTCCGAGCCCAGGTAGTGGCCGTCGGTCAGCGAACCGATCGAGTCGTCGCCGGTCACCTCCTCGAGGCGCAGCAGCGCCGGCGTCCGCCGCCCGTCGGGAAGCACGTCGACGAGGGTCTCGGGGCCGAGCCGCACCTCCTCTGCCGCCGCCCCCGTCGCGGGGTCGTGGACCCGGATGTACAGCGACCCGCCCTCGGGTCGCCGGTCCCACTTCCGTAGCGGCCCGGTCGTGTCACCGATGACCTTCGCGATGTAGTTGCTGTGGCGCGGATCCAGCGAGAGCTGGCGGAACACCTCACGGTCGATCACCTGCCCGTCGCGCGACGGGGTCGCCGGGTCGGGCTGACGCAGCAGCGAGACGGTCACGGTGAACTCCCGCGAGCGGACCACGGTGCCGAGGAGCTGTTGCGCGGCGGAGAGTCCGGCCCCGGCCAGCAAGATGTTGCCCGTCGATCGATCGACGCTCCTGACCTTGACCGGGTCACCGAGCACCGCCCCGGTGGACGGATCGGCGAACTCGAGGACGGTTCCGGGCTGCACCCCGCTCCGGGAGGCCAGCCGGATCGTGGTCGGGTTGACCAGGGTCCCCAGTGTCGTACGACTCACCAGGCCGGGGTCGTCGTCGGTCACGCCCAGCCGGAGCCGGTTGCCCCACGATCCGGCGTCGAGGGCCTCCACCGTGACGAGCGCGGAGCGCTGGACGACCTGCGCGCCGGCCGCGTGCGAACGGGCCAGGGCCGTCTTGAGCCTCAGCACGTCGGGCACGGCAGCCGCGGGAGCCGCCTGCAGGGTATGGAAGCTGACGTCTCCCCCGAGGGTGGTGACCCGGACCAGGTCGTTGAGTGCGTACGTGTGCCCGTCGCTCGCGTGGAGCACGGTCGTGCCCGTCTCCGCGGGAAGGGCCAGCGCCGTGGCCTGACGACCGGACACCTGCTCGACCGGGCGCAGGATCGTCACCGGTGTGCCGACGGCGACCGCACCCGCCAACCGGGGCGAGACGACCACGTTGCCCGGGTCCGGCGCCATTCCGGTAAGGCCCGGCACGGAGGTCACCTCGACGACCTGGGACGAGACCCCACTGCCGACCCGAACCAGGGAACCCGCCGCCAGCCCCATCCGGTCGTCCAGCGCGAGCACGGTGGTGCCTGCGAGTGCCGCGCCCGTCGTCTTCTTCGCGGCCGGTACCACCTCCTTGTTGACGGCGACGGTCGTGGGGAACGGCGTGACCTCGAGGGTGGTGCCCGAGACGATCCGGGTGATGGTCACGCTCTGCGGGGCGCCGGACGGGTCGAGCACCACGACCTGACCCAGCACGAGTCCGGCCGTCTGGTCGGCGCCCAGCGTGAGCGTGGTCGTGGGGGCAGTCGCGGCCGAGGCGAGCGAACGCTCGGCCGTGGGCGCCACCACCTCGAGCAGGCTTCCGGACTCGTAGTCGCCGGCGGCCCCCGGCGAGATGTTCAGCTCCGTGAGCTGTCCGATCTGGCGGACCTCCCAGGTGGGACTGTTGCCGACCACGGCCAGGTTCGCCGTGGTGACGAAGTCGCCGCCGCGGTCGTCGACGTACACGACGGCCGAGCCGGCGGTGGCGCTGGTGAGGGTGGCCGTGTTGACGGTTCCCGTGAAGTTGACCCGCTCGAAGGTCGCGCCCTTCGGGTAGGGCAGGACGGCGGCCGCGTCGAACCGGACCAGGGCCGTCGAGTCCGTCCCACTCACCACCGTCACCTCGGTGACCTCGCGCACCACCCGGTACTCGGCAACGCCCGTCGCCCCCAGCTCCAGAGCCACAGGCGTGGTGAGCGCAGTGTTGGCCGCGTCGGTGGCCAGCGAGGCGATCCGGGCGTGCGCCGCCTGCACGACGACCGAGACATCCCCGGGGGCGAGGTCCTCGAGCGTCGTGTAGGTGTCGGTGGTCGCGTGCGCGTACTCCCTGGCGCTGTCCCCCGCCCTGTGAGACCGGGTGAGCGGCAGGTCGAGCGCGACGGTGAACTTCGTGTCCGGAGCGCTGGCGGCGTCAACCTCGCGGTACTCGGCTGTGCTCCCCTCGCCGATCCGCACCCAGTCTCCGACGCCGAGTCCGGTCGGCAGCACGATCAGGTCGGGTGGCCCGGCGGCAGAGCCGGTCCCCTCTCCCGCAGACCGCAGCAGAGTGGTCGTCTCGGACGCCGGGTCACCACGGTCGAACAGCGAGGCGGACGCACGCGAGGCGGCGGCGTCGATCGTGCGGACGACGTACACGCGTTTGCCGCCGTTGGTGAAGAATCCCTCGACCGCATGAGGCAGGTAGCAGTGGTCGCCGTAGTCGTCGCCGCGCCGGAGCCTGCCGCCGAACCAGCGGCTGTAGTCACCGACGCTCGTGACCAGCACCGGTACGTCGACGGGCCCGCGCTCGGCCACGCCCACCATGCCGCAGGTGCTCGTGCTGACGCCTTCGATCGGCTTGGCCCCGGTATCGACCTCTTCGACGTACACACCGGGTGCTAGGTACTCAGGCATCTGATCCTCCGTTGTTCACGACGCTCACCGGAGCGTCAGGTCCAGTCGGCGTACTGCTGTGGGCTGCGTGAGGGTGACCCGGGCCGTGGCGTCCAGCGGCCCGAAGACGGCGGTGACCTCGACGGCAGCGAGGCCGGTGCACGGCGGGAACCGTCCGAAGCCGTCGGCGTCGGTGGTGATGCGGTAGAGATCGATGGCGCGGTACTCCGGTGCGGCCGTGCCACCGCTGATGCGCACCACCTGACCGGCGGCCAGGCCGGCCAGGGTGTCGAGCTGAAGGGTGTGGTCTCCCCCGAGCGCCTCCGCCACCAGCATCGCGACGGTGGCCGCAGCGGGGGGTGCGGGCACGCGGTGGACGCGGGTTCCGGAGGCATGCGTGTGCTCCAGCGCAAAGGCCAGCTCCAGCTCGGCCGGGGAGACCGGGTCGGCGGCCGCGTCGATCCCGACCACGGCGACCAGCTCTGCCCGCTCGGTCCCCAGATCGACGGCGACCAGGTCGCCGACAGCCAGACCGCCTCGGTTGCTGACCGACAGCCCGGAGACACCTCCGGCGGACCTCAGCAGCAGGCGGTCGGGCTCCGCCACCGGCACCACGGCCGGCAGGTCGAGCGTCGCTCCGCTGGGCCGCGACGCGCTCAGTCCGGCCGTGGTCGCCACGAGTGGGCCCGTGGCCGCCGTGCTGTCGAGCTGGTCGATGCCCGGCCACCAACCCGAAACGGTCACGTCGGCGGCGGCCAGCGGCTGCGGCCGACTCATCGGGTCGAGCTCGTACGCCGAGGCCTCGATCTGCGTCGGCGTCCGGTGCATGGCCAGCACGCCCAGGTCGTGTGCGAGAAAGGTCGTCGGGAACGTCGGCTGGGCGGCCAGCTGGACCGTCTCCCGCCGGGTCGCGAAGCCAGGGGCCTCGAAGGCAACCTCGACCGGGACCGGCTGGCCTGCCAGGCCGGGCAGCGCCCGGCTGGGCGTGCCGACCAGTCCGACGTAGCCGTCGCTCGCCGACCGCGCCCGCAGCCCGTCGTACGTCGTCACTGCTCGTTGCCGCGTCACCGCGGCGCCGGTGACGCCGTCGACCAGACGGGCGACCAGGACCGCCTGGAACACGTCTCCCGGCGTCCGCGGCTCCAAGGTGTTGACGGCGTAGAGCCGGTCGTTGGCATGCACGGTGGTCCGCGTCATCAGGACTCGTCCCCCACGATGATCGCGGGCTCGAGGAGCGGGACCCGGACCGGCGGGCCGGTCTGGGTGCGGACCGGCGCCTCGATGTCGACCACGGTGACCTCGAAGGACACCGAGGTGCGGTACGACGCATCCAGGGCATCCCAGATCCGGGCGAGCTCGTCGATCGTGAGGGCCTCGAAGCGGCAGGTGACCACGGTCCGCGTGCCCGTGAAGTCGTCCTTGAGGTCGGCCCCCATCAGCTGCGGGCGGTCGTTGAGCGCCTGCAGCGCCTTGCCGAGGATGACCTGCTCGGTCTCGGGCGCGTCCGCGGTCGTGGTCGCCCCGATCGGGGCGACCAGGTAGTGCAACCGCACCGGGAGCGGTGCCGGCTTGAGCCGCGTCGGGCTGATCCGCTCGGGTGGCCGGTTGAGCGTCGACTCGTCGCGGGTCACCCGGTAGAGCCATACCGAGAGACCTGTCTTGGTGCCGATCATCTGGGCAGGTGTGTTGAGGTAGACGCGCATCGCGCCGGCGGTGGCGAAGGAGGCGCCGAGGTCGGGATCCGCCTCGAACTCGGCCTGCAGGAAGTCAGCGATGGTCCGGCTGGCCGCGCGGATCGCGGTGATCATGGGTGCCCCTCAGGGGCCGACCCGCGAAGCGCCTCGCACAGGCTCGTCGGCGACAGGTCACCGAGCTCGGTACGACGAGGCGTCAGCTCCCAGAGGGACGCGTCCCGTCCGTCACCGAGCGTCGCCAGGACGCGAGGCCCGCGCCCGGCTGCCGCCTTGAGCCAGGTCCACAGCCGGGACTCGTCCGCGCGGTTCCACAGCACGATGTCCGCTTCGACGGAACCGAGGCCGGCGGCCACGAACTCGGCCGACCCGATCTCCGCCACCACCTCGAGCCCGGGGTCGTCGGCGACCGCCTGGCCGATGATGTCACCCAGAAGGCCACTGCAACCAACGAGTGCGACGCGCAAGCCGACCACCTCCAGGGTCGGCAGGAGCCGACCGTCGCGGACCAGTAGGCGCTCGTCGGCAACGGCCGCACAATCAGCCCCGGGGTGCAGGTTGGGACCCGGGCCCAGACCCGTTCGCCCGGCATACGGCGCCTCGGCCCGACGATGTCGGCAGGTACTGGATCCCCCGCCCGTCGGCGCGCCGAGCCGCCGGGTCCGCGGGGTCTGGGC
The DNA here is from genome assembly GCA_030862825.1 of Actinomycetota bacterium. Classification (GTDB taxonomy): domain Bacteria; phylum Actinomycetota; class Actinomycetes; order Propionibacteriales; family Nocardioidaceae; genus Nocardioides. Next base: position 17,265 of record JALZCZ010000298.1, on the reverse strand, counting down.
CCCGGGTCTGGATCCCCTTGCGGAGACGAGTCGCCGCTGGCGTCCTTCAGGAGCTGGAGTCGGTCCCGGCGGCCAGCACGTCGGCGGAGTGGTGGCTGGCGAGCACGCCGAGGACCTCTGCCCTGCCCGAGGCCCCGAACTTGGCGAGCAGGTTGTGCACGTGGTTCTTCACGGTGCTGAGCTGGAGATCGAGGGCGCGGGCGATCTCCTTGTTGCTGAGCCCGCCCTCGAGCAGCCGGAGAACCTCCTGTTCACGCCGCGTCAGCTGCCGGTGCTCGCCCGAACGACGGCTCTTGGCCTGCAGCGCGATGTGTCGGATCAGACCGGCCGCGACCGTTCCCGAACAGCACGCCTCACCACGCATCGTCGCCCGCAGCACCTCGCCCAGCTCCTCGAGGCTGGCCTCACGCGAGACGTAGCCGGTGACCCCCGCCTCGGCGCACGCGACGACCTGGGGGCCGTTCTCCTGCGCGCCGAGCGCGACCACCTTGAGGTGGGACCGGGCCGTCACCAGCGCGCGTGCGGTCTCCTGGCTGCCGGGCATGGACATGTCCAACAACACGATGTCGCAGTCATCGCGACGAGCCGCGACCACTGCGGCGCCTCCACTCGCGGCGGTCCCCACGTGCTCGACGCCGGCGAGGCGACGCAGCGACTCCGCGGCTCCGTCTCGATACAGACGGATGTCAGTCACGACCAAAACCTTCACGGTGGGCCCGCTCCCGCGACGCCAGCCCGACGGGACCGGTCAAGGTCCCACGTCGCCGATAGATATCGTCCGACCTGGACTCTAGCCACCGATGACCATCGCCCGCATGACCCAAACGGGCTACTCTCGTGATCCCATCGCGGCGCGAGCCGTCCCTGCGTAGTTCACTGTAACTTCGGGTACCACAGGGAGATGGGGCAGACGGCCGGCACCGTGGCGGAGACGGTCACCGAGCGTGCGCTCGATCTGGTGGGGGACGTGAAGCCCCGGCTGCGCGGGTGGTTCCATGCCGTAGCAGCCCCGGTGGCGCTGGCGGCCGGCGTACCGCTCGTGGCGCTCGCACCAACCGGTTCCGCGAGAAACGCGACGATCGTGTTCGTCGGGTGCACGTTCCTCAACTTCAGCGTGTCGGCCATGATGCATCGAGGCCGATGGTCGCCACAGGCGTTGTGGGTGATCACCCGGCTCGACCATGCCAGCATCTTCCTGGTCATCGCGGGCTGCTACACGTCGATCGCGCTCCTCCTGCTCGACGGACAGGGTCAGCGGATCATGGTCACGGTGATCTGGACCGGCGCGGCAGTCGGAACCTGGGTGCGGATCTCCTGGACCGACGCGCCACGGTGGGGGCATGTCTCCCTCTACATCGGGCTTGGCCTGCTCGTGGTCTTCTTCGTGCGGGACATCACCGCGCAGGCCCGACCGGACGTGATGGTCATGCTCGGGACAGCAGCAGCGCTCTACGTCGCCGGCGCTGTCGTCTACGCGCTCCGACGCCCCGACCCGCTGCCCCGTTGGTTCGGCTTCCACGAGGTCTTCCATGCCTTGACCGTGCTGGCCTTCGCCGCTCACTACGTGGCACTGACCATCACTGTGCACTCGTTGCCGCTCACTGGAGCCGTCTAGGCGGTGGTCACGGCTCCGTCGGGTCCGACCGCGTCTCGCCGCCCGGCTTCACCTCGCCCCGCCAGGCGCCGGTCTCGGCGCCCCGGGACTCGATGAAGTCCTTGAAGCGTTCGAGGTCCTTCTGCGAGCGTCGCTCCACGATGTCGAGCACGTCGCCAACCTTCTCCACGGCGCCTTCGGGCTCGTAGTCCAGCCGCAGCGTCACCCGGGTGCCGATCGGCTTGTCCGGGGCGAACGACACCGTTCCATCGTTCTTCGTGCCTTCGATCGAACGCCAGGTGATCCGCTCGTCAGGGGTCTGGTCGACGATCTCGGCGTCCCACTCCCGGCTGACGCCCGCGATCTCCGCCTTCCAGTGCAGGTGCCTGTCGTCCACCTGGGTCACGGACTCCACCCCCTCCATGAACTGGGGAAAGGTCTCGAACTGGGTCCACTGGTTGTAGGCCTGCTGGACAGGCACCTCCACGTGGATCGACTTCTCGATCGTGCTCATGGTCGGTCTCCTTCCGTTCTGAGATCTCAAGGTGGTACCCACAGCCTGCGGATGCACTCGGGGCCGTCAGCAGCGCCTCAAAATCGAGGTCAGCTCGCCCTCTGACCGGCGACCTGCGCCTTGGCAACAGCCTTGACCAGCTGTTCTCGGCTCATCTTCGAACGTCCCTCGATCTGGAGCTTCCTCGCGAGTTCGGAAAGCTCGCTCTTGGTGAGATCCGAGGCGTCGAGGTCACCCGCGTCGCGCTTGCGCGTCTCGAGCGTGGCCTGTCCGTGACGGTTGCCGGGCTTGTGGCCCTTGGCGTCGTCCAAGGACGCCTGGAGTGCCTGCATCAGGTCGACGACCTTGCGGGAGGGCTCTTCCTCGTCATGGGTGACGATCTCCCTGTCGTTCTTCTTCGCCTTGACCAGCTGTTCGACGCGTTCGGTGTAGGTGTCGCGGTAGTTCGTGGGGTCCCAGCTGGTGGTCATGGCGGTGATCAGGTCGACCGCCATGTCGACGTCCTTCTTCTTCAGCGACGGCTTGGCGGGCAGCTGGTCGATCTCCTTGACGGGATCGCGGATCTCGTCGGCGAAGAACATGGTCTCCAGGACGAGGATGTCCTCCTGCGGGCGGATCGCGGCGAGGTACTGCTTGTTGCGCATCACGAACGTCGCCACACCGATTCGTTCGGCCTTCTCCATGGCTCGGACCAGCAGCGCGTAGGCCTTCTCGCCGGTCTTGTCCTTGGGTGCGAGGTAGTAGGACTTCTGGTAGTGGACCGGGTCGATCTCGGTCGCGTCGACGAAGTCGGTGATGTCGATGGTGCGGCTCTTGCCGGGCTCCACCGACTCGAGCTCTTCGGGGGTGAGCATGACGTACTCACCGTCGCCGACCTCAGCACCCTTGACGATGTCGTCGTAGTCGACCTCGTCGCCGGTGTCCTCATTCACGCGCTGGTTGCGGATCCGCGCTGACGTGCCCTTCTGGAACTGGTGGAACCGGACCTCGTGCTCCTGGGTCGCCGAGTACAGGCCCACGGGCACGTTGACCAGTCCGAACGACAGTGAACCGGTCCAGATCGAGCGCGCCATGACGTCACCTCCCTGACCACTCCGCTACCCCGTTGACCCGGCGCCCATGCCAGAGGAACAGCCCGGACGAGCTCATCCCCCGTGCAGGTTCGGGTCGAGCACGTGGACCTCGGTGACCCGATCGACGGGCAGTCCGTTGCGCTCGGCCACCTTCCGAACAGCTTCGGGCCCGGGGGGCGTCGTGGACGCAGAAGGTCATCCGTCGTCTGCACTCACGTAGGAGTGCACCCAGTCGACGCTCTCGGTGGCGTGGTCTTGCCGGCGGCGGTGCGGCCCTCTCTGGGTGCCGTCCGACGGCGATCTCTGCGCGGCTGGCTCGAGGGCGGGACCGCGGGACCGCGGACTGATCCGGACTGGCTGGGTGAACGGCCGAGTCAACTCACCCTCCAACGGCTACGTTGACGTGGTGGTCATCGAAACCGCCGGGCTGACGAAGCGCTACCCGCGGGTGACCGCGCTCGACCAGCTCGACGTCAGTGTCGGGGAGGGAGTCACCGGGCTGGTCGGAGCCAACGGGGCCGGCAAGTCGACGCTGATCAAGCTCCTGCTCGGGCTGGTCCCGGCCACCAGCGGGACCGCGCACGTGCTGGGATACGACGTCGCGACCGAGGGCGGCCGGATCCGCTCGCTGGTGGGCTACATGCCGGAGCACGACTGCCTGCCCGCCGACGTGTCAGCGAGCGACCTCGTCGTGCACATGGGGCAGATGTCGGGGCTGCCCTACTCCGCCGCGCGCGAACGCGCCTCCGACGTGCTGCGCCACGTCGGTCTCGCCGAGGAGAGGTATCGCCCGATGGGCGGCTACTCCACCGGGATGAAACAGCGAGCCAAGCTGGCGCAGGCGCTCGTGCACGACCCGCGACTTGTGCTGCTGGACGAGCCGACCAACGGACTCGACCCGTCGTCGCGCGACGACATGCTGGCGCTGGTACGCCGGATCGGCGCCGAGTTCGGCATCGCGGTCCTGGTCACCTCCCATCTGCTCGGCGAGCTTGAACGGGTGAGCGACCACGTCGTCGTGCTCGACGGCGGTCGACTGCTCCGCTCCTCGTCCACGCGCGACTTCCTGCACCGCACCGGCAACCTGCTGGTCGAGGTCCAGGGACGCCCCGAGGCCGACCTGCTGCTCGGGCAGGCCCTGGTCGACGCCGGGTTGGCCGCCCGACCGACCGACGGTCGCCTGATCGAGGTCGAGATCCGTGACGAGACCACGCGTGACGTGGTCCGCGACCTCACCGTCGACCTCGGGCTAGGCCTGGTCCGGATGCAGGAGCGGCACCACCGCATCGAGGACGTCTTCCGCGAAGGTGGTGCGGGCAGTGTCCAACCCGTCTGACGCTCCGGCTCCGATCAGCGCAGGGTCCACCGCGGTCATCCATGACCTCGGCTACCGGCCCTACGCCGGGCCTCGCCTGGAAGGACGCGCGGTCGGCTGGGCGTTCTACGTGACCGGGCTGCGCAACACCTACGGCCTCGGCCGGTCGGGGCGGTCGAAGGTGCTGCCCATGATCCTGCTCGGCCTGATGCTGCTCCCCGCCCTGATCCTGGTCGGTGTCCTGGTGCAGGCCCGCAGGATCCTCGACCTCGACCAGCACCTCGTGGCCTACTCCACCTACCCGCTCACGACGCAGCTGCTGATCTCCGTCTTCGTCGCCGCCCAAGCCGCCGCGCTGCTCTCCCGCGACCTCCGGTTCCGCACGATCACGCTGTATCTGGCCCGCCCGATGCGGCGCACGACGTACGTGCTGATGAGGCTGGCGTCGCTGACCACGGCAACGTTCGTGCTGATCGGCACACCACTCCTGGTGATGTACGTCGGCGGGCTGCTCGCTGATCTGCCGCCCGGCCGCGAGACCGGTCGGTTCCTGGCGGCCCTCGTCGGCGCGTTCATCCTGGCGGCGTGCGTGTCGGCCCTGGCGGCGCTGATCTCGGCGCTCACGGTTCGCCGCGGCCTGGCCGTCGCGGCCGTCATCGTCGTGCTGCTCGTCAGCTACACGGTGGTGGCCACCATCCAGGGGATCGCCGAGGAGGTCGACAGCAACGCTCTCGGTGAGGTGGCCGGCCTGTTCTCGCCGTACACGCTGGTCAACGGGCTGCAGGTCTACCTGTTCGACTCACCGGAAGCGACGCCGACACCACCCACCACCGACGGCATGGGTGTCCTCTACGTGCTCGCCACGGCGCTCACCCTCCTCGGCTCGGTCGGCGCGATGCTGGCGCGCTACCGGCGGGTGACGACATGAGCACCATTCGGCTGGACCACGTGTCGCGGTGGTACCGCAACGTCGTCGCCGTCAACGACGTCTCGATGACGATCGAGCCGGGAGTGACCGGGCTGCTGGGCCCCAACGGCGCCGGCAAGTCGACCCTGATCGCGATGATGTCGGGGTTTCTGGCCCCTTCGACGGGCACGGTCACCCTCGACGGTGAGCCGCTGTGGCGCAACGAGTCGATCTACCGGAAGATCGGGCTGGTCCCCGAGCGCGAGGCGCTGTTCGACTACTTGACCGGGCGCCAGTTCGTGGTCGCCAACGCCGAGCTGCACGGGCTCCCGGAGCCGGGCGCGGCGGCAGCGGCGTCGATCGCGCTGGTCGAGATGAGTGACGCGCAGGACCGCACGATCTCGACGTACTCGAAAGGGATGCGACAGCGGATCAAGATGGCGTCGTCGCTGGTGCACGACCCGGCCGTGCTGCTTCTGGACGAACCCTTCAACGGGATGGACCCGCGGCAGCGGATGCACCTGATGGAGCTGCTGCGCCGGATGGGCGCTGAGGACCGCACGGTCCTGTTCAGCTCGCACATCCTCGAGGAGGTCGAGCAGGTGGCCCGTCAGATCGAAGTGGTGGTCGCCGGAAGGCACGCCGCCTCCGGCGACTTCGGCGCCATCCGACGGCTGATGACCGACCGGCCCAACCGGTTCGTGCTCCGCACCTCCGACGACCGGACGATCGCCGCGGCACTGCTTGCCGACAAGTCGGTCCGCGGTGCCCGGCTCAGGTCGGAAGGCGGGATCGAGGTCGAGGCGTCGGACTTCGGCCGGTTCAGCGAGGTGCTTCCGCGGCTGGCGCGCGACCACGGTATTCGGCTGCTCGAGGTCACGCCGACCGACGAGTCCCTGGAGAGCGTCTTCGCCTACCTGGTGTCGGCATGATCTCCCGCACCATCGTCCGACTCGGGGTCCGAAGCATTTTCGGCCGACGCCGCGGGATCCTGCTCTTCGCGCTGCCCGTGGTGCTCGTCGGGCTCGCAGTGCTCGTGCGGGTGCTCGTCGGCGCGGATGCCGGCCCGGCCCGCGACACTCTGGAGGGCCTCGGCCTGATCGTGATCGTGCCGCTGGTCGCCCTCCTCGCGACCACGGGCCTGCTCGCGCCGGAGATCGACGACGGGTCGATCTCCTACCTCCTTGCGAAACCGATCTCCCGCCACAGCATCGTGATCAGCAAGCTGGTCGTCGCGGCGACCTGCGTGCTCGTGTTCGCCGCCGTCCCCGTGCTGATCGCCGGTCTGATCCTGCTCCCCGACCACGCGGGCTTCGCCGTCGGATTCGCCCTCGGCGCGCTGACCGGCGGCATCGCCTACTGCGCGGTGTTCGCGCTGCTGTCGGTGATGAACCGGCACGCCGTCGTGATCGGCCTGATCTACCTGCTGGTCTGGGAGAGCCTGCTCGGCAACCTCTTGGCCGGCGTCCGATGGTTGAGCGTCACCCAGTGGGCCGCGGGTCTTGTCGAACCGCTGGCCGACGTCGATCTCGTCGTGCTCAGCCCCGTGTACGCCGCCACCGCTATGGCGGCCGTCATCGTGCTCGGGACCTGGCTCACCGGCCGACGACTGCGCGCTTTCAACCTGACCGGAGACGAGTAGCGAGCTTCACAGTCGGGCATCGATCGCCGCCTCGGCGGGCACGCGTCTGCGAACACGCCGTCGTCCCTCGCGGTGAGCCGCGGTCACAGTGGCGCCGTCCGGCGGGGAACTGCGTCGGCGAACGGGCTGCTGCGTGACCGGTCGCGGAGGCGGCGCGTGAGCTGCGGCGCGAGGCCGCACCTCACATTCCGGGGCGCGCCGTCGTCGTACTGGTGTACGAAAGCCCGCCTGGAAGGGAAACCGAGGATGGAACCAGTGAATGCCGCCGTCATCTACTACAGCGCCACCGGCACGGTGCACGCCTTGGCCGAAGCCGCAGCCGAGGGCGCCGAGAAGGCCGGCGCGGAGGTGCGGATGCGCAGGGTTCGTGAGCTCGCCCCCGCGAGCGCGATCGACGCCAACCCTGCGTGGTGTGAGCATCTGCGCGAGGCCGCCGACGTACCCGAGGCCTCTCTCGACGACCTGGCCTGGGCCGACGTGGTCGTCTTCGGGACCCCCACTCGGTTCGGCACGCCGTCCAGCCAGCTGAAGGCGTTCATCGACACCACCGGGCCGCTGTGGCAACAGGGCCGGCTCGCCGACAAGGTGTGCACGGCATTCACCGCGTCCCAGACCGCGCACGGTGGTCAGGAGGCGACGCTGCTCGCGCTGAGCCACGTCTTCCACCACTGGGGCGGCATCATCGTGCCGCCCGGCTACACCGATCCCATCCAGTTCCGGTCCGGCAACCCCTACGGCACGTCGCACGTGGCCGGGGGCGGTCCGCCCGACGACGTCGCCCTGGAAGCCGCCCGCTACCAGGCCCGGCGCGCGGTGGACATCGCCGCCGCGCTCAAGCTCGGCCGTGCCGCCTGAGGCCGGCGGTTCAGGCCACCTGCTCCTCACTGGTGGACGGTCAGCTCGATCTCGGCTTCAGGTCGATGGCGATCTCCTCCGCGCCGGGCCTCCACCTCACCATCTACACCGCACCGGCTGCAGCCCACAGCAGACGCGACTCAGCGGTCGGCCTCGCAGGCTGCCCCAGGAGGCCCTCCCGACCGGAGCCGTCCCGGCCGACGTGGACGCTTCCGGATCACCAGGTCAGCCCTGACGCTTGCCGACATCACCGTCGGGTCTCGCTGGCAGCGATCGCGGCATCCCGAACCACGGCAGCACGGTGCTCTCGAAGCGGGTCATGGCGCAGATCCGGTCACCGGAGAGCGTGAGGACGATGAGGCCGACCCCGTGCGCGATGCCATGGGCGGCGCGAAGGTAGGCGCCGAACGCCGGCTGGCCGTTGGCTCGCGTCGGTACGAGGTCGAACCTGCGACCCGAGCCGAAGATGCTCGCACAGAAGCGGGCGACGGCGTCGCGGCCCTCGTACTCGAAGGGCATCGGTGGCATCGAGACGAAGACGTCGTCGGTCAGCAGGACCACCACCGCGTCGAGGTCGGCGGCCTGGTAGGCGCGGACGAACTTCGCCACCAGGGCGTCCTCCTCGGTTGAGCCGGGCGTCGCTGGATCGGCGTCGCCGGCCGATGAGCGGTGGCGTTGCAACCCGGCGCGGGCCCGCTTGAGGGCGCTGTTGACCGAGTCGAGGCTCGTCCCCAGCATCTCGGCGACCTCGTTGGCGCGGAGTCCGAGGACGTCGCGCAGGATGAGGACGGCAACCTGGCGGGGCGGCAGCACCTGGAGGGCCGTCACGAAGGCCAAGGACATGGCTTCGGTCTGCTCGTAACGGGCGTCCGGACCCAGCGGAGTGTCGACCGCACCCTGGAGCAGGGTGTCGGGAAAGGGCTCCAGCCAGACGACGTCGCCGTAGCGGGTGGGCTCGGGCGGGTTCACGTCGGGCACGTTCCACTCCTTGGCCGGGCGGCGGCTGGCCGCGCGACGCGCATTGAGGCAGCGGGTCGTGGCGACCCGGTAGAGCCAGGTGCGCAGCGAGGCGCGGCCTTCGAACCCGCCCAGGCTCTGCCAGGCGGAGAGCAGCGTCTCCTGGAGGGCGTCCTCCGCGTCCTGGAAGGAGCCGAGCATCCGGTAGCAGTGCACCTGCAGCTCCCGGTGGTACGGCTCGGTGAGCTCCCGGAACGCGCTGCCGTCACCGGCCCGAGCCCTGGACATCAGCTCTGCTGTCGTCGCTGCCACCGTCGCCTCATCTCCTGCCATGGTCCCGTCCCCCTGTACCGACACCGGCTGCGGGGCGAGGTGGGCGGTCACCGCGCGCCCATCTTCCCCACGTCGCGGTGTCTCCATCATCACGGCTCCATGACACCGAGAGATGGGAAGCAGCGATGATGCTGAAGGACAAGGTCGCAGTGGTCTACGGCGCGGGGGGCGGGATCGGCGGTGCCGTCGCCCGTGCGTTCGCCGGCGAGGGTGCGCGCGTCTTCGTCACGGGGCGCAGCCGGGCAGCAGTCGACGCGGTCGCTGACGACATCGTCACTGCGGGCGGAACCGCCGAGGCAGCGACGATCGACGCCCTCGACGAGCAGGCTGTCGAGCAGCACCTGCAGTACGTCGTCGGCCGGGCCGGCCGGGTCGACATCTCGTTCGACGCCGTCGGCATCCCGAACGCGAAGATCGTGGGCGTGCCCCTGATCGAGCTGGACCTCGACCAGTTCTCCCTTCCGATCACGGCGTACGCGACGTCGTACTTCCTGACCGCGCGGCTGGCCGCGAGGCACATGATCCCGAACGGGTCCGGGGTGATTATGACCGTCACCGCACTCCACTCGCGGACGGGTCTTCCACTCGTCGGCGGCTACGGTCCGGCGCAGGCGCTCAAGGAGTCGCTGACCCGCAGTCTCTCCGCCGAGCTCGCCCCTGAGGGCATCCGCGTGGTCGGCCTGCGACCACAGGGCATGCCCGAGACGCGCACGATCAAGGACGCCTACGAGCCCCGCGCCCAGGCGTCGGGCATGACCTGGGACCAGTGGCAGGAGCTGCTCGCGAGCAGGACCCACCCGCGCCGGCTGATGACGCTCACCGAGCTGGCCGACGTGGCGGCCTTCGTGGCGTCCGACAGGGCGAGCGGGGTGACGGGGACGACCGTCAACCTCACCATGGGGAGCCTGGATGACTGAGTCGTCCGTGGCCGGCGAGGCACGCACCGTCCCCGGGATGATCCTCCTGCTCGTGCGCCGCGCAGTTCATGGTCGTGCTCGACATCGCGATCGTTGCAACGCGCTCTGCCCGATGGCGAGGTCGGCCAGGATGGTGGGGAGTGCGGCGTGCACGGATCGGCTGGTCCCGAGCGCCCCCGCCGTGAGGTGAGCCGATACAATTCGAAAACTGGTTGCCACTCGCAACCATTTCCCGAAGGAGAGACTTCGCCTCGTGCCCACCGCCCACGCCGGCCGGCGCCGCCTGACCTTCGCCGTGCTGGCGGTGTCGGTGTCGTCGTTCTCGCTGCTGCAGTCACTGATCGTGCCGGTGCTGACCACGATCGAGCGCGAGTTCGCGACCGACCAGGCCACGGTCACCTGGGTGTTGACGGCGTACCTCCTGAGCGCCTCGATCGCCACCCCCCTGCTCGGGCGGATCGGAGACGTCGTCGGCAAGACCCGGATGCTGGTCGTCTGCCTGGTCGCCCTCGCGGTGGGTTCGCTGTTGGCGGCGCTGGCGCCCAGCATCGGCTGGCTGATCGCCGCGCGCGTGGTCCAGGGCGCCGGCGGTGGCGTGCTGCCGCTGGCCTTCGGCATCGCCCGCGACGAGTTCGAGGACGAGGTGACCAGGGCGTTGAGCGTGCTCGCGTCGCTGACCGCCGTCGGCTTCGCCTTCGGCATCGTGCTCGCCGGCCCGATCGTCGACGTGACGGGCTACCGGGGCCTCTTCCTGCTGCCGATGGCGGCCACGGCGTTGGCCGCCACCGCCGCTCTCGTCTTCATCCCCGCGTCACCGGTCCGTACGCCGGCCCGGCTGCCCCTGGTGCCTGCGGTGCTGCTCGCGGTCTGGCTGGTCGCCCTGCTGCTGGCGCTCAGCGAGGGCAACGAGTGGGGCTGGACCTCTCCCCGCGTCCTGAGCCTCTTCGCGGCGGCGGTCCTCGGCACGGCCGCGTGGGTCACCGTGGAGCGACGGGTGCCGGTGCCGATGATCGACATGGACATGATGCGCCTGCGCGGGATCTGGACGACGAACGCGGTGGCCGGCCTGGTCGGCTTCGGCATGTTCGCGGCGTTCGGGTTCCTGCCCCAGTTCCTGCAGACACCGGAGGCTGCGGGCTACGGCTTCGGGGCGTCGATCTCGGAGTCGGGCTGGCTGTTGCTCCCGTCGGCGGCGATGAGCTTCGTGGTCGGCTTCACCGTCGCCCCACTGATCCGGCGGTTCGGCGCCCGCTTACTGATCATGGCCGCGGCGCTGATCATGTCGCTGACGTTCTTCACGATCGCCGCCTGGCACGACTCGACGTGGCAGCTCTACCTGTCGACGACCGCACAGGGCATCGGCTCCGGCCTGGTCTTCTCCAGCCTTGCGGGGGTGGTGATCGCCTCGGTGCCGCCCGAGCAGACCGGCGTCGCCAGCGGCATGAACGCCAACATCCGCACCATCGGCGGCTCGGTCGGGGCGGCGGTGATGGCCGGGATCGTGACCGCGAAGCACGGACCGACCGGCTTCCCGGTCGAGAGCGGCTACACCGTCGGCTTCGTGGTCCTGGGCTGCTGCATGCTGCTGGCGGCCGGGATCGCGACCCTGATCCCCGACATCCACCAGCAGGCCACGGGCGGCCGTCTCGCCGACGCCGACAACGCCGAGCTCGCCTACGTGCCCGGTGCGAGCGGCCCGGGCCCCAGCCCTACCCCTGACCGAGTCGGATGACTCGCACCAGGTCCTTCCGGATCTCCGCCGGCGTCCACGCGAAGTGGACCCACTTGCCGGCGCCGAACAGCCGGGTCTGGTCGCTCGACCACGGCGAGGTCGGATCCTCGTCCTGCCCGTAGGTCAGGATGGTCCGGGCGTTGACCCGCCCGCCCTTCTGGAACGCGATCGACTGGATGTGCGACGAACCGTAGGTGATCGGCCGGTACATGCCGGCGCTCGCGATCGGGTTGCGCGAGGCCAGCGCGTTGGCGTTGCCGGCGGCGTCTCCGGTCCCGCCGCCGAGCCCGATCGGGGGCGCTCCGCGGTCGCCCGCCACCTGTAGCGAGCCCCAGGGCGCGTCGAACGGGATCGTGCGCCGACGCAGCGACGCGATGCCCTCGGCCATGGCCTGGACCACCGCCTGGTTGTCGGTGTCGAGTCCGCGCGGGGTGTGCAGCGGGTCGGCCGCCGAGAAGGGCACCCGCCACGGGTTGTCGGGCAGCCGCTCGATGAACTCCTCGAAGATGTGCGTGCCGACCGACGTACGCCGGGAGCGACCGTCCCACTCCTTCAGCACGGCACAGGCGGCGGTCTCGCCGGTGGCCTGGCAGACCGTGTCGAGGTCGCCGTTCTCGCGCATCACCTCGGCGGTCCGCATCCGGTTGGCGTGCTCGTGCTGGCGCAGGCTCGCCGGTGTCTCCAACTTGTGTGACGCAAGCCGGTCGATGACGTACTCCATCACCATCTTGGTGCGCATGGTGCGCACGCACCGTTCGCAGCCGATGATGTTCGCGAAGCCCTCCAGCCGGGTCTCGGGGTGCGGCAGCCAGTAGGAGTCGTTGGCGTTCATCACCCAGTCGCGGCGGACGACGTCGGGCAGGTTCTTCGGTCCGAAGATGCCGGGCCGCTGGGCGTCGGCGTCGCTCCCCCAGGCGCAGGGACCGTCGGCCAGGTTGCCGTTGAGCCCCGGTAGCCCGGCCACCTGGTTGAGCAGCCGGCCGACGACCGTCATGCATCGGCTGGCGAGCGCGTTCGAGACGTTCGGCACCACCGAGTGGTCGGCATACAGGACGTTGCCTGCGCGGTCGGCCGCCGTGGTGTTGACCCACGGGATGCCGCCTCCTGCGTCCTGCCGGCGGAGAAGGTCTCGGACGCCGGTCGCCTTGCCCATGTCGAGGAAGCTGTCGATCGTGCGCAGCTGCTCGGCGTTGGCGTCGCGGATCGCCCAGAAGCTGATCGGGCTCCACGACATCAGCTGACTCGGGGAGTCGACGACGTAGCCCTGTGGAGTGCGGTAGAGGTCCTCGGTGACCGTGCCGATCGACCCGTCGGGCCGCTTCACCTCGACCTGCACGATCCGTCGCTCGGCCTCCTTCAGACCCGACGCCGAGAGGTAGCTCGTGCCGGGGCCGGCGGTCAGGTACTCGTACGGCGTGAAGCGGTACGCCGTCGACACGGTGTGGCTCCAGGCCACGTTGTCGTTCCACCCGATGTTGACCACGGGCGACCCGACCAGGGACGCGCCGGCCACGTTGTACGTGCCCGGGATGGTCAGGTGCTGCTGGGTGAAGTGGTAGCGGCCGCGCCACGGGAAGTGCGGGTTGCCCAGCAGCATTCCCTTGCCGGTCGACGACGCGGCGCCACCGATCGCGGTCGCGTTGGAGCCGAACGGCGTCTCCGGGTCGCGCCCGAGCGCCTTCAGCAGGGCGGCCTTGTCGACGTCGGCGGCCTTCAGCGGGGGGTTCGGCAGGCCGGGGTCGGTCAGGCTGGGCGGCGACGCGGTGACGATCTCCTTGAGGAACACCCCGCCGCTGGCCAGCAGGTTGGCCAGGTAGACGGCGTACCAGAGATCGAGCTCGGTGGCCTGCTTGTCGAGGTACTTCTCGCCCTTGCACGCCGGGTCGGTCACCTTGTTGGAGCGCACCCACCTGTTGATGCCCGCCACGTAGCCGCGCACGAGCTGTCGTGCCTGCCGGCCGGGTCCTGCCGTCGAGGCCAGCAGCTTCTCGACCACGCGGCGGTTGTGGAGGTCGGTGACGAACGCGTCGACCTGCAGGTTGGAGGCCTCGAGCGTGACCTGGTCGTCGTAACGCGCGTTCGGCCCGAACCAGCGGCTGCGCTCGCCGCGGGCCGTGATCACGGTGTCGGCCAGGGTGCAGATCGACGCCGAAGCGGCGGCGTAGCCGCTGCCGTAGCCCAGCGACCCGAAGTCGTCGGCGGTGATGTGCGGGATGCCGTGCTCCGTGATCCGGATCGTGGCCCGGTACGGCGGCGTCGCCCGCTCGGCGGCGGGCGCGGCGGACGGAGGCGGGCTCGCCGCCAGGCTCGGCTGCACAGCGCTCCCGAGCGGCAGAAGGCACAGGCAGGCGGCGAGCACGGTCAGACGGGGTCGGGGCACGGGGACTCAACGTCCCGGTGTGACGTCGGTTACGACCCTCAGAGGTAGAGGCCGGCGGTCTCGTCGCCGAGGCGGTCGGCGGCGACGGCGTGGACGTCGCGCTCGCGCATCACGACGTAGACCTCGCCGTGGACCTCGATCTCCGCCTTGTCCTCGGGGTCGAAGAGCACCCGGTCGTCGACCTGCACCGAGCGGGCGTGCGGGCCGACGGCGACCACGCGCGACCAGGAGAGGCGTCGGGCGCCCATCGCCGCGGTCGCCGGGATCACGATGCCGCCCGACGACTTGCGCTCGCCCGCGTCCTCGTCGAGCTCGCACAGGATGCGGTCGTGCAGCATCTTGATCGGCGTCTTGTCGGGCATGGCTGGCTTCAGGAGACGACCTTGCGAATGAGGACCATCAGGGCGATGACCCCGACCACCCCGCCGACGACCTTGAGGATGTTGTCGGTGCGCGGCTGCCCCGTCTCGACGTCCACGAAGTGCGCCTTCATCTGGGCCGACTCGCGACTGATGATGGTCTTGGGGTGCGAGCGGTAGAGCAGCTGGTCGATGGTGGTCGCCAAGCGCTCGCGGGTCTCTTCGATCTCACGCTCGATGGCGGACGGGTCGGGGCTCACCTGTGCAGGTTACCAACGCCGGCCGGGTCGAACCCGAACGGGAGTTCCAACCTGTGGGCGGCCATCAGCTCGCTGTCGGTGAGGATGTCGTACGTCGACCCGTCGGCCACCACCTGGCCGTCGCTGAGCACGACCGACCGGGGGCACAGCTCGAGCGCGTAGGGCAGGTCGTGGGTCACCATCAGCACGGTCACGTCCAGGGCGCGGAGGATGTCGGCCAGCTCGCGGCGCGATGCCGGGTCGAGGTTCGACGACGGCTCGTCGAGCACCAGGATCTCGGGCTGCATGGCGAGCACCGTGGCCACCGCGACCCGCCGCCGCTGGCCGTAGGAGAGGTGATGCGGCGGCCGGTCGACGTAGTCGGCCATCCCGACCATGTCGAGCGCGGTCATCACCCTCGCGTCCAGCTCGGCACCGCGGAGCCCGAGGTTGGTCGGACCGAAGGCGACATCGGCGCGCACCGAGCCCATGAAGAGCTGGTCGTCCGGGTCCTGGAAGACGATGCCGACCCGCCGCCGGATCTCGGCGAGGTTGGCCTTCTCGACCCGCAGCCCGCTGACCTCCACGGTGCCGGCCCCGGCCTGCAGGATGCCGTTGAGGTGCAGCACCAGGGTGGTCTTGCCGGCACCGTTGGGACCCAGCAGCGCAACCCGCTCGCCGGCGTGGACGTGGAGGTCGACGCCGAACAACGCCTGGTGGCCATCGGGGTAGGCGTAGGCGACGCCGTGGACGTCGAGCACCGGCGTCATCGGGCCGTCCCGTCGTAGCCGCGCGACAGCATCGCCAGGTGCACGCGCTCGCCGCGCTCGTAGGAGCGGATGAAGAGCGCCCCGAGCGTGCGCGCCAGCGCCGGCCAGTGCCGCGGCGAGCGGGGGTCGGCGCCGCGGGACCGCATCGCCACCAGCATCCGGCCGAGGTCGCCGGAGACCACGTCGAGATAGCGGATCATGAAGCCCATGATCTGCACGATCAGCTCCGGCATCCGCAGCCGGCGCAGGCCGATCAGCACCTCACCGGGCTCGGTGGTCGCGGCCAGGGTCAGCGACGACATCACGCCGATCGTGCCCTTGGCGACCAGACCCCAGGCCGCCAGCATCCCGGGCTCGGAGAGGCTGACGCCCAGCACGTCGGTGCGCGGCCCGGTCGCCACGAACGGGATCAGCGCCGCGAACACCAGGAACGGCACCTCGATCACCATCCGACGTACGACGTAGAGCAGCGGCACCCGCGCGGCCACGATCACGGCGACCACCACGAGCAGGTACGCGGCGTAGGCGGCGTACCACTCCCGGGGTGTGGCCACGACGACGAGGACGAAGCCCAGCAGCACCAGCAGCTTCAGGTGGGCCGGAGCCCGGTGCACCACGCTGTGGCCGTGGTAGTGCAGCCGGTGGCCGTGACCGGCGCCCACGTCAGGAGCGCACTTCGTCGGACCCGCGCCGGCGGACGGCGTAGGCGATGCCACCCATGAGCACCAGGACCAGCAGTACGCCGGCGACGCCGGCGATGCCGCCGCCGAGGCGCTCGTCGTCGACGCCCTTGGTCTCGTAGTCCGCGAAGGGGCTGTCGGAGGTCGTCGGCTCCTCGGCCGAGTCGAGGAAGCCGGTCTGGTCGGCGACGAGCTCCAACCCGTCGGGGTGGGTGCTCGCGTAGTAGCTGCCGACACCCGCCACGAGCAGGGCGGCGACGAGCGCGACGACGAAGAACCTTCGCCCTCGCATCAGGCGGCCGCCTTCCGGATCTCGAGCTCGCTGGACCCGGCGAGACCCTGCGCGCCGTGCACGAGGTCGGGCCGGGAGGCGACCACGGCCGCGACCACCAGACCGGTCACCAGGCCCTCGCCGATGCCGATCAGTGTGTGCCAGCTGAGCATCGCGGTGAGCACGTCACCCATCGCCACCGGCGCGGTGCCGCCGACCGCGAACAGCAGCGTGAACACCACGGCCACGAGCGGCACGGACACCAGCGCCGCAATCCCGGCCGCCGGCGCCACCGAGCCCAGCCGCTGCGGCAGCACGAAGCGGAGCGCGCAGAAGACGGCGTAGCCGATGAAGCAGCCGGCCAGCGACATCAGGGTGATGTTGGTGCCGAGGGCGGTGATACCGCCGTCGGCCATGAACAGCGACTGCACGAGGAGCACCACGCTGATGCAGAGCGCGCCGGTCCAGGGGCCGACCAGGACCGCGGCCAGCGCGCCACCCAGCAGGTGACCGCTGGTGCCGGCGCCCACCGGGAAGTTCATCATCTGGCCGGCGAAGATGAAGGCGGCGACCAGGCCGGCCATCGGCGCCGTGCGGTCGTCGAGCTCGGTGCGCGCCTTGCGGAGAGCGAGACCTACGCCGGCGACGGCGACAACCCCGGTGGCGACCGACGTCGGAGCGTCCAGGAAGCCGTCGGGCACGTGCATGCAGGGTCTCCGCTCTGGGT
>JALZCZ010000271.1 GCA_030862825.1 Actinomycetota bacterium | reverse complement strand
AGTCCGCGGAGGGTGGCGTGCTGTTCATCGACGAGGCGTACTCGCTCGCGGGCGACCAGTACGGGCAGGAGGCCGTCGACACCCTGGTCAAGGAGATGGAGGACAAGCGCGACAACCTGGTCGTGATCGTCGCCGGCTACCCGCTGCCGATGGAGGTCTTCATCGCCCAGAACCCCGGCCTCTCGAGCCGCTTCCGCACCACCATCGACTTCGCCGACTACACCGACGACGAGCTCGCCGCGATCTTCCAGGTGATGGCGCAGGCCGCGGAGTACGACGTCGACGACGCCGTCCTCGAACGGCTCCGCCAGCTGCTGGCGACGGTGACCCGCGGGCCGACGTTCGGCAACGCCCGCTACGTGCGCAACGTCATGGAGGCGGCGATCGGCCGTCACGCCTGGCGGCTGCGGGAGATCGACAGGCCGACGCTGGAGCAGCTGCGCACGCTCGAGCCCGGCGACCTCGACCCCGTCGCGCTGGAGCCACCGACTCCCGCGCCGCCGCCCGAGCCCGCCGTCGACATCGGGCCGGGTCAAGGAGACGATGCCCCGGCCACCGAGCCCACCGAGCCCACCGAGGAGAACGCATGACGCAGGCACCCACGACGGCGCCCGCAGCCGTGCCCGCCCCGGCCCCGGCGGCAGCACCGGCCCGCCCAGCACAACCGCGCCCGACCACCGAGAACGTCCCCCAGCTGCTCAACCGCTGGCAGGTCGTCGCCGTCTCGGTCTGCCTGATCTTCGGGGTGGCCGCCGCCCTGGTGCAGTTCCTGGCGTGGCAGGCCGGCGACCGCGCCGCCGACAACACCGAGCAGCTGGTGCGGATCCAGGACACACAGGCATCGCTCTTCCGGGCCAACGCTATCGCGACCAACGCGTTCCTCACCGGTGGACTCGAACCGATTTCCCAGCGCGCCGAGTACGACGAAGCGATCGACCACGTGCTCGCCCAGGTCGCTGATGCGGCTGAGGCCCAACCGGCGGACCGTGAGGCCCTTAGGGTCATCAACCAACGGATTTCCGCGTACACGAATGCGGTCACACAGGCACGTGACAACAACAGACAGGGATACCCGGTCGGCAGTGAGTACCTCACTGACGGAAGCACGACACTGCGCGACCAGGCGAACCCGGTCTTCGCAGAAATGGTCACGGCCAACACCGACCGCGCTGAGCAGGAGCTCGGCGCGTTCCACCCTTGGTGGCTCCTGGGAATGGCCGTTCTCGCATGTGCTGTGCTGTGGCACCTCAACCGCTCGCTGGCCAAGCGGTTCCATCGACGGTTCAACCCCGGCCTGGTGCTCGCAGCGCTTGGAATCGTGGTGCTCACGTTCTTCACGGTCAGCTATGCGGCGAGCCAGAACGGCCAGAACGACGAGCTTCTTGCGGGTGACTTCGACCAGGCGGTGACGACCGCGACGGCACGGTCCGCGGCCAACGACGCGAAGGCGAACGAGAGCCTGCGACTGATCAAGCGTGGCTCTGGTCAGCTCTACGAGGACAGATGGATCGCCGCGGCTGAGATCGTTGACGATGCCGGTATCGGTGCTGACTGGACCACATACAAGGAGAGGCACGCCGCCGTCGTCGAGTTCGACGAGAAGGGGCAATGGGAGCAGGCCGTCGGACTGGCGACCTCGCTCGAGGATGACGGTGGGACCTTCGTCTTCGACCGGCTCGACCAACGGCTGCAGGCCGACGTCGAAGCGGCCGCCGACTCGTCCACCGAACAGCTGCGTTCGAACACCATGGGCCTGGTGCTGGCCGTGGTCACCCTGCTGGTCGGGCTGGCGGCAGCCGGCGCAGCCGTCTGGGGATTCGCGCAGCGACGGAGGGAGTACGCATGACCGGCCACATCAGACGCTGGCTAGCCGTGCCGCTGTTGTTGACCGTCCTTGCCGGCTGTGGCTACGACGCGACCCTGGTACCGCCAGTGCCCGAGAAGGAGGTGACCGTTCCCGAGCCGCCGGGACCGCAGGACTGCATGGAGCCCACCCGTTCCTACCAACCGACCGGCAGCCTCGACGATCTTGCAAGCGGCGCCACGGTGGAGAAGATCCACCGGCGCGGGAGGCTGATCGCCGGAGTCTCGGCCGACACCTACTTGCTCGCGTCGCGCAACCCGTTCAACAGCAAGATCGAGGGCTTCGACATCGACATGGTCAAACAGGTGGCCCTCGCCATCTTCGGACCCGGCGGGGAGAGCAAGGTGCAGCTGCGGGTGATCACGGCCGCCGATCGCATCCCGGTGCTCAAAGAGGACCAGGTCGACATCGTCGTTCGCAACATGACCATCAACTGCGAACGCTGGGAGGAGATCGCCTTCTCCGCGGTCTACTACCAGTCGGGTCAGAAGGTGCTTGTGCGCAGCGACCTGGTCGACGAGGGCGTCGTGGGCGTCGACGATCTCGCCGGCGTGCGCGTGTGTGCTCCGGACGGCACGACCAGCCTGGCCAACATCGTCGACCGCGCACCGGATGCCGAGATCGTCATCGCGGCCACCCACACGGGCTGCCTGGTGAGGTTCCAGCGCGGCGAGGTCGACGCCATCACCGGGGACGACACCGTCCTGGCGGGGCTGGCCGCCCAGGATCCGTACGCCGTCGTGCCGGCTGGCCAGGACGCGTTCACGGAAGAGCCGTACGGCATCGCCGTCAACAAGGAGAACCGCGACCTGGTGCGCTTCATCAATGCCCTCCTGGAGCAGATGCGGGACAACGGGTCGTGGCAACGAAGCTACGACACGTGGCTCGCGTCCACGCTGGGGACCGGAATCAGCCAACCCATGCCGACGTACGGCCGCGTCGGACCATGACCACCGCACCCGTCGCCCCCGGCACCATCGGCTCCGCCATCGAGCCGAGGGAGATCCAGGCGTACCTGGGCGAGCTCGACGACTGGTTGCGCGCCCGGCGTGCCGAGCTCGACGAGCTGGACGCGGCCGCGCTGGCAGCCAACCGGGGCGGGCAGGTGGCGGGCGACATGATGCTCTCGATGGCGCTGTGGAAGGCCGTGTCCGACCGCTACCAGCTGATCTTCGCGACGTGGGACGGCGGCCGGGTGCTGCAGTCGGAACGGGAGCGGATCTCGTCGCTGATCTGGGGCCGGCTCGACGGAGCCAGCGACCTGCCCGGCGGTATGGCGGTCTCGGTGCCCGAGGCCTGCCGGCTCTCCGACGCCCTCGCCGCCCAGCTGCGGACCGCGCTCTCCCTGGTGCCCGGCGCCGACGCCTCGGCCGCCCGGATCAAGCAGCTGCGCGCCCAGCTCGAGCGGCTCCGCGACCAGGTGGCGCTCGAGCCGGCCAACG
>JALZCZ010000258.1 GCA_030862825.1 Actinomycetota bacterium | reverse complement strand
AGGTGATCGATCGGCCGTTCCGGGTCGTCGACCAGCTCGAGGATCCGGGCCGCGCGCAGGGCGGCGTCGACGGCTGTCTCGAGCATCGGGTCGGCGGCCTGGTCCGGCTGGTCGGGCCGGTCGGGGGCGCCGAGCTCGTGCAGCGCGGCGAGCAGCCGGTCGCGCGGCAGGCCACGCAGCTGCAGCAGCACGAACGGGTCGGCCTCGATCAGCCAGGTCACCTGGTACATCACGGCCAGCGCGTGCGCGCACGGGTCGAGCCAGGCGTCGCAGGTGCACGAGGCGTCCAGCTCACTGCCGAACGGCAGCAGCTCGACGCCCGCCTCCTCTGCATGCTCCACCAACGAGTGCGGCAGCTCCCCGCCGAGCAGCGACCCGATCCGGCCGGCCTGGGCGCCGATCACCTCCACGAGCGCCGACTCCGACGCCTGGTCGAGCACCGGCAGCGCGACCGATGCGGTGAAGAGCCCGTCGCCGTCAGGCACCGACGCCACGAAGAGCCCGTCGCGGACCGTGATCCCGCCGATGGCGCCCGCCCTCGAGAGGGCGCGGCCCTTGCGCAGGTCGGTCTCGTTGAACGCCGACTCCTCGATGCCGCGCACCCAGGCCCGCCCCCACCACGTGGTGGCCCGGGCGGCACCGCGACGTTGTCGCTGCTGGGGATGGACGACCGTGCTGCTGACCGGGCTGCTCGGCGTACTCACTGGCGCTCCCGACGCAGGGTGACGAGGTCGCGCAGCTCCTCGTTGCTGAGCTCGGTCAACGCAGCGTCGCCGCGACCGAGCACGGAGTCGGCGAGGTTGCGCTTGCGGGTGAGCAGCTCGGCGACCTTCTCCTCGATGGTGCCGCGGGTGACCAGCCGGTGCACCTGCACCGGCTTGGTCTGCCCGATCCGGTAGGCGCGGTCGGTGGCCTGGTCCTCGACCGCGGGGTTCCACCAACGGTCGACGTGGATGACGTGGTCGGCGCGGGTGAGGTTGAGGCCCGTGCCGCCCGCCTTCAGAGACAGCAGGAACACCGGGACGCCGCCGGCCTCGGGCCCGGCCTGGAAGCGGGCCACCATCGCCTCCCGCTCCCGCACCGGGGTGCCGCCGTGCAGGAACTGGTGCGGCAGCCCGACCTTGGTCAGGTGGCTCTCGAGCAGCCGGGCCATGGCGACGTACTGGGTGAACACGAGCGCAGCGCCGTCCTCGGCGACGATCGTGCCGAGCAGCTCGTCGAGAAGCTCGAGCTTCTCCGAACGGCCGGTGAGCCGGACCGCCCCGGACTGCTTGAGGAACTGCGCCGGGTGGTTGCAGATCTGCTTCAGGCCGGTGAGCAGCGCGAGCACGAGGCCGCGCCGGGTCTCCTCGTCGGCACGCTCGATCCGCTCCATCGTGTCGCGCACGAACGCCTCGTAGAGGACCACCTGTTCCTGGGTGAGGCCGAGCGGGTGGTCGGTCTCGGTCTTGGCCGGGAGCTCGGGTGCGATGCCGGGGTCGGACTTGCGCCGGCGCAGCAGGAACGGGCCGATCAGGTCGGCGAACTGTCGCGCCTTGCTGGGTTCGTGGCCGGACTCGATCGGCGCCGCCCACACCTTGCGGAAGGCGTTGCGGCTGCCGAGCAGGCCGGGCGTGGCCCAGTCGAGGATCGCCCACAGTTCGGTCAGGTTGTTCTCGACGGGCGTGCCGGTCAGGGCCACCCGGGCGCGGCTCGGGATCGTCCGCAGCGCGCGGGCGGTCGATGACTGCGGGTTCTTCACGTGCTGGGCCTCGTCGGCGACCACGAGGTCCCACGGCACGCCGGCCAGCGTCGCGTGGTCGACGCGCATGGTGCCGTAGGTCGTGAGCAGGAAACCGCCGTCGAGATCGGTCAGGTCACGCTGCGCGCCGTGGAAGCGGCGAACGGGTACCCCCGGCGCGAACCGCTCGATCTCGGCCTCCCAGTTGCCGAGCAGGCTGGCCGGGCAGACCACCAGGGTCGGACCGGACGCCCGGTGCAGGTGCAGGGCGACCAAGGTGACCGTCTTGCCGAGCCCCATGTCGTCGGCCAGGCAGGCGCCGAGCCCGAGGGCGGTCAGGTCGGCCAGCCAGGTGAGGCCGTGACGTTGGTAGTCGCGCAGCGTCGCACGCAGCGCGGCCGGCGGGTCGATCGGCTCGCGGGTCGCGGCGCTGAGCAGCTGCTCGCGCACCTTGAGCAGGCTGGCGCCGACCACGACGGGCGCCTGGATGGCCTCGTCGGAGTCGGTGGCGGGGTCGACCTCGACAACGCCGGTGAGCGCGGCCGCCACGGCCTGGGCGGGCTTGACCGTGCGCAGCAGGCGCTTGCGGGCTTTGCGCGCCATCGCGGGGTCGACCACGGTCCAGCTGCCGCGCAGCCGCAGCACCGGCGAGGCCGCGTCGGCGAGCTGGTCCATCTCCTCGGGTGTCAGCGGCTCGCCGTGCAGCGCGAGCTGCCAGTTGAACGTGAAGAGCGCGTCGGCTCCCAGGACCGGGTCCTGCAGCGGCTCCTCGTGGATGGTGGTGGCCGAGCGGCGGTCCAGCACGGTGGTGGCGGTCAGGTCGCGGCCCAGGGTGCGCGGCCACAGCACGTCGACGCCCCGGGCCTGGAGCGCGCCGACGCCATCCTCGAGCAGGCTCGCGAGCTCCTCGCCGTCGAGGGTGATCTCGTCGGGCACCCGCAGCTCGAGCAGCCGGTCGAGCACCGGCCAGGCCTCGGCCGCGCCGCGGAGCGCGATGCTCGCGTGGGTGCGGGCGCGGGGCCCGAACCCGTGCGTGTCCTCGGTGTCGGTCCAGAGCAGGGCGGCGTCGCAGAGGTGGAGCGGGTCCTGCTCGTCGTGCACCTGCAGCACCAGGCGTACGGCGCCCGCGACCAGCTCCTCCTCGTCGGCCTCGACCCGCAGCGAGATCCGCACCAGCTGCGGCAGCTCTCCCGCGCGCCGTTCCTGAGCCGCCCGAGCCCGCAGCCGCTCGGCGAAACCGCGACCCGCGGTCGCCGTGGGGGCCGCGGGGGCCGGTGTCGGGGACGGTGCGGCGCGGGGCATGGAGTCGACGACCGCCTCGAGCACCTCGCGCACCAGCTCCTCGGCCACGGCGGCGTCGAGCTCGGCGGCGTGCCGGGAGGCCGCCAGTCGGCTGATCCGGTCGGTGTCGGCACCGTCGAGCAGCGTGGCCCGCCAGTGCGGTGCGTCGCCGGCCGGCTCGAACTTGCCGGCCGCGACCAGCTGCATGCCGAGCAGCGCCGCGCCCGCCAACAGGCCGACGCTCGGGTGCACCTCCTCGTCACCCGGCCGCCGCAGCGCGCGGGTCAGCACGGGGAGCGCCGCCCGCATCGGCAACGCCAAGGTGCGCCGCTCGTCGCTGAACTCGACCACGCCCTCACGGGGCGGGTCGGCCGACCGGAAGGTGGCCGGACCGGTGACGGGCACGAAGCTCAAAGGCACCTCGATGGGGCGACGCGGGGAGGGGACTCAGACGCTAACGCCTGGCACCGACCGTGAGTTCCGCCCGCTGCGGTGGTCCCTGACGGAAGACACCCGAAATCGCCGTGACACCTGATTCTCGTCAGGGACTACCGCGACCGGCAGGTCCGCCGGTCCGGCGGGGACCCAGCGCCCGGACGCCCACGAGGAGCAGTACGCCGCCACCGAGCAGCCCGACCACGACCTCCCACCACGTGGGGTGCTCCGCGCCGAGGACGACCGTCACCCGAGGGATCACGCTGGCGCACATCGCCGCCATCGGCAGCGGGAACCCGACGTGGCCCGTGACGTAGGTCAGGTAGACCCAGCCGACCGCGAGCAGCAGCGAGAAGGCGAGCACGAGCAGGGGTCGTTGGTACGGGTCCAGCTCGACCTGTGGTGAGCTGTGGTGCGGCGGCTGGTGCGGGGTCTGGAGGACCGGCTCGACAGGGCCGGGCGGGCGCCGCTAACCGGCAGCGCGGCCGGTGATCGGCGGCAGGTCCCTGAGCGTGGCGATGCCCGGAGGCGCGGCAACGACGGCCGGTACGGCGTTGGTCACCGGCATCGCGGTGTAGATCATGCCGAGCCCCATGAAGCCCGCCTCGGTCCAGTCCTGCGGCGGCAGGCAGTGGATGACCGTGCGCATGTTGGGCAGGCCGAAGACCTGGATGACGTGCCCGTGGGCGAGCGGCTTCGGCGGCGTCACGTGGTCGCCCATCGTCCAGTTGAACCCGACGCTCACGACATTGCGGTCACCGACCCAACCGCGGTGGTAGCCCATCACCCCGCCGACCGTCCCCTTCGGGATCCGCATGAAGCCGAGGTCGGTGTCGTCGGTGGCCGTCGTGAACTCCACCTCGAAGGTCATCCGGTCCAGGGTGACCCCGATCGCGTCGGCCATCATCGCGGCCGACTCGGCGAACACCTCGCTCTCGCGCCGCACCGACTCCGCGAGTCCGGGGGTGTCCGCCGGCCGGGAGAAGCCCATGGCGGTCTGGGTGCCGGCCGACTCGTACGTCGAGCAGTCCACCGACTCGGTGATCCGGATCTCGTCGACCCGCTCGCACGATCCGCTCAGCACCATGCCGACCAGGTTGGTCATGCCGGGGTGGGCGCCGCTCCCGAAGATCGTCGACCGCCCGCGCTCGCAGGCCTTCTCGATCCTGGCGCGGTCCTCCGGCGTCTGCTTGCCGCCGGTGATCCAGGCGGCGCTGGTGCAGACGTTGACGCCGTTGTCGAGGAGCGTGACCAGGTCGTCGATGCTCGGCCACAACGGGTTGTAGCAGCAGGCGTCCGGCTTCAGCGCGATCAGCGCCTCGATGTCATCGGTCGCGAGCACGCCGGTCGGCTCGGCCAGCCCGCAGAGATCGGCAGCGTCCTTGCCGACCTTGTCGGAGCCGTGGGCGTAGACGCCGACCAGCTCGAGGTCGTCGCGGCCGATGATCGCGTGCAGCGAGCGCCGCCCGATGTTGCCGGTCGTCCACTGGATCACACGCAGGGGCTGGTTCATGCGGGCCAGGCTAGAACGTGTTCTAGTTGCCGTCCAGGGATCGCAGCCGCGGCAGCACGTCCGCCGCCACCGCCTCGAGCACGTCGACCGTGCCGGCGTACGGCTCCTCGACCCGCGGCCAGTGCGTGATCACGTCGGTGAAACCGAGGCCGGCGGCGCGTCCGACCATCTCCTCGAAGAGGCCGGCGCTCTGCAGGGAGAAGCGCGCGACGCCGTACTGCGGCGCTGAGTCGAGCAGCAGGTAGCGCGGGAAGGATCCCGGCTCGCGATCGGCGTCGGACAGCGCCTCGTCCATGGTCGTGCGCGCCCGGGACAACCCGGCCCACCACTCGTCGACCGTCTCGGCCGGGCCCCCGGTCGTGACCCACCCGTCGCCGGCGCGGGCGGCGTAGCGCAGGGAGCGCGGCCCGTTCGCGGCCAGGATGAGCGGGGCATCACGCAGCGGCGGCAGCGTGCGCGCGTCGTACGCCGAGAACCAGCGCCCCTCCGAGGTGACGTGGTCCTCGGTACGCAGCCGGACCAGCAGCCCGACGAACTCCTGGAACCGGTCGACCCGGTCCTTCACGTTCAGCTCGGGGCCGCCGAGGATGCGCGAGTCGAGGTCGCCACCGGTGCCTACGCCGAGCAGGAGCCGGCCGGCAGAGATGTCGTCGAGGGCCTGCACCTCACGATGGAAGGCGACCGGGTGCCGGAAGTTGGGCGCGGCGACAAGGGTGCCGAGTCGGATCGTGGAGGTGGCCGCGGCCGCCACGGCAAGGGTCGGCACGGCGCCGAACCACGGCGAGTCGGGCAGGCCACCCCACACGATGTGGTCGTAGGTCCAGGCGTGGTCGAAACCCATCTCCTCCGCGGCCCGCCATCGCGACGAGGCCTCGGCCCACGGCTGGTCGGTCAGGATCGCGAGTCCGAAGCGCATGGCGCCGAGGCTACGGCTTCGCCTTGCATGCTTGACAGGGCATATGCCTCTGTGTTCATACTGGGCAGGTGCTGACCGCCTTCGAAGTGCTCGCCCAGCCGATCCGGCGTTCGATCCTGGACCGCCTCCGCGACCGCGAGCACCTGGTCGGCGAGCTCGCCGAGGCGCTCGGGCTCAGCCAGCCGCTCACCTCCAAGCACCTGCGCGTGCTGCGCGAGGCCGGGTTCGTCACCGCCCGTGTCGACGGCCCGCGCCGCTGGTACGGCCTCCGCGCCGAGCCTCTGGCGGAGCTCGACCAGTGGCTGGCGCCGTACCGATGGATGTGGGAGTCGCGGCTCGACACGCTCGGTGCCCATCTCGACTCGATGCCAGACGACTCCCCCGAACCAGAAGGAGACCCGACATGACCAACGACCAGTTCTTCACCGTCGACGGGCGGCCGACCGTGCGCATCGAGCGCCGCTACCCGCATTCCGTGGAGAAGGTGTGGCGCGCGGTCACGACCTCCGAGCACCTCGGTGCCTGGTTCCCCTCACCCGTCGAGGTCGACCTTCGCGCCGGTGGCGCGATGACGTTCCCGGCGTTCGCAGGCGATGCGTCGGCCAGCGGGACCGTGGAGATGGTCGAACCGCCACGGCTGCTCGCGTTCACCTGGGGGACCGACCGGATGACCTTCGAGCTGACCCCTGACGGCGAGGGCACCCTCTTCGAGCTCACCCACACCTTCGACGACCGGGCGGGCGCCGCGAGCTTCGCGACGGGTTGGGAGATCTGCCTGGCCGGTCTGCGTCACGTGCTCGCCGACGAGCCGCTGCCGCCCCCCGACCGGGGCATCGAGCGGCACGAGGAGCTCGTGCACGAGTTCGGGCTCGACCGGCCGGAGGTCACGGAGTCCGACGGTCGGTGGACGATGCGCTACGAGCGCCAGCTGAACTGCCCCGCCGCGGTGGCCTGGGACCTCTGGTTCGGGATCGACCGGTCCACCGGCGAGCAGCGCCCGGCGCCGGCCGTCGGCGAGCCGCTCACGCCGTACATGGCACCGGACCGCGTGATCGGCACGATGACCGCTTCCGAGGAGCCGCACCTGCTGGCATTCGACGTGGCACCGACCGGCGGTCCGGGCGAGCACGTCCGCGTCGAGCTCAACGAGGGCACCGGCCACGGTGCCCGGGTGGTGCTCACCGTCTCCGGCTCCGACCCCGCCGAGCTGGACGCGGCGGTCGCGCAGTGGGGTGGTGGCGCCGTCGGCCACCTCGCGAGCGAGGCGGCCAAGTGGGCGCTGTCCGAGGTCAGCCCCGCTTGACGCGCAGCGGGCGGCTCAGGACTGCGCGGCCAGGGCCACCGGCAGCACCTGTGCAGCTCCCGCCCCGCGCAGGTCGTGCGCGGCCAGGGTGAGCGTCCATCCGCTCACGGTGAGGTCGTCGACCAGGAGCACCCGCGCACCCTCGGGCAGCTCGGCGCGCAGCGCGAACCGCCTGCGCAGGGCCGCCACCCGTTGGGCGGAGTTCATGGCGCCCTGACCGGGCCGTACGTCGGGGTCGACGATCTCGTAGCGGCCGAGCACCGGCACCTTCAGGTAGCGTGCCAAGCCGTCGGCGAGATCGGCCGTCAGCGTCGGCCGGGACGCCGACTCCACCCCCACGATGCCGTCGACGCGTGGCCGCCAGCCGCCGAGCACCTCGACCATCGCCTTCACGAGTGGCACCGGCACCGGGCCGTCGGGGGTCTCGGCGCGGAACAGGTCGCGCAAGGCGTTGCCGTAGCCGAGGTCGGTGAGCCGGGCGATC
>JALZCZ010000251.1 GCA_030862825.1 Actinomycetota bacterium | reverse complement strand
AGCGCCGAGCGCGACCGGTTCACCACCGCCTGCCGCAGGTAGGCGAGCGCCTTGTCCGGCTCGCGCAGCTTGTGCCAGCGCCCGTGCACCGCGACGAACGCGTCCTGCACGACCTCCTCGGCGGTGCCGGTGTCGCGCACGAGGAGCACGGAGAGCCGGACCAGCTGGGCCCAGTGAGCGGCGTACAGCTGCTCGATCGCCTCGTCGGCGGTCCACCCCTCGTGGGTCACCGCTGGCCTTCCCGCACCGCCGGTGGCCATTGCATGGACAGTCACGCTAGTTGCACGCGCCATCCTGGCGTTGGGTTGACACGGCTCATGCGAGGATCGGTTCGGGAGGACGACATGGACGACTGCCTGTTCTGCAAGATCGTGGCCGGCGACGTACCGGCGGAGATCGTGCACTCGACCGAGCGGACGGTCGCTTTCCGCGACATCAACGCCCAGGCCCCGCTGCACGTGCTGGTGGTGCCGAAGGACCACTACGCCAACGCCGCCGCACTCGCCGCCGGCGACCCGGCATCCTCGGCAGAGCTGGTCACCACTGCGGCCGCGGTTGCCACCGCAGAGGGGTACGACGACTACCGGCTGCTCTTCAACACCGGCGAAGGCGCGGGCCAGGTGGTGTTCCACGTGCACCTGCACGTGCTCGCCGGACGCCCGTTCGGCTGGCCGCCCGGATGAGGACGCTCACGCACTGGCCGCGGCGCGCACCTGCTCCCAGGTGACACTGAGCGGCTCGCTCCCGGCAGCGGCGGCGATCGCCGCGAGCGAGCGCCGCAGGAGCGGGTCGGACACGTCGTCCGCGACACGGTCCAGGATCAGGAGCGCCCGCGGTCTGCTCAGTCCGCCGAGCAGCTCCCGCACCGAGTCCTGCAGCTCGCGCAGCGTCGCCGCGTCGTCGGGAGCCCCCGGTTCGAGGACGACCGCGGCGGCGACCGACCGCCCGAGCCGCGCGTCGATCCGCTCGAACGCCTCCGCCCAGCGCACGAACGGTTGGTCCCGCAGGATGTCGCGCACCTCGGTGAGGGACACCAGCTGCCCCGATACGGAGATCACCTCGTCCACCCGGCCCAGGAACTCGACGTCACCCTGGCCGTTCCGCCGGGCGAGGTCACCCGTCGCGTAGCGGCCGGGAAACCGCTCCCAGTGGTGGGAGGTGGGGTCACCGTCCCCGGCCTCGACACCGCGCATCACGCCCACCCACGGGTGCACCATCACCCACTCGCCGGGGCTTCCGTCGGGCACCGGTTCGCCGTTCTCGTCGAGGATCGCGAAGCCGGGGTCCGGCAGCATCGGCGGCGGGTGCGGCAGGTCGTAGGCGACGATCCCACCCAGCTCCATCTGCCCCCAGCCGTCGGCGAGGGTCACCCGATCGCCCAGGGCGCCCGCCAGCCACTCCCGGAGGTCGGGCTCGAGCCGGTCGCCGATGGTGACCACGCGCCGAAGGGACGCCGACCCCCCGGGCGCCTGGAGGGACCAGCCCCGCAGCGCACGGACGATCGAGGGGGAGGTGACCAGAGATGTCACGGAGTAGCGCTCGATGAGCTGCCAGAACCGGGCCGGGTCCGGATAGTCGAGGGTGCCCTCGTACATGACGCTGCTGGTGCCGGCGAGCAGCGGTCCGAAGATCCCGTGCGTCTGGGCGCCGAGCCACGAGACATCGGCGGCTCCCCAGAACACGTCTCCCTCGCACATGGCGTAGCGGTGGTTGGCCAGCGCCACAGCGGCCAGGTTGGCCGCGCCGAGCCGGATCGCCACCGGCCGCCCGCGTCGGTTGGCGACGTAGACGGCAACGACCGGGTGCTGGGCCGGGAGCGGCTCCGGCTCGGCGTCGTCCTGCGCCCCGTCGCCGACGACCTCGTCGTACCAGAGGTCACCCTCGAACCAGTCCACGTGCACGCCCGTACGCCGGAGCACGATGGTGTTCTGGATCCCGCTCGCGGCCTCGATCGCCTCGTCCGCGCGCGCCTTGAGCGGCAGGATCGTCCCCCGGCGCCAACCGCCGTCCTGGGTGAACAGGACGCGCGGCCGGAAGTCGGCGAGCCGCGACGACAGGGCCTCGCCCGGTAGCGCCACGGGAATCACCGTCACCTCGGCGCCGAGCCGGATCGCGGCCAAGAGGGACACGACCGTCTCCGGCAGCCAGCCGAGGTGCAATGCGACGCGGTCGCCCCGACCCAGGCCCAGTCGCTTGAGTCCCGCGGCCAGGGCGACCACCTGGGCATGCAGCTCGGCGAACGTGAGCGCCCGCCGCTCACCCGGCTCGCCCTCCCACCAGATGGCCACCTGGTCCGCACGGTCGGGGAGGTGGCGGTCGGTGCAGTTGGCGGCGAGGTTCAGCTCACCACCCAGAAACCAGTCGTGGTAGGGCGGGTGGTCGCGGAAGAGCTCCGTCCACGGAGTCGCCCAGGCCAGCTGCTCGGCGATCGGGCCCCAGCCGTCGATCGCCGCCCGTCGGGAGGCGTGCTCGTCAGCCATGGCCCAGGGTCCGCCCGGCGGCGGTCGCGGCGCGCGTCAGGTGCTGAGCGATGGTTGCGACCCGTTCCTCCTCGGCGCCGTAGGGCACGGTCGCGGCGAGGGCGGCGACGGCACGCCCGCTGGCGTCGGGCACCACCACCGCGACCTCGGGTACGACGTCTCCCGGCTCGTTGCCCACCAGGCGATCGGACGCGGCCCAGGCGGCGCGGACCCGATCCGGCTCCTCCGCGGCGA
The DNA here is from genome assembly GCA_030862825.1 of Actinomycetota bacterium. GTDB lineage: Bacteria > Actinomycetota > Actinomycetes > Propionibacteriales > Nocardioidaceae > Nocardioides. The sequence goes on along the minus strand of JALZCZ010000251.1, from coordinate 20,245 downwards.
GGGCTGGGTCGGCGGCGAGGCACTGCTCCCAGATCTCGTCCGGTGCCCGCGAGACCAGCAGCCGGCCCGACGCGGTGGTGAGCGCGTTGGCGACCCGATGGCTCTCGCGGTAGGGACCGCCGTCGGCGGCGTCCACCCGGTCGACGTACACCACGGACTCACGCACGAGCAGTGCCACGTGGAGGGTCACCTGCAGTGCGTCGCGCAGGGAGACGAGGTACGGCGACAGCGCGCCGAGGATCGGAAGCCGGCCGAGGTAACGCTGGGAGAGCCGGGCGACCTCGGGCCCGAGGCTGTAGCGCGACGTGCGGGCGTCCTGCTCGACGATGTCGGCGAGGACCAGTGACCGGAGCAGGCGATGGGCCGTGGGCACCGACAGGCCCGATCGTTCGGCGAGGTCGGTGAGCTGCTGGTAGGCCGGGCCGTCGCTGAGCAGGTCGAGCAGCAGCACGGCGTTGCGCACCGTCCCGAGCGTGCCGCGGGCCGCGTCGCTCGTGGCCGCACGCGCCTCCGTCACCGCGCCTCCCCTCTTTCGGATATCAACCGCGGGCATACTATCAGCGGATTCCGACTCCGAAATGAGACCTTGCGTTTTCATATAGTGGAACTGTAACGTCCCTCACATCCGCCGTTCCGGCGGACGTGTCGAGTCTCTGGAGGAGTCACGTGCTGACTCGGGCCTATCGCTTCGAGCTCAACTCCAGCCGGGTGCCCGTGGGCGATCCGCTGTTGGAGGTCGAGGACGTGTCACTGCGCTTCGGCGGGATCCACGCCCTCAGCGAGGTGTCGTTCACCGTGACCCAGGGCGACGTGCATGCCGTGATCGGCCCCAACGGAGCCGGCAAGTCCAGCCTGTTGAACTGCGCCAGCGGTCTCTACCGACCGCAGCGCGGGAGGATCGTGCTGCACTCGCGCGACGAGGAGGGGGCTCCGAGGACGCACGACCTCGTCGCGCGACGGCCGCATGCGATCGCCCGGCTCGGCGTGGCCCGGTCGTTCCAGAACATCGAGCTCTTCGGCCACCTGACCCTGCTCGAGAACCTGATGCTCGGACGGCACAGCCACATGCATCACCACCTGCTCCCGGCGATGGCATGGTTCGGGCCAGCTCGCCGCCAGGAGATCCGGCACCGCGAGTTCGTGGAGGAGGTCATCGACCTGCTGCACCTGCAGGGCCATCGGCACGCGCACGTCGGATCGCTCGCCTACGGCATCCAGAAGCGGGTCGAGCTCGGTCGGGCGCTGTGCATCGAGCCGTCGCTGCTGCTGCTCGACGAGCCGATGGCGGGGATGAACGCCGAGGAGAAGGAGGACATGGCGCGCTTCGTCCTCGACGTCAGCGAGCTGCGCGGGGTGACCGTGATGTTGATCGAACACGACATGGGTGTGGTGATGGACATCTCCGACCGGGTGACCGTGCTCGACTTCGGCAAGGTCATCGGGGACGGCACGCCCGACGAGATGGCGCGCAACGACGACGTCGTTCGTGCCTACCTCGGGACCGAGGCATGAACGCCCCCGGCTCCGCGGCGACCTTCCCGCTGCTGCTCGCCGAGCGGGCCGCCGAACGGCCGGACGGGATCGCCCTGCAGGAGAAGCTCTACGGGATCTGGCAGCCGATCACCTGGCGCGCGTACGCCGACAGGGTGCGCGACGTCGCCCACGGCTTCGCCTCGCTCGGCGTGACGCGCGGCGAGGTGGTCGCGGTGCTCGGCGACAACCGTCCCGAATGGCTCATCAGCGAGCTCGCCGCCCAGTCGATCGGTGCCGCGGTCGTCGGGATCTACCCCACCAGCCTGGACGAGGAGATCCGACACATTCTCGACATCAGCCAGGCCCGGGTCGTCGTCGCCGAGGACCAGGAGCAGGTCGACAAGCTGATCAAGGTCAAGTCGCACGTGGCGGGCCTGGAGACCGTGGTGTTCTACGACCCGCACGGGCTGGAGGACTACCGCGAGGACTACCTCGTCGACTTCACGACGCTCGAACAGCGGGGGCACGCCTGGGGCTCCGAGCGACCCGGCTGGCTGGACCAGCAGATGGCGGACGGACGCCCGGACGACGTCGCGGTCATCTGCACCACCTCCGGCACCACTTCGCGTCCGAAGCTGGGCCAGCTCACCCACCACAACCTGCTCTCGATGGCCGAGAGCCTCACCTCGATCGACCCGCTCGGCCCGAAGGACCGCTTCGTCTCCTTCCTGCCACTGGCGTGGATCGGTGAGCAGATGACCGCGGTGGCCTGCGGCCTCTCGCGCGGGATGGCACTGTCGTTCCCCGAGGACGCGGCCACCCAGCGTGCGGATCTGCGCGAGATCGGCCCGCACGTGATGTTCAGCCCGCCGCGGATCTGGGAGTCGATGCTCTCGGACGTGCAGGTCCGGATCGACGAGGCGGGTTGGCTCAAGCGCCGGATCTTCGCCTGGGGCTACGGCGTCGGCGACCGCGTGGCCGGACGACGCGTGCGCGGCGACCGGCCCGGACCCTGGTCGCGGCTGGTGTCGGCGATCGCCGACGCCGTCGCCCTGCGACCGGTCCGCGACCAGCTCGGGTTGGCCCGGATCAAGTACTGCTACACCGGCGGCGCGCCGCTCGGGCCCGACGTCTTCCGGTTCTTCCACGCCATCGGCGTCAACCTCAAGCAGATCTACGGTCAGACCGAGATCTGCGGGATCGCGGTCCTGCACACCGACGACGACGTGCGGTTCCATACCGTCGGGGTGCCGCTGCCCGGCACCGAGCTCAGGATCGCCGACGACGGCGAGATCCTGCTCCGGTCGCCGGCAGTCTTCGCGGGCTACCTCGGCAACGAAGAGGCCACCGCGGAGGCGATCGACGCGGACGGCTGGCTGCACACCGGGGATGCGGGTTACCTCGACGGCGGGCACCTGGTCGTGATCGACCGCGCCAAGGACGTGCTCACGGCGCCCGACGGCACGCCGTTCTCCAGTGCGTTCATCGAGAACAAGCTGAAGTTCTCGCCGTACGTCGAGGAGGCCGTCGCGTTCGGCACCAGCGAGATCACCGCCATGATCACGATCGACCCGGCCACCGTGGGCGCGTGGGCCGACCACGAGCGGCTTTCCTACACGACGTACACCGACCTCGCCGCGAACCCGAAGGTCGGCGAGCTCATCCGCCAGGAGGTGCACCGGGCCAACGCGGACCTGCCCGAGAGCATCCGGGTCCGGCGCTTCCTGCTGTTGTTCAAGCAGCTCGACCCCGACGACGACGAGATCACGCGCACCCGGAAGGTCCGACGATCGGTGATCAACGAGCGCTACGCCGAGCTGATCGACGGCCTCGAGCGGGGTGACCCGGACGTCAGCATCACCCACAGCGTGACCTACCAGGACGGCACCACCACCAAACGGCAGGTCACCCTCCCCGTCCACTCCCTGGAGGGCGCCCAGTCGCTCCGGGACAGCAGGCCCCGACCCGTGTGGAGCAGCCGACGATGAACACCTTCCTCAACCTCACCGTCTACGGGTTGTCCGACGGCGCCATCCTGGCCCTCGCGGCCCTGGGCTTCGTCCTGATCTACAAGTCGACGAGCGTCATCAACTTCGCCCAGGGCGAGCTGCTGCTGGTCGGTGGTTACACGGTCTACTCCACATTCGTGGTCTTCCGGATGCCGCTGGTGCTCGCAGTGGGGGTCGGCGTCGGGGTCGCGATCCTGCTCGGCCTGCTGATCGAGCGGCTGGTGCTGCGGCCGCTGATCGGCGAGAACCCGATCAGCGTGATCATGGTGACCATCGGCCTGGCCGCCCTGTTACGCGCCGTGGTCCAGCTCATCTTCGGCACCCGGCCGGTATCGCAGCCCGACCTGATGCCGCGCACTCCGGTCCAACTGGCTCCCGACACGTTCGTGCCCCTGAACCGGCTGCTGGTGATCGGCGTCGCGGCCGTCGTCCTGGTGGCGTTCACCCTGTTCTTCCAGCGCAGCTGGCACGGGATCGCGATGCGCGCCGTCGCGGACGACCAGCAGGCCGCCCTCACGGTCGGTATCTCGGTACGCCGGGTCTTCGCCCTGGCCTGGGCTCTCGCCGCGGTGAGTGCCCTGGTCGGCGGGGTGATGCTCGCCGACGTCACCGAGGTGAGCGGCCGGCTGGCCACGTTCGGTCTCCTGGTGTTCCCCGTGGTGATCCTGGGCGGACTCGACTCGGTGCCGGGCACGATCGTCGGTGGTCTCACCATCGGCCTGTCGGCGCAGTACGTCAGCGGCTACTGGGATCCGGGCCTGGCGCAGATCGCGCCGTACGTCCTGTTGGTCGCGATCCTGCTGGTGCGTCCCTACGGCCTGTTCGGCGAGTCCCGGATCGAGAGGGTCTGACATGGCCGCGACATCGACCGGGGTCTACTTCACGAAGTACCGCCGTGAGCTGGCTCTGCGCCACACCCGCGCGGAGTACGCCCGGCTCGTGCTGGTCGCCGTGGCACTGGTGGCGCTGCCCTACACGATCGACTTCTACTGGCTGTCGATCGTCAACACCATCCTGATCGCCACCATCGGCGCGGTCGGCCTGAACATCCTGGTCGGCTTCACCGGCCAGATCTCGCTCGGCCAGGGCGGCTTCCTCGCCGTCGGCGCCTTCAGCTCGGCACTGCTCTACCAGCGGGCCGACCTGCCCGCGCCGCTGAGCATCGCGTGCGCGGTGGTGATCACCGCTGGTGCCGGTGCCCTGTTCGGCCTCCCCGCGCTGCGCATCAAGGGCCTCTACCTGGCGATCGCGACCCTGGCCAGCCAGGAGATCATCGTCTTCATCGCCCGCCGCTGGGAGTTCCTGCGCGACGGTGCCTCCCCGCTCACCGTTGACCGGTTGCACGTCGGCGGCTTCGAGATCACCCGCGAGCTCTTCGAGTGGCAGTGGTACTGGATCCTGCTGACCTGCGCCGTGCTCTCCGTGCTCGCCGCTCGCAACCTGTTCCGCTGCAGCCTGGGTCGTTCGTTCATGGCGGTCCGCGACCAGGACATCGCGGCCTCGGCCATCGGGGTGAACGTGACCCGCGCGAAGATCACGGCGTTCGCGGTCTCGTCGGGCTTCGTCGGGTTCGCTGGTGCCTTGTCGGCGCACTACACCGAGACGGTGACGTGGGAGTCGTTCACCCTCGAGGTCTCGATCCTCTACCTGGCCATGATCATCGTGGGCGGACTCGGCAGCATCGCCGGCGCGGTCTACGGCGCGATCTTCATGATGCTGGTGCCGGTCCTGCTCAACGAGTTCCTCGTCCCCTTCGGCGAGGACTTCCCGGAGGTGGTGAGCCGGCTGCCGGCCATCGAGAACGCGGTCTTCGGCCTGGTGATCATCGTCTTCCTGCTGGTCGAGCCCCGCGGCCTCGACCGCATCTGGCAACGCGTGAAGGACTACGTGCGGTTCTGGCCGTTCCGCTACTGACCATCCAACCGACCCACAACCGAGGAGAAACACATGGTGACGATTCGACTGGCGGTCGCAGCCGCGGCCGCAACCACACTGGTTCTGAGTGCCTGCGCGCCCGACGAGTCCGGGGGAAGCGACGACGACGGCCCGATCCGGATCGGTGTGATCGCCGACCTCACCGGCGCGACCGGCGACGTCGGGACGCCCTACAACCGGGGAATGATGGCTTACGTCGACTGGCTCAACGCCGAGGGCGGCATCGACGGCCGGGAGATCGAGGCGACGTCGAAGGACTACGCCTACGACGTGCCCACCGCAGAGCGCCTCTACAAGGAGTACGTCAACAAGGGCGTCGTGGCCATCCAGGGCTGGGGCACCGGCGACTCCGAGGCGCTGATGAGCAAGGTGTCGGCCGACGAGCTGCCGTTCATGTCCGCGTCGTACGCCGAGGTCCTGACGGACCCCGAGGAGGCGCCGTACAACTTCGTGGTCGCGCCGACCTACTCGGACCAGATGCGGGTCGCGCTCAACTGGATCGCCGAGGACGCCGGGGGCGCCACCGACGTGGCGTTCTTCCACAACGACTCGCCGTTCGGCCTTGCTCCGCTCGAGGACGGGGAGAGCTGGATCGACGAGAAGGGGCTGGACCTCACGATGGAGGCCTACCCGATGGCCTCCGGCAGCGCCAACTTCGTCGGCCTGCTGTCGCAGGCGAAGTCACAGGGCGCGAAGTACATCGTGATCCAGAACGTCTCCAGCCCGGCCGCGCAGGTCGCCAAGGACCTGGCCGCGCAGAACCTCGACATGAAGATCGTCTGCCTGAACTGGTGCGCCGACGAACAGTTCATCGGCACCGCGGGTCCGGCCGCCGAAGGACACATCCTGGTTCAGCCGTTCGCGCCCGCGTCGGCCGACGCTCCGGGCAACGCCGAGGTCGACGAGTGGCTGAAGACTGACGGCTCGTCGCTCGACGAGGCGGGGCTCCACTTCACCCAGGGCTGGTACACCATGCACATCATGGCCGAGGGGATCCGGGCGGCCCTGGAGCAAGGCGACGACCTCAGCGGCGCGGCGATCCGCGAGGCGCTGGAGACCATGGGAGCGGTCGACACCGGCGGCGTGGTCGGCACCGGTGAGGTCGAGTTCTCCGAGGACTCGCACCGCGGTTCGACCGGCACCGGGATCTACATCGCCGAGGGCGGCGTGATGAAGCCGCTGGAGACCGGTGTGACGCCGGAATGACCGACCTGGCCACCCGCGCAGCCGGGGGACCCGATCCTGCCCCGGGCCCCCCGGCGCTGCTCGACATCCAGGGCATCGAGGTCATCTACGACGAGGTGATCCTGGTGCTGCGGGGCCTTTCGTTGGCGGTCCGCGAGGGCCAGGTGGTGGCCCTGCTCGGCTCGAACGGAGCAGGCAAGTCCACCACCTTGAAGGCGGTGTCGGGACTGCTCGGCACCGAGCGCGGCGAGGTGACCGACGGATCCGTCCGTTTCGACGGCGCCGACGTCACCCGGATGGACCCCGCCCGCCGGGTCCGCCGAGGGATGTCGTTGTGCATGGAGGGTCGGCACGTCTTCGAGCACCTCACGGTGCACGAGAACCTGGTGGCCGGCGCGTATGCCCGCAGGGGCGCGAAGGACGAGGACTTCGATCTCGTCTACACCTATTTCCCCGTGCTCGCCGACATGCGTGGCCGGGTCGCCGGCTACCTCTCCGGCGGCGAGCAGCAGATGCTGGCGATCGGCCGCGCGCTGATGGCGCGGCCCCGTCTGCTGATGCTCGACGAGCCCAGCCTGGGCCTGGCGCCGCTCCTGGTCCAGGAGATCTTCGGATACATCCGCACCCTCAACGACGAGACCGGACTCACGGTGCTGGTCATCGAGCAGAACGCCCGGCGGGCGCTGGAGATCGCCGACCACGGCTACGTGCTCGAGCAGGGCCGGATCGTGCTCGAGGGGCCGGCTCGAGATCTGTCCGAGAACCCTGACGTCAAGGAGTTCTACCTGGGTATGGGGGAAGGCGGCCGGAAGAACTACCGCGACGTGAAGCACTACAAGCGACGCAAGCGCTGGTTGTGAGATCGGAGGTCGGAAGGTGGAGGACCAGATGACGTTGACCGGTGCGCTGTCGGACTACCGGAGAGAACGAGGAGCAAGGGCGCTCGGCGTGGCGGCCGCGGCTGCCGGGCGAGCGCCCGCCCTGGACGAGAGGGTCGCTGCGGCCGGCCTCGCCGGCGCGCCGCACTCCCTCGACGAGCTCGATCAGGTTGCGGTGCTCAGCAAGGACGTCCTGCCGGAGCATCAGTCCGGACGCGCCTTCGGCGGGTTGCTCGCAGAAGGAGCGGAGGTGGTGCGCATGTTCGCCTCACCCGGTCCGATCTACGAGCCGCAGCTGGCCGGGGCGGATCCCTGGCGCTGGGCACCCGCCCTGGCCGCGGCCGGCATCGGCTCCGACGATCTGGTCCTGAACTGCTTCAGCTACCACCTGTCCCCGGCGGGCATGATGTTCGACGAGGCCTGCCGCGCGCTGGGTGCTCGTGTGGTGCCCGCAGGGGTCGGGATGACCGAGGTGCAGGCCCGCGTGGTCGCCGACCTCGGGGTCACCGCCTTCATCGGGTTGCCGTCGTACCTCGCGGCGCTCTGTGAGACCTACCGGACAGCGGGGCTGCCGGCGACGCGATGGCACCTGGGGAAGGCGCTGCTGACGGCCGAACCTCTGCCCCGGCCGCTTCGCGAGTCCCTGAACGCGACCGTGGCCCAGGTGCTGATGGCCTATGGCACCGCCGAGGTCGGCCTGATCGGCTTCGAGACCGAACCGGACAAGGGGCTGCGCCTGGGCCCGGACGTCTTCGTCGAGCTGTGCGACCCCGAGACGGGTCTGCCCGGATCGGCCGACCAGCCTGGTGAGGTGGTGGTGTCGGTGTTGCACGAGGGCTATCCGCTGCTGCGGTTCGGAACCGGAGACGTATCGCGATGGCAGCTTGTCGACGGCGAGCTGCGCCTGGCCGGGGTGCTCGGGCGGGTGGGTGCCGCCGTCAAGGTGCGCGGGATGTTCATCCACCCCCACCAGGCCGGCGAGGTGTTGGCCGCGCTTCGCTCGGACGGGCTGGTCGAGGGAGCGTTCGTCGTCGACCGGGTCGACGAGGTCGACGTGCTCGACCTGGAGGTCGTTGCCGCCGACGGCATCGATCCGGGGCGCCTGGTGGCCGAGGCCGAGCGTCGCTGTCGGGACACGCTCCGGGTCCGGCCCCGGGTCCGGGTGGTCCCGGCCCTCGAGGACGGCGCCGTGATCCGCGACCGGCGGACCGGCTGACCGCTCGGGTGGCATGCTGACCAGGTGACGAGGGTGACCTGGATCGTGGCGGCTGTCCTCCTGATCCTGGTTGCGGGCTGCGGCGGCGGCGCCGACGAGCCCGAGGCCGCTCCCACGCCGGCGCCCCAACCCCGCGCCACCGGGGCCGCCGAGGAGCCGGAGACCCACCACGCCGAACACCCGGAGGCGAAGCCGGGCAAGCTGCTGCCGCTGCGGCGGGGCGAGGACCGGCTCACGCTGACCATGCCGGAGAGCTACACGCCGGCGCCGCCGACCGGGGTCGGCACCGACGACTACCGGTGCTTCCTGCTCGACCCGAAGCTGGCGCGCGACAGCTACCTCACCGGCACCAACGTCGTACCAGGCAACCCCGACGTGGTGCACCACGTGATCCTGTTCCGGGTCACCCCCGACCAGGTGGCCGACGCAGAGGAGCTCGACGCGGAGAGCGGCGACCCCGGCTGGACCTGCTTCGGCGGCACCGGCCTCCCCGGAGACTTCGGCAACGTCGATGACGCCAACTGGCTCGGGGCCTGGGCACCCGGAGGCAAGGAGACGGTCACCAGTCCGGGCTACGGAGTCGACCTGCCGCGCGGCTCGCAGATCGTGATGCAGGTGCACTACAACCTGCTGGCCGGCCGGTCGCCCGACACGAGCTCGACCCAGATCAGGGTCACGCCCGAGCGCGACGACATCACACCCCTGCACACCTTCCTGCTGCCCGCGCCGGTCGAGCTGCCCTGCCGGCCTGCGCACGACGACGGTCCGCTGTGCGACCGGGCCGCCGCTGTCGCCGACCTCAAGACCAGGGTGGGCGAGGTGCCCGGCAGCACGGCCGATCTCCTCCACCTGCTCTGCCGGACGCGGCCCAGCCCGTCGGAGACGACATCCTGCACCCGCACCATCGACCGCCCGATGACGATCCTCGGTGTCGCCGGCCACATGCACCTGCTGGGCCGGCAGATCTCGATCGAGCTCAACCCGGACATGTCCCAGGCAACCACCGTGCTCGACGTCAAGGTCTGGGACTTCGACGACCAGGGGGCCGTCCCGATCGATCCGGTGCGGCTCGATCCCGGCGAGACGGTCGAGGTGACGTGTCGGCACGTCCAGTCGCTGCGCGACCGGCTGCCGGCTTTCGAGGGCCAGGAGGAGAAGTACGTCGTCTGGGGTGAGGGCACCACCGACGAGATGTGCCTCGGCCTGCTCCAGGTCGCGTACCGCTGAGTCCACTGTGGTGGACGGCGGCCCGTGCTCGGCCGGTGCTTCGAGTCGGTGGTCGAGTAGGCCGAGGCCGTGTCGAGACCGGCAGCGCCGACCCGGCCTGGCCACGATCCTGCGCGCCGAGCTCCCGCACACCCGGGCGCGTTCCGGGCCGGCCCCGACCCTGCCCGTGAGGAACAGGCGTACTCGAGCCGGTCAGGCCCCGAAAGCCAGCCGGGCCAGCCTGAGGATGTAGAACACCACCGGCATCGCGAACACGACCAGCAGCACCCAGGCGGTGATGCGGTGCTTCTGCTTGGTGCTGTCGAGACGGCCGGCGAAGTCCAGCAGCGCGCCGTCGGGCACATTGACCGTCAGGCCCATGCTGCGCGCGTCGGGCGGGAGGTGCTGCCCGAGGAACCACGAGGGCGGGGCATCGGGGTCCTCCGGCCCGAAGTCCTCGTCGTACTCGTCGCGCTGCATGCAGCAACGGTACGCGCGACCAGGTCGACCCATTCGATTATCCGGGGGTCTGTTCGGGGGTGGCTCCCGTAAAGTGGTCATGTCCGCACGGCTACTCGAGAAAGCACCCATGACCGACAGCAACCATCACGGAGACACCAACCCGGCGCGTGCCACACACCGAACCAAGCACGTGGTCGTCGTCCCCAACAGCATCAACATGGTGAGCCTGCTCGGTCCTGGTGACGAGCACCTCGGCCTGATCGAACGCAGCTTCGACGCCGAGATCCATGTCCGTGGCAACCGGGTCAGCATGCACGGCGAGCCCGGCGAGGTCGCCCTCGTCGAGCGACTGCTCGACGAGCTGGTGGCGATCATCCGCACCGGCCAGGGCGTCACGTCCGAGACCGTGGAGCGCGTGCTGCACATGCTGCGCGCCGAGACGACCGAGCGCCCGGCCGACGTGCTGTCGCTCAACATCCTCAGCAACCGCGGCCGCTCGATCCGTCCGAAGACCCTCAACCAGAAGCGCTACGTCGACTCGATCGACAAGCACACGATCACCTTCGGCATCGGTCCGGCCGGCACCGGCAAGACCTACCTCGCCATGGCGAAGGCCGTGCAGGCGCTGCAGTCGAAGAACGTCAACCGGATCATCCTCACCCGGCCGGCGGTCGAGGCCGGGGAGCGCCTGGGCTACCTGCCCGGAACGCTGAGCGAGAAGATCGACCCCTACCTGCGGCCGCTCTACGACGCCCTGCACGACATGGTCGACCCCGAGTCGATCCCGAAGCTGCTGGCTGCCGGCACCATCGAGGTCGCCCCGCTCGCGTTCATGCGCGGCCGCTCGCTCAACGACTCCTTCATCATCCTCGACGAGGCGCAGAACACCTCGCCCGAGCAGATGAAGATGTTCCTCACGCGGCTGGGCTTCGGCTCGAAGATCGTGGTGACCGGCGACGTGACCCAGGTCGACCTGCCGAGCGGCACCCACTCGGGCCTCCGGGTGATCGAGGGGATCCTGGACGACGTCGAGGACATCTCGTTCAACCGGCTCACCGCCCACGACGTGGTCCGGCACCGCCTCGTCGGCAAGATCGTGGCGGCGTACGACGAGTTCGACGCCCGCGGGGGGCTGCAGAGCGCAAAGGCGGCCCACCCGTCGAGCGGGTCGAGCATCCGCCGAGACCGCCAGTGAGCAGCCGATGAGCATCGAGGTGCTCAACGAGTCGGGCCACGAGCTCGACGTGAAGCGGTTGGCCACGCTGAGCCGGTTCGTGATGGACAAGATGCGGGTGCACCCGCTCGCCGAGCTCTGCATCAAGGCCGTCGACGAGGACACCATCGCCCAGCTCAACCTGCAGTGGATGGAGAAAGAGGGCCCGACCGACGTCCTGGCCTTCCCGATGGACGAGCTCCGCCCCGGACTGGTCACCGAGGAGCCCGAGGAGGGCGTGCTCGGCGACCTGGTGCTCTGCCCGACCGTGGCCGAGCGTCAGGCCGCGACGGCCGGCCACGGCACGGAGGCGGAGATCGAGCTGCTGACGGTGCACGGCATCCTGCACCTGCTGGGCTACGACCACGCCGAGCCCGAGGAGCACAAGGAGATGTTCGGACTGCAGGACCAGCTGCTGGGAGAGTGGCGGGGCTCGTCGAGCCCGACCCGTGATGAGTGACTTCTGGCTCCTGGTCACGGCGGCACTGCTCGTCCTCCTCGCCGGCTTGTTCACGGCCGCGGACGCCGCCTTGGGCGGCTTCTCCCGGGCCCGCGCCATCGAGCTGTCGGCCGACGCACGCACCGGCGCCAAGCTGCTGGTGGCCGTGCTCGACGACCCGCCGCGCTACCTCAACACCGCGCTCTTCCTCCGGCTGTTCTGCGAGATCTCGGCGATCGTCCTGGTCACCCTGCAGATCGACGAGGCTGTCGACGGGTCGTGGTGGGCGGCCGTGCTGTCCGCGACCGGCGTGATGCTGGTGGTCTCCTTCGTGGTGATCGGGGTCGCTCCTCGCACCCTCGGCCGTCAGCACAGCGAGTCCATCGCCCTGCTGTCCGCCGGCCCGCTGGCGGTGTTCACCTCCGTGCTGGGACCGCTGCCACGACTGCTGATCATGGTCGGCAACGCGATCACGCCGGGCCGCGGCTTCCGGGAGGGCCCGTTCTCGACGGAGACCGAGCTGCGGGAGATGGTCGACATCGCCGAGGCGTCCGCGCTGATCGAGTCGGGTGAGCGGAAGATGATCCACTCGGTCTTCGAGCTCGGCGACACCACCGTGCGCGAGGTGATGGTGCCGCGCAACGACGTCGTCTTCATCGAGCACTTCAAGAACCTGCGCCAGACCCTGTCGCTGTTCCTGCGTTCCGGCTTCTCGCGGGTGCCGGTGATCGGGGAGAACCTCGACGACATCCGCGGCGTCGCCTACCTCAAGGACATCGTGCGCCGTGACTTCGAGGCGCCCGGGGCCGAGCTGACCCAGCGGATCGAGGAGGTCATGCGCCCGGTGCACTGGGTCCCGGAGTCGAAGCCGGTCGACGCGCTGCTCTCGGAGATGCAGGCTCGCCGGCAGCACATCGCGATCGTGGTCGACGAGTACGGCGGCACGGCCGGCCTGATCACCATCGAGGATCTGCTGGAGGAGATCGTCGGCGAGATCACCGACGAGTACGACGCGGAGCAGATCGAGGTCGAGCATCTTCCGAGCGGCGCGGTGCGCGTGTCGTCACGCTACCCGATCGACGACCTCGACGAGCTGTTCGGTTTCGACGTCGAGGAGGACGACGTCGACAGCGTCGGTGGCCTGATGGCCAAGCACCTCGGTGTGGTGCCGATCCCCGGCTCCTCCGTCGACGCCTACGGTCTCCGGTTCGTCGCCGAGGAGACGGCCGGACGTCGCAACAAGATCGGTACCGTGCTGATCCGCCGGATCGATGCGGCGGAGGAAGCGGAGGCAGCAGCAGAGATGGGGGCATCGCATGAGTGACCTCTCCAGCGAGGACCAGAAGCTGGTCACCCTCGCCCGGGCCACCCGCGCTCGCACCGGGGCGGCCGAGGGTGCGGCTGTGCGCGACGCCGACGGCCGAACCTACGCCGCCGCCACCGTCGACCTGCCGTCGCTGCGGCTCTCGGCGCTCCAGGTGTGCGTGGCGATGGCGGTCGCGTCGGGGTCCAAGGTGCTGCAGGCGGCGGTGCTGCTGAGTGACGCGACCGAGCTGGCCGAGACCGACCGCGGCGCACTGGCCGACCTGGGCGGCCACGGCGTCGTCGTACACCTCGGCGATCTGCGGGGCGCCGTGAGCACGTCCACGACCAGCTGAAACCGGGTCACCTGAAACACAATCGTGGCCGGGCTGGAGTACGTTGATCCCGTGGCTTTCGGGACTGACGTCACCGCACGGTGGACCGCGCACGGACGCGCGGTCGAACGGCTGCGCGCGTCGTACGCCGCGATCCCGGCGGGGGAGCCGGTGCGGCTCGCCAAGCGGACCACCAACCTGTTCCGCCCGCGCGCCGCGACCTCGGCGCCGGGGCTCGACGTCTTCGGGTTGACCGGGGTCATCGAGGTCGACTCGACCGCCAGGACGGCCGAGGTGCAGGGCATGTGCACCTACGAGGACCTCGTCGCCGCGACCCTGCCGCACGGCCTGATCCCGCTGGTGGTGCCGCAGCTGCGCACGATCACGCTCGGGGGTGCGGTGACCGGCCTCGGCATCGAGTCGACCAGCTTCCGCAGCGGGCTGCCGCACGAGTCGGTCACCGAGATGGACGTCTTCACCGGTGCGGGCGAGGTCGTCACCACCCGCCCGGGCGACGACCTGTTCGACGCCTTCCCCAACTCCTACGGATCGCTCGGTTACGCCACCCGGCTCCGGATCGACCTCGAGCCGGTGCCGTCCCGCGTCGCGCTGCGCCACGTCCGATTCGACGACCTCGACCTGCTCGCCAAGACGGTGGCCCGGATCGTGGAGACCGGCGAGCACGACGGTCAGCGGGTGGACGGTCTCGACGGCGTCGCCTTCGAGCCTGGGGACTACTACCTGACCCTGGCCCGGTGGGCCGAGGCGGCCGGCCCGACGTCGGACTACACCCGGCAGGACATCTACTACCGCTCGATCCGGGAGCGGGAGACCGATCTGCTGACCATGCACGACTACCTGTGGCGCTGGGACACCGACTGGTTCTGGTGTTCGGGCGCGTTCGGGGCTCAGCACCCGCTGCTCCGCCGGCTGTGGCCGCGCAGCAGGCGTCGCTCGGACGTCTACATGAAGCTGCTCGGGCTGGACCGGAGGTGGGGCATCGCCGACCGGCTCGACCGCCGGGCCGGCCGCCCGCAGCGCGAGCGGGTGGTCCAGGACGTCGAGGTGCCGGTGGAGCGGCTGCCGGAGTTCCTGGAGTGGTTCGACGCCGAGGTCGGCATGCGTCCGGTGTGGCTGTGCCCGCTGGTCGCGCGCAGGGACTGGCCGACGTATCCGCTCGAGCGTGATGCGACCTATGTCAACGTCGGGTTCTGGGGAACCGTGCACGTGGGTCCCGACGCCCCGAACGCACCACGCAACCGGGCCATCGAGGCGAAGGTGCACGAGCTCGGCGGGCATAAATCCCTCTACTCCGAGGCTTTCTACGACCGAGAGACGTTCGACCAGCTCTACGACGTCGCACACCTGACCGACGTGAAGGCGAGATACGACCCCGACGACCGGCTGACCACCCTCTACGACAAGGCGGGCGACAACGATGAAGATCGCTGAGGCGATTTCCGACCTGCTGCGCGACGAGATGCCCGTGCGCTTCGATGCGTACGACGGCAGCTCGACCGGACCGCCCGACTCCGACATCCGGCTGGAGCTGACCAGCCAGCGCGGGCTGTCCTACCTGCTGACCGCGCCGGGCGACCTCGGCATGGCGCGCGCGTACACGTCCGGCGACCTGGTCCTGCACGGCGTACACCCGGGCAATCCCTACGACGCCATGCTGCTGCTCAAGGACCGCCTCGACTTCCGCACCCCCTCTGCCGCCGAGGTGGTCGCGATCGTGCGCGGGCTCGGCGGCATCAGCAACCTCAAGCCGCCGCCCCCGCCGCCGCAGGAGCACCTGCCGCGATGGCGCCGGGCGATGGAGGGTCTGCGCCACTCGATGACCCGTGACGCCGAGGCCATCCACCACCACTACGACGTCTCCAACGAGTTCTACCGGCACGTGCTCGGCCCCTCGATGGCCTACACCTGTGCGGTCTACCCGCACGAGGAGGCGACCCTCGAGGAGGCGCAGTACGAGAAGTTCGACCTGGTCGCGCGCAAGCTGGACCTCAAGCCCGGCCAGCGGCTGCTCGACGTCGGCTGCGGCTGGGGCGGCATGGTCCGCCACGCGGCCAAGGAGTACGGCGTCAAGGCGCTCGGGGTGACCCTGTCGGCCCAGCAGGCGTCGTGGGGCAAGGAGGCGATCGACCGCGACGGCCTCGGCGACCTGGCCGAGGTGCGTCACCTCGACTACCGCGAGGTGCTCGAGACGGGCTTCGACGCGATCAGCTCGATCGGTCTCACCGAGCACATCGGGGTGCGCAACTACCCGTCGTACTTCCGGTTCCTGCGCGACCACCTGCGTCCCGAGGGCCGGCTGCTCAACCACTCGATCACCCGCCACCACAACCGTCGCGAGGAGACCGGCCCGTTCATCGACCGCTACATCTTCCCCGACGGCGAGCTGATCGGCTCGGGCACCATCATCAGCGAGGCCCAGAACGCCGGGCTCGAGGTGATGCACACCGAGAACCTGCGCCAGCACTACGCCAAGACCCTGCACGCCTGGAACGACAACCTGGTCGCCAACTGGGCGGCCTGCGTCGACGAGGTCGGCATCGGCACCGCCCGGGTATGGGGCCTCTACATGGCGGTCTCCCGGATCGGGTTCGAGCAGAACAACATCCAGCTCCACCAGGTGCTGGCCGTGCGCACCACCGACGACGGCTCCAACGGATTCCCGCTGCGCCCGAAGTGGTGACTACGCTGCCGCGGTGAGCACCCGGGCGCAGCAGTACACCGCACAGGTGCTGCAGCGCGCGCAGCTCTCGCCTCACCTGGTCCGGCTGACCCTGGGCGGCCCTGGCCTGGCCGGCTTCACCTCGACCGGCATCCCCGACGAGTGGGTCGGGTTGGTCGTGCCAGGGCAGTTCCAGAGCCGCTACTACACCGTGGTGTCGTTCGCAGGCGGCGAGCTGGTGCTCGACGTGGTCGTGCACGAGCACGGCCTGGTGACGGAGTGGGCCGCGAGAGACGTGGTCGGGGAGTCGGTCACGATCACCGAGCCGAAGGGGTCGTTCGCGATGCCGCCGAGCGCCGGCTGGCTGATGCTCGTCGGCGACCTGACCGCGATTCCGGCGATGGCCCGGATCGCCGCGACCATCGACGTGCCCACCCGGGTCTGGGCCGAGGTGCCGGAGGTGCCGCCCGGCTACTTTCCCGAGGATGCCGACATCACCTGGCTCGACCAACCCGGCGAGGGGCGGTCGCGGCTCGCCGAGGTGGTCGAGGGGCTCGCGTGGCCCGACGGTGAGGGCTACTTCTGGATGGCCGGCGAGTCCGCCCAGATGCGTGCGATCCGCAAGTACCTGATGCGGGAGATCAAGCTGCCGAGCACGGCGTACGACGTGATGGGCTACTGGCGCGGCGGGGCGCAACGCCAGCCGCGGGCCGTCGACCCCGGCCCGATCTACCGCGCCGGCAAGCAGGCAGGCAAGACTGACGAAGAGATCTGGTCCGACTACGACGATGCAAGGGACTCATGACTGAGCAGCAAGGCGGGCACAGGAGCGGGTTCGCGTCGTTCGTGGGCCGCCCCAACGCCGGCAAGTCCACGCTGACCAACGCGCTGGTGGGCTCGAAGGTCGTGATCACGAGCTCGAAGCCGCAGACCACCCGCACGGTCGTGCGGGGGATCGTGCACCGTCCCGATGCACAGCTGATCCTGGTCGACACCCCCGGGCTACACCGGCCGCGCACCCTGCTCGGCGAGCGGCTCAACGACCTGGTGAAGACGACACTGGCCGAGGTCGACGTCGTATGCGTGTGCCTCCCCGCCAACGAGAAGGTCGGACCGGGCGACCGGTTCATCGCCACCGAGATGGCCAAGATCAAGCGGACGACGAAGGTCGCCATCGCGACCAAGACCGATCTGGCGACCCCGGAGCAGATCGGACAGCACCTGCTCGACATCCAGAGGCTCGGCGCGGAGCTCGGTATCGAGTGGGCCGAGATCGTGCCGGTCTCCGCCCAGGTGGGCGACCAGGTGAAGCTGCTCGAGGACCTCCTGGTGGGCCTGCTGCCCGAGGGTCCGCAGCTCTATCCCGACGGCGACCTCAGCGACGCGCCGGAGGAGATCATCGTCGCCGAGCTGATCCGCGAGGCGGCACTCGAGGGCGTGCGCGACGAGCTCCCCCACTCCATCGCGGTCGTGGTCGAGGAGATGGGCATGCGCGAGGACCGTGACCCCGACCGCCCGCTGCTCGACATCCACGCCAACCTCTACGTCGAGCGCGACTCCCAGAAGGGGATCATGATCGGCCACAAGGGAGCCCGCCTCCGCGAGGTCGGCACTGCCGCCCGCAAGCAGATCGAGGCGCTGCTCGGCACGCCCGTCTACCTCGACCTCCACATCAAGATCGCCAAGGACTGGCAGCGCGACCCCAAGCAGCTGCGCAAGCTGGGCTTCTAGTCCGGAGCCCAGCAGCGGCCGAAGGTCTGGCCCTGCTGCCACTGATCCTTGGTGGGCCACTCGTAGCCCCACTCGTAGTCGAGCACGTCGTCGGCGGCCGAGGCGCCGGCGTCCTCGCACGGCGTCTGGCCGCGCGAGCGTACGGCGTCCACGCCGGGGTAGCGGCCGGGCCCGAGATCGACCGTGGCGATCGCCCGCCAGCGGTGGGGCTCGCTGCAGATCACCCGCTCGAACGTCGGGTCGTCCGGCGCGGTGGTGCCGCACATGCCATAGCGGTCGCGGCCCTCGGGGCTGCCGAGCACGCCCGCCAGCCGGCCACTCAGCGGAGCGAGTCGGTCGTCGGCTGAGACGGCGATGGCGTCGCAGCGGTACCACTCCGCGCCCTGGTCGGACTCCTCGACCGTCGGCGTGAACCACACGGTGCGGAGCATGCTCAGCCGCTGCGCTTCCTCGGAGCCGCCCGCGAACTCCGCGAACTTCTCCGTGCAGATCTCCGCCACGGCGTCCCGCACCCGTTGGGAGTCGATCGCCAGCAGGTGGCCGCGGGCCACGTTGTCGAGCCGGCCGACGGCGAAGGTGATCGAGGTGTGCCTCTTCGAGCAGTCGACGGGCGGCTGGTCGGCCGTGGGCGCGACCGCCAGCTCGACGGTGAGCCGGTAGCAGGCCCGGTCCTCGGGGAACGGCTGCTCGGTCGCGGTGGGCGGCGCAGTCGTCGGGGTGGCAGCGGGGGACGGCCCGGCTTCCTGTGCCGGGTCGTCGACCGTGCAGGCGGTGACCGCGACCGCGGTCAGGCAGACCACCGTTGCGAGCCGGTGCAGGAGCATCAGTCGGCCGTCTTCGCCCAGCACACCGAGCGACGGTTGCCCGCCTCCCACTCGGCCTCGTGGAACCACGTGTAGCCGAACTCGTAGTCGACCGGGTAGTTCAGCCAGGCGCCCACCGAGTCGGAGCAGAAGTCACGGGTGGTCACCTCGACCAGTCGGTCGCCGGGGTAGTCGTCGTCCTGCTCGCCCAGCTTGATCGTGGTCACGGCGCGCCAGTCGTGCTTCTCCGAGCAGGGGATCTTCGGCGAGCCCGAGACCGACTCCCCGGCGACGCACACCATCCACTCGTCCTTCGGCCTGCCCTGGAGCAGCCCCGCGGCGGTCCTCGGGAGGTCGACGTACTCCTCGCTCTGCTCGCCACCGCCCACGACGTCGCAGCGGTACCAGCGGGCGCCCTTCTCCCAGGCTTCCTCCGACGGCCGGAACCACGCCCAGCTGACCACGGTCCGCATGACCAGGCTCTCGTCGGCGCCGAGGAACTTCTGGAACTTGGTCGAGCAGGTCTCGTAGGCGAACTCGCCCACCTCGTCGTCGTCGTAGCCAGCGTCATCGAGGCTCTCGGGAAGCTGTCCGACCGCAAAGGTCTCGGCTGTGTGCTTCTCGGTGCAGTCGACGGTCCTGGTGGCGTTGCTCGGCTGGGCGACGTCCTCCGGGGTCAGCACGCGGCAGGCGCCGAGCTCGGGCGTCTCGACCGAGTCGACCTGCTGGGGGTCGACGTCGGACTCTGCGTCCTCCCCACAGGCGGCGAGCAGGGTCAGGGCAGCGAGCAACGCCGCCGCAGATCCCCACCTGACCATTGGGTGATGGTAGACGGCGACCTCAGGCCAACAAGGCAGCGAGTGTCCCGCCCAGGTCGTACGCCGCCCGCTCGTGCTCGGTGGTCACGTCGCCCACCACCTCGACCACCTCCGCGGACTGCACCCACGGCAGCGCCTGGACGATCGTCTGCACCGACCGCACCGCACCCGTCGTGTCGTAGCGCCCGTGCACCCACAGCCCGTACGGCTTCTTCCCGCCCTCGGTCATCCCGGCCGACCCGTCGTCCGCCAGCGCCCCACCCGCCTCGAGGAAGATCGTGTCGAAGAAGTGCTTCAGGGCCCCGCTCATGTAGCCGAAGTTGGCCGTGGTCCCGAGGAGGTAGCCGTCAGCTGCGAGCACGTCGTCGGCACTCGCCTCCAGCGCCCGCCGGACGACCACCTCGACCCCCTGGATCTCGTCGTCGTTCGCCCCGGCCACGACCTGGTCCGTCAACGCCTGGACGGTCGGCGTAGGGGAGTGGTGGACGATCAGGAGGTTCGGCATTTCGTCAGCGTAGAAGGTTGCGGGTGCGGCTGGTCACGCTGCCGATGAGGGCGGG
>JALZCZ010000231.1 GCA_030862825.1 Actinomycetota bacterium | reverse complement strand
CCCTCGACGGCGGCCGACAGGATCGCCCGCTGGGCGGGGTAGGCCGCACCCTTGGTCTGCTTGCGCAGCAGGGCCGGGAAGGCCGGCAGGAACTGCGCCAGCGCCGGAGTCTTGGGCGTGCCGCCCGGCATCTTGTAGCCGGCCCGGTCCCAGGGATTCTTCGACGCGTCAAGATTGTCGGCGTTGCCGCGGATCCAGGCCTTGGCCGCGGGGACGAGCTCCTCGCGGGTGGCGACCAGCTCGTCGACCAGGCCCTTCTCCTTGGCCGTGGCGGGGTTGAACTGGGTGCCCTGGAGCAGCACGTCCATCAGCGCCGGCTGCAGGCCGAGCAGGCGCACGGTGCGGGTGACGCCTCCGCCGCCGGGCAGCAGCCCGAGCGACGACTCCGGCAGCCCGATGGAGACCGAGCTGTCGTCGACGACCACGCGGTGGTTGCAGGCCAGGCAGATCTCGTAGCCGCCGCCGAGCGCGGCACCGTTGATCGCGGCGACGACCGGCCTCGGGAACGTCTCGAGGCGGCGCAGGCCGGCCTTCACGGTCTCCATGAGCTGGAAGACCGACGCGGCGTCGTCCTTGGTGGCCTTCACCATCTCCTTGAGGT
Organism: Actinomycetota bacterium; assembly: GCA_030862825.1. Lineage (GTDB taxonomy): Bacteria > Actinomycetota > Actinomycetes > Propionibacteriales > Nocardioidaceae > Nocardioides. The sequence goes on along the minus strand of JALZCZ010000231.1, from coordinate 27,138 downwards.
TGCCGCCCGCGAAGAAGGTCTTCTTCGCGCTGGCGACGACGACACCCGTCACGTCGTCCACCTCGGCGTACAGACGATCGACGGCCGCGGCCATCGAGTCGATGTAGAGCTGGTTCATCGTGTTGGCGCTCGACGTCGGGTCATCCATGGTCAGGGTGACGATGCCGTCGGCGTCGCGCTCGTAGCGCACGGCGGAGGTGTCAACTGCAGTGGTGCTCATGTCTCGATGTCCTTCTGTATGGCGGAGAAGTCGATGTGTCCTGTTGCTGACCGGGCCTCGATACGTTCATCGCGACCTCGCAAGCTCGGTCGGCGGTCGCTACTCGACCACCAATGAGTTGGCCTGAGCTCGTGCCTCGCTCAGACCAGCTCGACGATGGTGGCGATGCCCATGCCGCCGCCGACGCACAGCGTGGCCAGGCCGCGCTTGAGGTCGCGGCGCGCGAGCTCGTCGATCAGTGTGCCGAGGATCATGGCGCCGGTCGCACCGAGCGGGTGCCCCATGGCGATGGCGCCGCCGTTGACGTTGGTGATCTCGCTGTCGATGCCCATGTCGCGCATGAAGCGCATGGCCACGGCGGCGAAGGCCTCGTTGATCTCGAAGAGGTCGATGTCGTCGACCTTCAGCCCGGCCTTGGCGAGCGCCTTGCGGGCGGCGGGGGCGGGGCCGGTGAGCATGATCGTCGGGTCGGCGCCGGACACGGCCGCGGAGACGATGCGCGCCCGTGGGGTGAGGCCGAGCTGCTTGCCGATCTCCTCGGAGCCGATCGCCACCAGCGAGGCGCCGTCGACGATGCCGGAGGAGTTGCCGGCGTGGTGGACGTGGTCGATCTTCTCGACCCAGTGGTACTTCTCGAGCGCCACGTCGTCGAAGCCCGCGTCGGCACCGATCTGCGCGAAGCTGGGCTTGAGGCCGGCCAGGCCCTCCACGCTGGTGTCGGGGCGGATCGTCTCGTCGGCCTCGAGGACGGTCAGGCCGTTGATGTCCTTGACCGGCACGACCGCGCCGGCGAAGTAGCCGTTGGCCCACGCCTTGGCGGCCCGGTGGTGCGACTCGGCGGCGTACGCGTCGACGTCCTCGCGCGTCCAGCCCTCGAGCGTCGCGATCAGGTCGGCGCCGATGCCCTGTGGCACGAAGCCGGTGGTCAGCGCGGTAGCGGGGTCGGAGGCCCAGGCGCCGCCGTCGGAGCCCATGGCCACCCGGCTCATCGACTCGACGCCACCGGCGAGGATGAGGTCCTCGAAGCCGCCGCGCACGCGCGACGCGGCCTGGTTGACCGCCTCGAGGCCCGACGCACAGAAGCGGTTGAGCTGGACGCCGGCGACGGTCTCGGGGTAGCCCGCGGCAAGCGCCGCGGTCTTGGCGATGTCGCCTCCCTGCTCGCCGACGGGCGAGACCACGCCGAGGACGACGTCATCGACCTTGGTGGTGTCCAGGCCCGGGTTGCGCACCTGGATCTCCTCCAGGAGGCCTACGGCCAGGTCGACCGGCTTGACCTCGTGCAGCGAGCCCGCCGCCTTGCCCTTGCCACGTGGCGTACGAATGTGGTCGTACACGAATGCTTCTGCCATGACCGTCCTTCACAACGTCCGATGCCCGGGGTTTGCGTCTGTGGATTGTGACACTAATACTGTCACTGTCGTCAAGGTGTACCAACGTGCGAGGAGTCACATGGCCGTCGACCATTCAGCGCCGCTCGGGGACTCCATCGAGGAGCTCCGCGAGCTGCTGACCCTGGACGAGCTGACCAACCGGGTGGGCATGAGCGTGCGCAACGTCCGCTTCTACACCACCAAGGGCCTGGTGCCGCCGCCGATCCGGCGCGGGCGGTCGGGCTACTACTCCCCCGACCACGTGGCCCGGCTCGAGCTGGTGCAGGAGCTGCAGAGCCACGGCTTCACGCTGTCGGCGATCGAGAAGTACGTCGCCGGCATCCCGGCCGACGCCTCCCCGGAGGACATCGCCCTGCGGCGAACGATGCTGGCGCCGTGGCAGGCCGACCTCCCACTGGAGATGACGAAGTCGGAGCTCGAGAAGCGGATCGACCGCAAGCTCACCAAGGACGACCTCGAGACGCTGATCGCGCTGGGCATCGTCTACCGCACCGACCGGGGTCGCTACCAGGTCGCGCTGTCGCAGCTGTCGGTCGGTCTGGGCCTGCTCGACGTCGGCTTCCCGCTGGAGGCGGCCAAGGCCGCGGCGGAGGTCTACCGCCGCCACGGCCACGAGATCGCCCAGGAGCTCTACGACGTGTTCCGCCGGATGGTGTGGCCGGTCTACAAGGAGTCCGGCGCCTCTCCCGAGACGATCCAGGACGTCGTCGAGCGCCTCAAGCCGCTCTCGATCGCGAGCCTGGTCTCGGCGTACGAAGCGGGCATGGACGACACCAAGCGCGAGCGGATCGCGAAGCGTGCATCCGGGGGCGCGTCGGGGGCCGCGAAGGGCTGAGCGGTCGGCTCAGCGGCCGGAGCTGAAGCTGGCGGCGCTGTGGCCGCCACCCGACCGTCCGCCGGCCGACGGGGCCGGCTTGCGACCGGAACGGCTGCGTGAGCCGCCCGACTTGGGTGCACCGGACTGGCCGCTGGGCTTGCCGCCGCCTTGGCCGCCGCCGCGTCCGCTGCGTGAGCGGCCACCGCCGCCGCCACCGTTGCCACCGTTACCGCCGCCACCACGACGGCCGGAGCCACCGGAACCGCCGGAGCGTCGAGCGCCACCACCGGAGGCCTCGGCACTGACGGGCAGGCCACCGGGGAGCAGACGCTCACCGGGCGCGAGCGTGGTCAGCATCGGGTGCGCGGGACCGTCGATCCGGGTGGTCAGCGGCTTGATGCCCGCCGCCCGGGTGAGGGTCTGCACGTCGCGGCGCTGGTCGTCGGTCATCAGCGTGATCACGGTGCCAGCAGCGCCGGCGCGCGCCGTACGGCCCGAGCGGTGCAGGTAGGCCTTGTGCTCCATCGGCGGGTCGGCGTGCACGACCAGCGCCACGTCGTCGACGTGGATGCCGCGCGCGGCGATGTCGGTCGCGACCAGCGTGGTCGCCCGGCCGGAGTGGAACGCCTCCATGTTGCGGGTGCGGGCACCCTGGCTGAGGTTGCCGTGGAGGTCGACCGTCGGCACGCCGCTCTTGTTGAGCTGGCGGGCCAACGCCTTGGCGCCGTGCTTGGTGCGGGTGAAGACCATGGTGCGGCCCGGCGCACTGGCCAGGTCGACCAGCACCGACACCCGGTGCTCACGGTTGACGTGGAAGACGTGGTGGTCCATCTTCGCGACCGGCGACTGCGCCGAGTCGGCCTCGTGCACGGCCGGCCTGTCGAGGTAGCGCTTGACGAGCACGTCGATGGCGCGGTCCAGCGTGGCGCTGAACAGCATCCGCTGACCGTTCTCGGGCGTCTGGTCGAGGATCCGCTTCACGGCGGGCAGGAAGCCCAGGTCGGCCATGTGGTCGGCCTCGTCGAGCACGGTGACCTCGACCGCACCGAGGTTGCAGTGGCGCTGCTGGATGAGGTCCTCGAGCCGACCGGGGCAGGCGAGCACGATGTCGGCACCGCGCTTGAGACCCTGCACCTGGGGGTTCTGGCCGACGCCACCGAAGACGGTCTGCGTGGTCAGGCCGGCGGCATCGGCGAGCGGCTTGAGCGCCTGCTCGATCTGGCCGACCAGCTCGCGGGTCGGGGCCATGATCAGGGCCCGCGGCGACTTCGGCGCCGCGCGGCGACCCGACTTCGAGAGGCGGGCGACCATCGGCAGCAGGAAGGCGTAGGTCTTGCCCGATCCGGTGCGGCCGCGCCCGAGCACGTCCCGGCCCTTGAGGGAGTCGGGAAGGGTCGCGGCCTGGATGGGCGAGGGCACGGTGATGTCGCGCTTCGCGAGAAGGGCGACGAGGTCAGAGGGCACGCCGAGCTCGGAGAAGCCGAGGACGGGCGTGCTGGATGAAGCTGAGTTCACGTGGGTTCACTTACGTTGGCGTGTCTCACCAAGTCTTCCCGCCGGCGGCGGGGTGTTGCGACAGGTACCTCACAAGGAGGGGCGCCGAACCGGCGTTTGACTTCCGGGGGCGCAGGGAGCCAGAGGCAAGACTGGACTGGCTGCTGGGGAAGACACTACCGGTTCTAGTCGATTCGACCTGCATCGGCGCGAGCACGGCCAGCGGAACTGGGTACCCGGTCACCCATGGTCTCCCTCCCCTGCTCCGTCCTGGTCACCGGCGCCAGCGGTTTCGTCGGCAGGCGCCTGGTGCCGGAGCTGCTCGAGCGCGGCTACGCGGTGAAGGCGATGACCCGCGACCCGGGCGACTACGACGGCCCGGGTGACGCCGTGTACGGCGACGTGCACGATCCAGGCACGCTCGCCGACGCTCTCGACGGGGTCGACGTCGCGTTCTATCTGGTGCACTCCTTGGACGACTCCGCGTTCGAGCGGAAGGACGCGGACGCGGCGAGGGGGTTCGGGCTGGCCGCGGCGGCCACCGGCATACGCCAGATCGTCTACCTCGGCGGGCTCGGTGCGGAGGGCGACGATCTGTCCGCGCACCTGCGCTCGCGGCGCGAGGTGGAGTCGCTGCTCGGAGAGTCCGGGGTGCCGGTGACCGTGCTGCGAGCGGCGATCGTGGTCGGCGCCGGCGGCATCTCCTGGGAGATCACCCGCCAGCTGGTCAGGAAGCTGCCGGCGATGGTGGTGCCGAAGTGGGCCAGCACGATGACCCAGCCGATCGCCATCGACGACGTCGTCCGCTACCTGGCCGGGGTGGTCGACAACGACGAGGCGAAGAACCGGATCTTCGAGATCGGCGGGGCGGACCGGTTGTCGTACCTCGAGATGCTGCAGCAGGCGGCCGAGGTGATGAACGGGCACCGGGTGCCGATCGTCAAGGTGCCGGTGCTGACCCCGCAGCTCTCCTCGCGCTGGATCGGCCTCGTGACCGACGTCGACTCGACCACCGGCCGCCACCTGATCAACTCGATGAGCACCGAGGTCGTGGTGCACGACGACTCGATCAAGGACGTGGTGCCGGGCGAGCCGATGCACTATCAGGAGGCGGTGCGTCGGGCGGTCGAGGAGTCACGCACCGAATAGGAAGGGCAGCGCGAGCAGCATCGACACCGACCAGGTGACGTGGGTCAGGATCGGCGCCATCAGGGTGCCGGTGCGAGCCCGTTCGATCCCCACCACGATGCCCAGGACCAGCGCGGCGAAGGCGAGCATCACATTGCCGGCCGCGGCCGTCGCGGCGGCATTGGCCAGCGCGGTCCACACGACCGGATGACGCGGGACGGCGTCGTACGCCGCGCCGCGGAAGAACAGCTCCTCGGCCACGCCGTTGACGGCGGTGACCAGGACGAGGACGGGGAGCGAGCCCTGGTCGGCGTAGTCGATGACCTTCCTCACCTGCTCGGCGAGGGGCTCGATCTCGCGGACGACGAGGCCCCCGACCACGAAGACTCCTGCCAGGCCGAGACCCACCAGCACCGGGGCGAGGGTGGGCCGGCCCAGCGGCAGCGCGCCGGAGGCGAGCGCTCCCAGCGCCCACACGGCCGCCAGGCCGAGCGTGGCGGGGTAGAACCAGGTGCTGCCGGGGTCGACCCGCAGCGACACGCCCAGCACGACTGCGCCGACGACGGCGGTTGCGATCACAACCGCCGGCCGTCGGCGCGACGTGGTCTCGACGTCAGCCGTCAGAGACGCTCCTGCCCATGCCCTCCGCCTTGTCCTTCAGCTTGCGGGCCTGCTCCTTGACGTCCGACTTGCCCTGGTCGGTCTTGCCCTCGGCCTCGAGCTTGTCGTCGCCGGTGGCCCTGCCGAGGCCCTCCTTGGTCTTGCCGGCCAGGTCGTCGACCTTGTTGCTGGTCTTGTCCTCGTAACCCATCGTTACCTCCCGGGTGGTCGTCACTGCGTTCGCCCAGCGGTACCCGAATCAGCCGAAGGTCAGCACCCCGTCGTCGATGTCGCCGTTGCGGATCATGCGCAGGTCGGTGACGTAGTTCTGCTTGAGCAGCCACGGCGCCCGGTCCCCCTGCTTGGGCATTGTGTCGATGGCCCGCAGGACGTAGCCGGAGTTGAAGTCGATGAACGGCTTCTCGCCCACCGACGGGTCCTTGCTCGGCACGACGCTGCGCAGGCCGCGCTCATCCATGTGCGAGAGCAGTCGGCAGGCGTAGTCGGCCACGAGGTCGGCCTTCAGGGTCCACGACGCGTTGGTGTAGCCGACCGTGTAGATGAAGTTGGGGAGGCCGCTCAGCATCAGCGCCTTGTAGGACATGGTGCGGGCAAGCTCGATCGGCTTGCCGTCGACCTCGAAGGTGATCCCGCCGAAGGGCAGCACGTTGAGGCCCGTCGCCGTGACGATGATGTCCGCGTCGAGCTCCTGCCCGGAGGTCAGCCGGATGCCCGTCTTCGTGAATGTCTCGATGGTGTCGGTGACGATCGACGCGGTGCCGTCGTGCAGCACCTTGAACAGGTCGCCGTCCGGCACCAGGCAGAGCCGCTGCTCCCACGGGTTGTAGGTCGGCTTGAAGTGCTCGTCGATGCGGAACCCGTCGGGCAGCGACTTCGCGGCCGCCGCCCGGATGGCCTTCTTCGCCACCCCGGGCCGGCGCCGGGCCAGCTCATAGGTGGCGATCTGCGTCAGGATGTTCTTCCAGCGCACGATCGTGTACGCGGTCTTGTCCGGCAGCCGTCTCAGCACCTTGGCGAGCGGGTCCCGTCCGGGCATCGACAGCACGTAGGTCGGCGACCGCTGCAGCATCGTGACGTGCTCGGCGGTGCCGGCCATGGCCGGCACCAGGGTGACCGCGGTGGCACCGCTGCCGATCACGACCACGCGCTTACCGGCGTAGTCGAGGTCCTCGGGCCAGTGCTGCGGGTGGATGGTCTCGCCCGCGAACTCCTCCGCCCCCGGGAAGTCCGGCGAGTAGCCCTCGTCGTAGTCGTAGTAGCCCGAGCAGTTCCAGAGGAAGCCGGCCGTCATGGTGACCGGCTCGCCGTCGCGCGCGATGCTGACCGTCCACCGGGCCGTGTCGCTGTCCCACGACGCCGCGGTGACCCGGTGCCCGTAGCGGATCAGCCGGTCGACGGCGTACTCCTTCGCGACCGTGCGCACGTAGTCGAGGATCAGCGCGCCGTCGGCCAGCGCGGTGTCGCTGGGCCAGGGCCGCCAGGGGTAGGAGAACGTGAACATGTCGGAGTCGCTGCGCACACCGGGGTAGCGGAACAGGTCCCAGGTGCCACCGCTCGCGGCGCGGCCCTCGAGGATCGCGACGCTCTTCCCGGGATGGAGCTTGCTGAGCTGGCAGCCGGCACCGACGCCGGACAGGCCGGCTCCGACGATCAGGACGTCGACGTGCTCGACAGCCTCGTTCGCGGGCAACGCTCAGCCCGCCTGTACCGCGACACCGCGCTCGAGGAGACCGTCGACGTCCTCGATGCCCCAGGCGGTGAGCGCCTCGCGGGTCTGGGCCCCGGCCTCACGTGGTGGTGGTGTCGTCAGCGTCGGCGCGGTCCGCGAGAAGCGGGGCGCCGGCTGGGGCTGGACCATCCCGTCCCGCTCGACGAACGTGCCGCGGGCCTTGAGGTGCGGATGCTCCGACGCCTCGCTGATCGGGATGATCCCGGCGACGCACGCGTCGGTGCCCTCGAAGATCTCCACCCACTCCGCCTGGGTCTTCTGCAGGAACGTCTCGGTGAAGACCTTCCGCATCTCGTCGTAGCGGTCGGGCGACTCCTGGCCGGGGCAGGTGTCCTTCACACCGAGGCTGGTGACCAGCGCGTCGAAGAACTGCGGCTCGAGCGCAGCCACCGACATGTGCTTCCCGTCGGACGTCTCGTAGATGTCGTAGAACGGCACGCCGCCGTCGAGCAGGTTGGCGCCACGCTCCTCCTTGAACCCTCCGCTCGCGAGGATCGCCGACGTCATCGCGTTGAGGTGGGCGGTGCCGTCGACGATCGCCGCGTCGACGACCTGGCCCCTGCCGCTGACCCTGGCCTCGAGGAGCGCGGCCAGGATGCCGATCACCAGGTACGTCGAGCCGCCACCGAAGTCGCCGACGAGGTTGGCCGGGAAGTGCGGCCGCTGCGGGTCCTGGCCCATCATGTGCAGCGCACCGGTGATCGCGATGTAGTTCATGTCGTGGCCGGCGGCCTGCGCCAGCGGCCCGTCCTGGCCCCACCCGGTCATCCGGCCGTAGACGATGCGCTCGTTGACCTGCCGACAGTCCTCGGGCCCGAGGCCGAGCCGCTCGGTGACGCCCGGCCGCATCCCCTCCACCACGACGTCGGCCCGCGCGACGAGGTCGAGCACGACCCGGGTCGCCGCCGGGTTCTTGAGGTTGAGCGCGACGCTGGGCCGGCCGCGGTTGAGCAGCATGGTGGCCCCGCCGGCGAGCATCTGACCGCCCGGCCGCTCGACCCGGATCACGTCGGCACCGAGGTCGGCCAGGATCATGCAGGCGTGCGGCCCCGGGCCGATGCCCGCGATCTCGACCACCTTCACGCCCTTCAGCGGTCCGGTGCCGTTGCCCAGTTCGTAGCTCATGCGGGCGATTCTGACAGATCTGCTGTCACGGTGGCACCGGTGCCGTGGGCTGGGGTCCCGCCGCTACGTCGAGCCGGGCGATGCGTGGGCAGCTGAGCTCGACGACCGACCGGCTGCTCAGCCACCGCACACCCGCCGCCCGGACAGTCATCTCGACCCACCTTGCATGCACAGCACCCGTGGCGGCGCGACGGCGCCGCCCAGCGGGACTGCCGCCGGCGTGACCTGAGCCACGCAACCTTGCAACTAGTTGCATAGCCCCGCCATGCTCGGTGCATGGCACTCGAGCACGCGCTCCTCGTGGCGCTCAGCGAGCAGCCGGCGAGCGGGCTGGACCTGGCGAAGAGGTTCAGCCGGTCGATCGGCTTCTTCTGGCACGCCACCCACCAGCAGATCTACCGCGTGCTCGGCCGGATGGACGCCGACGGCTGGGTCCGGTCTACCGAGGTCGTTCAGGTGGGACGTCCCAACAAGTTGGTGTACGCCGTCACGCCGGCCGGTGCCGAGGCGCTGGCGGCGTGGCTCGCCGAGCCGACCTCACCCGACCCCATGCGCAGCGACCTGGCCGTGAAGCTCCGCGGCGCCAGCTTCGGCGACCTCGACGCGGTGCTCGACGTCGTCCGCGCCAACCTGGCCGACCACCACACCCGGCTCGACCACTACCAGCAGCTGATGACGCGCGACTACCCCGAGCCCGCAGCCCTGAGCGGTCTCGAGCTCGACCACTACCTCGTCCTGCGCGGCGGGATCCTCATGGAGGAGACCTGGATCGCGTGGCTCACCGAGTATCTGGAATCTCGACACGGGCTCGCTGGCGCTCGCCCGGCCCGATCACCGAAAGAAGAGCGATGACCGACTACCCGAACCTGCTCTCGCCGATCACCATCGGCTCGCTGACGATGCGCAACCGGGTGGTGATGGGCTCGATGCACACCGGTCTCGAGGACAGCGCCCGACAGATCCCCGAGCTGGCGGCGTACTTCGCCGAGCGGGCCCGGGGCGGCGTCGGCCTGATCATCACCGGCGGCTACTCCCCCAACCGACGCGGCTGGCTCAAGCCGCTGGCCGCGGAGATGTCCACGCGGTTGCAGGCGATGCGGCACCGCGAGGTCACCGGCGCGGTGCACGACGAGGGCGGCGCCATCGCGATGCAGGTGCTGCACGCGGGCCGCTACGGCTACCACCCGTTCAGCGTCAGCGCGTCGAGCAGGAAGAGCCCGATCACGCCGTTCCGGCCCAGCCGGCTCTCCACGAAGGGCGTCGACCGCACCGCCACCGACTTCGCCGAGTCCGTCGCCCTCGCGGTCAAGGCCGGCTACGACGGCGTCGAGATCATGGGCTCCGAGGGCTACCTCATCAACCAGTTCCTGGCCGCCCGCACCAACGACCGCGCCGACGAGTGGGGCGGCAGCGCCGCCAAGCGGATGCGGTTCCCGATCGAGATCGTGCGGCGGGCCCGCGAGCTGGTCGGCGCGGACTTCCCGATCATCTACCGGATCTCGCTGCTCGACCTGGTCGAGGGCGGCCAGACCTGGGACGAGGTCGTCGATCTCGCGCACGCGCTCGAGGACGCCGGCGTGACCGTGCTCAACACCGGCATCGGCTGGCACGAGGCCCGGGTGCCGACGATCATCACCCAGGTGCCGCGCGGCCCCAGGCGCCAGGCGACCGCCCCGCTCAAGGCCGAGGTGTCGGTGCCGGTCTGCGCCTCCAACCGGATCAACACTCCCGACCTCGCCGAGCAGATCCTGGACGCCGGGGAGGCCGACCTGGTCTCGATGGCCCGTCCGCTGCTGGCCGACCCCGCGTTCGTCGCCAAGGCACTGGCCGGGCGCGCCGACGAGATCAACACCTGCATCGCCTGCAACCAGGCCTGCCTCGACCACGTCTTCAAGAACCGGAAGGCCTCCTGCCTGGTCAACCCGCGCGCCTGCCGCGAGACCACGCTGGTGCTCGGCGCGACCCGACGGAAGGCCACGGTCGCCGTGGTCGGTGCCGGCCCGGCCGGGCTGGCGGCCGCGGTCTCGGCGGCCGAGCGCGGATTCGAGGTCACCCTGTTCGAGAAGGCACCGGTGCTCGGCGGGCAGTTCCGGCTCGCCATGGCCGTGCCCGGTAAGGAGGACTTCGCCGAGACGCTGCGCTACTACGCCCGGCGGCTCGAGGTGCTCGGCGTCGAGGTGAAGCTGAACCACGAGGCGACGGACTCCGACCTGGCGGCGTACGCCGAGGTGATCGTGGCCACGGGCGTCACCCCGCGGATCCCCGAGCTCGGCGGCATCGAGCACCCGAAGGTGATGACGTACGCCGACGTGCTGAGCGGCCGCGTGGTGCCCGGCAGGCGCGTGGCGGTGATCGGCGCCGGCGGCATCGGCGTCGACGTCAGTCACTGGCTCACCCACGACCCCGCCGACACCCTCGACGACTGGATGTCACACTGGGGCGTCGGCGACCCGGCCGCGAACCCCGGCGGGCTCACCGAGCGCAAGCCCCGCTCCCCGGTCCGCGAGGTCACCCTGATCCAACGCAAGACCACCCCCATCGGCGTCGCTCTGGGCAAGACCTCCGGGTGGGCGCACCGCGCCGTGCTCAAGCAGAGCGGGGTCACCCAGGTCACCGGCGCGACGTACGTCAAGGTCGACGACGCGGGCCTGCACCTCACGGTCGACGGCGAGCCCCGGGTGCTCGACGTCGACCACGTGGTGCTCTGCGCCGGCCAGGAGTCGGTGCGCGACCTGCTGGCCGAGGGGAGGTTCGTGATCGGCGGCGCCGACGTCGCAGCGGAGCTCGACGCCAAGCGCGCGATCGAGCAGGGCACCCGGGTGGTCGCGGCCTTGTAGGTTCGATCGCGTGGCCGACCTGATCCGCGACCTGACCGATGACCAAGCCCGGCGGGCCTTGCCCGAGAAGTGGGGAGCCGTCGATCCCGACGTGATCCCGGCCTGGGTCGCCGAGATGGACTTCGCCCTCGCACCCGAGATCACGGAGGCGCTGCACGAGGCGGTCGACTCCGGCACGGTCGGCTACCCGCGGTTCGCCTGGGGCGGCGAGCTGGGCGAGGCGTACGCCGGCTTCGCCCGGCGGCAGTTCGGCCACGACCTCGACCCCGAGGTGGTCTGCCCCGTGGTGGACGTGACCGCCGGCGTGCGAGTGGCGCTCGACCTGCTGAGCGACCCCGGGCCGATGATCATGCCGGTGCCGGCGTATGCGCCACAGCTCGCGGTCGCCGAGATCACCGGGCGGGAGCGGGTCGACCTCGTGGTGGACCCCGATGCGAAGCGGGCGGAGATCGACCTCGACCGGCTCGACGCGCTGTTCGCGGCCGGTGCGCGCACGCTGCTGCTCACCCAGCCACACAACCCGTGGGGACGAGTCTTCACCCGGGCCGAGCTCGAGGGCGTCCGCGACGTGGTGGTGCGGCACGGCGCCCGGGTGATCTCCGACGAGATCCACGCGCCGCTCGTCCTGCCCGGCGCAGAGCACCTCTCCTACCTCCAGATCGACGGCACCCACGAGCATGCGGTCGCGGTGGTCGCCTCGTCGAAGGCGTTCAACACGCCCGGACTGCGCTGCGCGCAGGTGCTGGTGCCCGACGACGTCGCCCGCAAGCAGCTGCAGGACGCGCCCATGGTCCGCAACGACTCCTGGTCTCCGCTCGGGGTCGCCGCCGCGGTGGCGGCGTACACACGCTGCGACGCGTGGCTCGACGCATTGCGCTCGCGGCTCGACGCCAACCGCGATCTGCTGGCCGACCTGCTCGCGACCCACCTGCCCGAGGCGCGGATGCGGCGGCTCGAGGCGACGTACCTGGCGTGGATCGACGTGCGCGCCTACGGCCACGACGACCCGGCGGCGGTGGCGCTCGAGCGCGGACGGGTGAGGCTGGCGCCCGGGCACGACTACCAGCCCGGCCTCACCGGCCATACCCGGCTCAACTTCGCCACCAGCGCTGACCGCCTCGCGCAGATCGTTCACCGGCTCGCCTCCGCCCTGACATCCGGCGGCTCATAGACTCGCGACCGTGAAGATCACGGTGATCGGGTGCGGCTACCTCGGAGCAACGCACGCCGCGTGCATGGCGGAGCTGGGCCACGAGGTGCTCGGCGTCGAGATCGACGACGCCAAGCGTCAGGCGCTGACCGAGGGCAGGGTGCCGTTCTTCGAGCCCGGGCTCCCGGAGCTCCTGGCCAAGCACGTCGCGAGCGGCCGACTCCGCTTCACCGACTCCTCCGAGGAGGCCGGTGCCTTCGCCGACCTGCACTTCGTGTGCGTCGGCACGCCCCAGCTCGAGTCGAGCATGGGCGCCGACGTCAGCCACGTCAACGCCGCGGTGACCGCGCTCGCGCCCTACCTCACCGGCCCGTCGTACGTCGTCGGCAAGTCGACCGTGCCCGTGGGCACAGCGGCCCGGCTGGCGGCCGAGGTCGCGGCCGCCGCACCCGCCGGCCCCGAGGCCGAGCTGGTGTGGAACCCGGAGTTCCTCCGCGAGGGCTTCGCGGTCAAGGACACCCTCGAGCCCGACCGGATCGTGCTGGGCGTCGCCTCGGATCGCGCGGCGAAGGCCCTGACCGAGTTCTACTCACCGATCACCGACGCCGGCATTCCACTCCTGGTCACCGACTACGCCACGGCCGAGCTGGTGAAGGTGTCCGCCAACGCGTTCCTGGCCACCAAGATTTCCTTCATCAACGCCGTCGCCGAGGTGTGCGAGGCCGCCGGCGCTGACGTGGTCGACCTCGCCGACGCGATCGGCCACGACGTGCGGATCGGCCGCCGCTTCCTCAACGCCGGCATCGGCTTCGGTGGGGGCTGCCTGCCCAAGGACATCCGGGCGTTCGTGCATCGGGCCGGCGAGCTCGGCGTCGAGGACGCGATGTCGTTCCTGCGGCAGGTCGACGACATCAACCAGCGACAGCGCAGCCGGGTCGCGCAGATGGCGACCACGATGCTCGGCGGCAGCGTCACCCGGTCACGGATCGCCGTGTGGGGCGCGGCGTTCAAGCCCGACAGCGACGACGTCCGCGACTCCCCCGCGCTCTCGATCGCCGGCAAGCTGCACCTGCGCGGTGCCTCTGTCGTGGTCTACGACCCCGAGGCGACCGAGACCGCCCGCGCGATCTTCCCGACGCTCGACTACGCCGACTCCGCCCTCGAGGCGGTCCACGGCGCCGACCTGGTGCTGCACCTGACCGAGTGGCAGGAGTTCCGCGAGGTCGACATCGACGCGGTCGGGGCCGCGGTCCGGCGCAAGCAGATCCTCGACGGCCGCAACGCCCTCGACCTCGACGCCTGGCGCTCCGCCGGCTGGACCGCCCGGGGCCTCGGCCGCCGCTGACCTCGACCCGTCGCACCAACTCTCTGACGGGTCGACCTTGAGCGCCTCAGGTGGTTTCCGACGGGTCAACGAGGCGACTGGGGTGGAAGCCGTCGCAGGTGGCGACGAGCTGGTCGGGGTCGAGGATCCGCTCCAGGTCCGCGTCGTAGGTATGGCCCTCGGTGTTGCGGCGGAGCACGTAGCCGAGGCCGTGGGTGCGGTAGACGACGGCGCCCACCGCGAGCAGGGCGTCGAGCAGGTGGCGGTCGACGTGCTTCGGCACGGCGGCGAAGCCACCGACCTCGGCGAGCAGCGAGCGGGCCAGCATCAGGGTGCCGCCCGCGACCCACTGCGTGTAGAACTCGCCTGGATGCCGCCGGTGCACGGTCTGGTCGCGCTCGGACAGGTAGTAGAACTCGTCGGCGGTGCCGACCAGGTCGGCGCCGCTGTAGGCGCGGGCGCGGAGCAGGTCGGCGACGAAGTCGGGTGAGTACCAGTCGTCGTCGTCCATCTTCACCACGACGTCACCGCGAGCCGCGGCGACGGCGGCGTTGAGCACGTCGCCGAAGACCACGGAGCTCAGCTGCGGCACGAGCTGCAGGTCGCGGTCACCGAGCAGGTCTCGCACCTGTCCGACGTCGGGCACGAAGCCGTGCGGTGCCAGCACCAGCTCGAGTCGCTCGACGCCGCGCTGGCGGGCCACCTGACCCACCGCGTGCTCCAGCATCTCCGGCCGCTTGGTCGCCAGCAGCACGCTGACCGACGGTCGGCCGGATGCGGGCACCAAGGCGTCGATCGCCTCTCGACGCCGACGGATGCTGTGCTCCTCGCGAGCCGCGCGGTCGGTCAGGTCGACGCCATCGCTCTCGATCGGCACACCGGCAACCGCCAGGCCAAGCCGTACGACGTCGTCGACCTCGGTGTCGAGCCGCACTCCGAGCGCCGGCCGCAGCGACCGCACGAGTCCCTCGGTGACGCCGCGGGACAGGTCGAGCGCGGAGAACGGCACGACCGGTTCGCTCCCATCGGCGTCGAAACCGATCGGGTTGATCACGCGGATGTCGATCGGGCTCAGGGGTACGGCGTGGTCGGGCCAGACCGACTGCCGGGCCAGCTCGCCGAGCACCACGCCGATCGACGTCGGCCGGTCGAAGCGCAGCACGCAGAACCAGCCGTCCGCCTCCGCCCGCGACCGAATCGCTGTCAACGACGCGCCTCTCGGGGTCGGCCGGGGCAGGTAGGACAGGGCGGAGGTCGCGGCGTCGAGCCAGACCCCGATGGTCGTGGACCGCACCTCGCGCGACACCACACCCGACCGCGCCAGCTCGCGCAGCTGTCCCCGGTCGGCGGCACAGACGAGCACCCGCGAGTACCTGCCGGGCTCGGCCGGATCGCTCGACGCCGTGACCATCAGCCCGCCCGGCGACTGGTCGAGGAACGCCTGCGCGGGACCTGCGAGCTCAGACATCCAGTCGCCCCCGACGCCGGACCAGCGGTCGCTCCGCCTGGGGCAGCCAGGTCGCGGTGACGTGGTCGATCACGTGCACGCCCGGCGGGGCCTCGATCCGGTGCAGGCCCGCGACGTCCTCGCCGCGCCCCTCGGACAGGGCGCTGTAGACCTCCCACTCGCGACGCTTGCGCGGGGCCCGCGACGACTCGAAGTCGTCGGTGCTGGTCCAGTGCGCGAACTCGTTGGTGTCGAGCCACTTGAGCTCGACCACCATCCCCTCCGGCGCGATGATCCGCTCCGACGAGGTCGGAAACTCCCGCACCTCCCACTCGAACGCCTTCACGAAGGTGAACTCCGGCCCCATGGGATAGATCCACGGCTCGAGGAAGCGGAACCCCAGGTCGATCCAGGCCACCGAGTCGCTCTCGATGGTGAGCGGGTGCCGCGGGAACGCCACCACCGCGTTGGAGTCCTCGAGCTGCCACGAGAGGTCGGCGAGCACGCCGACGCCCTCACGGGTCAGCACCATGTCGCCGTCCCACTTCATCGAGTAGTTGGTGCGGACGTGGGAGAACGACCAGTTGTAGAAGTGGGTGAGCGAGTGCACCGAGTCGGGCGGCGTGGCCAGGTGTTCGGCGCCGGCCCGGCTGACCTGGAAGGGGTACGTCGTCGCGGTGAAGCGGTCGAGCGCGCCTGCCTTCTCGGCAGTCGCCCGGGCCACCTCGACGGTGTCGTCGTCGGAGCCGTTGTCGACGAGCACGACATGCTGCACGGCCGCGAACATCGGCGGCAGCACCCAGGGCAGGTTGCGCGCCTCGTTCTTCACCCGGAAGACGCAGGTCAGGCCCGAAGGGAGCTTGCCATCCCGCCAGGGCCAGGTGACGTCGTAGTCCGGAAGCCCTTCCAGGCAAGGGATGTCGGGCCCGGCGACAGGCCTCACCGCTCCCGCCCGAACGCCTTGCGCAGCCCGCGCCGCGCACTCGCCGGCACCATCGCGCGGACACCGTGGGGCACCCGGTCGACCCCTCTCCTGCTGGTCGACGGTGCGGGCAGCTGGGCCAGTCCGTCGCGGTGCGCGGCCAGCGCCGTGGACTGCGCGATCGCCTCGGCCTCGTCGTAGAGCTCGGCGTAGGCCGTCCGCAGCTCGTCCAGGGCCTCGTGAACCGCGGGAGTGTCACCGTCGGGGTCGGCCAGCCGGTCGAGCTGCTGCCAGCTCTCCTCGGCGATCTCGCGGAGCCGCGGCGGCACCTCGACGTCGTCCCAGGTGAGCTGCACCCGGCGCAGGTCCGGGTCCACGAAGGCGTGCACGGCCCGGATGTCGTTGGCCGAGGCGGTCTGCACCGCCGCGAGGTCGAACTGCTTCCCGATCCCGAACAACGGCACGGTCCAGTCCTTGAGCAGGTCGGCGTAGCGCACGAACGCGCGGGCCGAGCCGCGGGTGGCGCGCTCGGTGTGCAGCATCATGTTGACCCAGGCGGCGGTCCGGTTGACCTCGCCGAACTTCGAGCCGTAGTGCTGCTGCTTGCTGCCCACCACCTCGGTGACCGGCCGCAGCATGGTGACGTACGCCGGCGTGGCGTCGCAGCGCAGCACCGCCGAGCGCCACAGTCCGAGGAACCAGGCGAGCCGCGGGTCCTTGACCACCAGCTCCGGCCCCGCGGCGAACTGCGGCTCCAGCCACTCGTGCAGCCGCTGCCGGAGCGGCTCGAAGGTGCTCAGCTTGCCGGCCTCGAACCACGCGGACGGGCGTGCGTCGCTGACCTGCACGTTGCACCGCTTGAGCAGCTCGCCGTGGAAGTCGACCACCCACTGGGGCTCGCCGAAGCCCTTGGGGTTGGTGTCGTCCGCCAGGACCTCCGGCTGCGGCACGTGCATGCCGAGCGTCTGCAATGCCCCCGCCATCGTGCTGGTGCCGCTGCGCCCGGACCCGACCACGAAGACGACACGGCGCTTGACGGGCAGCTCCACGGACGATGAGGGCGCTGACGACATGCCTGACAGGCTAGTGGCCGAGGCCTCCGGGGTCGGAGACCGCCGTCGCGCGGACGCTGAGGTAGCGCTGCTCGGGGATGCTGGTGGTGAGGCGGGCCGCATGCGGGAAGGCCCCGACCGCCTCGCCGGGGAGCCCGTCCGTCTCCAGCATGGGTCTCGATACGGCCCGGTCCATCGGCTCGGCCTCCCCCACCAACGGACGGACTCGGTGGCCGAGCAGCGCGAGCGAGGAACGAGCGAGCCCGAGTTGTGACCCGACTACCCCAGCGAGGTCGGCTGAGCGGCGATCACGTCGGCGTACCACTGGAACGACCGCTTGGGGGTGCGGGCCAGGGTGTCGTAGTCGACGTGCACCAGGCCGAACCGCTGGGTGTAGCCCTCGGTCCACTCGAAGTCGTCCATCAGCGACCAGGTGTAGTAGCCGCGGACGTCGACGCCGCGCGCGATCGCCTCCGAGACGGCTCGCAGGTGGGCGTCGAGGTAGTCGATGCGGGGCTGGTCGTCGACGACCCCGTCGGCGTCGGGACCCATGTTGTAGGCGCACCCTGACTCGGTGATCATGATCGGCGGCAGCGCGGCCCGGAAGCGGGCGCGGAACATGATCAGCCACTCGCGGAGCGCGTCCGGCACGATCGGCCGGCCCGAATCGGTGGTCGGGTAGCCGAGCAGCTCGCGGAACTCGAACGGCATCTCGGCCTCCTCGGGGGCCGCGCCGATCTTCATGGGGTTGTAGTAGTTGACCCCGTAGAAGTCGAGCGGCTGCCGGATCGTGGCGAGGTCACCGGGCAGCACCACGTCCTCGAGCAGCGGCCACAGGTCGGCGGGGTAACGGCCGAGGAGCATCGGCTCCAGGAACATCCCGTTCCACATCGCGTCGAACAGCTTGGTCGCACCCACGTCGGCCGGCTCGTCGCTGGCCGGCCACATCGGTGCGTGGTTGTTGGCGCAGCCCACGCTACCGGCGCCCGCGTCGCGGAGGGCGATCGCGGCCCGGCCGTGAGCCACCAGCAGGTGGTGGGCGACGGGGAGCGCGTCGAACATCAGGGCCCGGCCGGGCGCGTGCGTGCCTGCGCCGTAGCCGAGCAGGGTCACCACGTTGGGGTCGTTGATCGGGATCCAGTGCTGCACGCGGTCGACGTACCGCTCCCCGACGATCGCGGCGTAGTCCGCGAACCGGTCGATGGTGGAGCGGTTGAGCCAGCCGCCGTCGTCCTCGAGGGCCTGCGGCAGGTCCCAGTGGTAGAGCGTCACCATCGGCTGCACGCCGGCCGCCAGCACCTTGTCGATCAGGCGGTCGTAGAAGTCGAGGCCCCTCTCGTTGGGCGCGCCGCCGCCGGTCGGCTGGATCCGCGGCCACGCTATCGAGAACTGGTAGCCCGGTGCCCCCAGCCGCTCCATCAGGGCCACGTCCTCGTCGACGCGGTGGTAGTGGTCGCACGCCACCTCCCCCGTCGAGCCGTCGACGATCCGGCCCGACTGGGCGGCGAACGTGTCCCAGATGCTGGGGCCGCGCCCGTCCTCGGCGGCCGCCCCCTCGATCTGGTACGACGCGGTGCTGGTGCCGAAGGTGAAGCCCGGCGGGAGCTGTGGATACGGCACCTGCACAATCTTGCCTGTGACAGTCGAGATTCGTCGGGGAACCGACCGGTTCGTGGACCGCGCCGAGGGACGGGTGACCCACCACTCGTTCTCGTTCGGCGATCACTACGACGCGGAGCGGCTCGGCTTCGGCCCGATGGTGTGCCACGACGACCACCTGCTCGGCTCCGGCCGCGGGTTCGACACCCACCACCACAGGGATCTGGAGATCGTCACCTGGGTGGTCGCAGGGGCGCTGCGGCACACCGACTCCAGCGGGTCCACGACGGTCCTCGAGGCGGGTTCCGTCGGCGTGCTGTCCACCGGTGACGGCGTCGACCACTCCGAGCATGCCACCGAGACCGGCCCGTGCCGGTTCATCCAGATGTGGCTGCGGCCGGCGGAGGACGGGTCCGAGCCCGGCTACACGACGCGGCCGGTGACCCTCCTCGCCAACGAGCTGGTGCTCGTGACGCAGCCGCGACCGGACGCCGTGCTGTGGGCGGGTCGTCTCGACGGCCGGGGTTCCCTGGAGCTGCCTACCGCGCCTCAGGTGCACGCCTTCGTGGCTACCGGCGCCCTGCTGCGCTCGTCGCTGGCCCAGCCCCTGGCCGCCGGCGACGCCTTCCTGATGACCGACGAACCCGCGCACTCGGTGACCGCCGGCGTACCGACGGATCTGTTGGTCTGGACGTTCGGCTGAAGCCCGCGTTGGATGGGGTTCCCGAGACCGGCCACACGCACCCGAGGGATCCCGATGCAGAGCGAGCTGTTCGAGCAGTCCAACCAGGAGGTCCAGACCGCGCAGCGCTTCGTGCTGCAGAACTCGCAGCTGCTGCGGGTCGGGCTGGGCGAGGACGTGCTGGCCGTGAAGGGCTCGATGGTCGCCTTCCAGGGCCAGGTCTCCTTCACGCACGAGAAGGCCGGCAGCATGGGAAAGCTGCTGAAGAAGATGGTGACCGCCGAGGACAACCCGCTGATGCGGGTCAGCGGCCAGGGCGAGGTGTTCTTCGCCAACGAGGCCGGTTACATCTTCCTGGTCGAGCTCACCGGTGACGCGCTCAGCGTCAACGGGCGCAACCTGCTCGCCTTCGACTCCGCGCTCGAGTGGGACATCAACCGGGTCAAGGGCGCCGGCATTCTCGCCGGCGGCCTGTTCAACACGACCGTCCACGGCCAGGGCACGGTCGCGCTGTGCACCGTCGGAAAGCCGGTGCTGCTCGACTGCAGCCAGCAGCCGACGTACGTCGACACCCAGGCCTGCGTGGCCTGGTCGGCCAACCTGGTGCCGCAGGTCGTCAGCAGCATGAAGATGTCGTCGCTGATCCGCGGCGGCTCGGGCGAGGCGTTCCAGTACGCCTTCCACGGCCCCGGCTTCGTCGTCGTCCAGCCCTTCGAGTGGACCCCGCCTACCACCTCGAGCAGCTAGGCCCGGGGGCGCAGGCCACCTGCCGGGGCTCAGCCGATGATCGACAGCGCCCCAGGGAGGATCTCGACCACCGCGGGCGGGTCGGACAGGCCGGGGAGTACGCCGAGCGGCTCGCCGTCGCCGCCCACGGGGACGGGGGTGCGACCGTCGGCGCGGAGCTCTACCCGGCGCCCCCGCAGCACGGTGACCTCGGGCAGGCCGACGTGGCTGCCGTCGTAGACCTTGGGCAGCGAGCGGATCAGGTCGAGCTTGCCGGCGGCCTCGATCACCACGACCTCGAGCAGGCCGTCGTCGAGCACCGCGCCGGGAGCGATCTTCATGCCCTTGCCGTAGTAGGCGGAGTTGGCGACCACGACGTTGGCCGCGAGGTAGTCGCGGGTGTCGCCGTCGACGGTCACCCGGTAGCGGGCAGGCCGGTAGTTGGCGAGCGAGCGGATCGCGGCGTAGGGGTACTGCAGCCGGCGCGGCAGCCACTGCACCCGGTCCACGATCTCCGAGGCGCGGGCGTCGACCCCGGAGTAGACCGAGCCGGCCACCCGGCGATCGGCGGCTCCGGGCAGCGTCAGCGACACGAGGTCGACCTTGCGTACGTCGGCCTCCAGGAGCAGCCGCGCCTGGTCGGCCGGGTCCTCGGGGAGGCCCAGCATCCGCGCGAAGTCGTTGCCGCGGCCGGCCGGGAGCACCGCGAGCGTGCCGCCCGCTGACGAGACCGCGCCGGCCAACGACGAGAGCATGCCGTCGCCGCCGACGGAGACCACGACGTCGCCGCGGTCGAGCGCCTCGGTGACCAGACCGGCCATCGCCCTCGGGCCCGGTGAGTAGGTGACGTCGACGGTCGAGCCGGCCTCGCGGAGGAGGCGGGCCATCGGGACAACCGCCTCGGGTGCGGCGCCACCGCCGGACGAAGGGTTGACCAGGAACGTGAAGGAGCGTTGGAGTCTGGGCGAGGTCACGGGATCAGCACCCCCGGGTTGAGGATGCCGGTCGGGTCGAGGTCGGTCTTGACCGCCCGGAGCATCGAGACCCCGAGCTCGCCGATCTCGGCGGTCAGCCATGGCTTGTGGTCGGTGCCCACGGCGTGGTGGTGGGTGATCGTCGCGCCGGCCGCCACCATCGCGTCGCCGGCAGCGGCCTTCGCTGCATGCCACTGCGGGAGTGGGTCCACGCTCTCCTTGGCCGCCACCGTGAAGTAGAGCGAGCAGCCTGTCTCGTAGACGTGCGAGATGTGGCAGAGCACGATCGTGCCCTCGCCGAGCGCGGTCTCGAGGGCGGTCTTCACGCCGGCGTACAAGGTCTCGCGGTTGGACCAGAAGGTCGCGGTCTCCAGGGTCTCCACCAGGACGCCTACGTCGAGCAGCGAGTCGCGGAGGTAGGGGGCGCTGAAGCGGCCGCGCGCCCAGGCCCGGCCGGGCTCCTCGCCGAGGCAGGTGCCGCCCAGGTCGGTGAGCACGGCGGTGACGGCTGCGCGCTTGGCGGCGTTGGCACCGGGCTCACCCTCGTAGCCGACGATCATCATGCAGCCGCTCGCGCTCTCTTCGCCGATCTCGTCGGGACGCGCCAGGTTGATCGACGTCTCGGCCTCGTCAGAGAGCCGGACCACGGTCGGGAGCAGTCCGGCCTGAGCCAGTGTCCGCATCGCGTCGGCGCCGGCCGCGAACGACGGCCACCGCCAGCCCTCGTAGACCTTCTCGGCCGGCAGCCTGCGGACCCGCACCGTGACCTCGGTGATCACACCGAAGGCGCCCTCGGAGCCCAGGATCAGCTGCCGCAGGTCGGGGCCGGCCGCGTTGGCCGGTGAGCTGCCCAGCCGTAGCTCGCCGCGCGGGGTGGCCACCCTCAGTGCCACCACGAGGGCGTCGAAGCGGCCGTATCCGGCGCTCGACTGGCCACTGGACCGGGTCGCCGCGAAGCCGCCGATCGTGGCGTACTCGAACGACTGCGGGTAGTGCCCGAGCGTCAGCCCTTCCGCGGCCAGCAGCGCCTCGGCCTCGGGTCCGCGCAGGCCGGGCTCGAGGGTGGCGGTCATCGAGGTGTGGTCGACGGCCAGCAGCCGCTTCATCCGGATCAGGTCGAGGGAGAGCAGGCCGGCGTAGCCCTCGCGGCGGGCAACGAGGCCGCCGGTGACCGAGGTGCCACCGCCGAAGGGGACCACCGCGAGGTGGTGCTCGACAGCGAACGTCAGTACGGCGGCCACCTCGTCGTGGGTGCCGGGGCGGACCACCACGTCGGGGGCGTCGGAGAGGTCGCCGGCGCGCTGCCGGAGCAGGTCGGGAGTCGACTTGCCCCGCGTACGCAGCCGACGGCTGTCGTCGTCGGTGAGTACGTGGGCGGCGCCGAGCAGGCCGCGGAGCGCGTCGACGAGCTCGGTCGGGATGCCCGGCTCGGGGAGCTTGACGTCGTCGACGGCCCGCCGCTCGTCGAGGCCGAAGACCATCTCGATCAGGCCGCGGGCGGGGTCGGGGAGGTCGGTGGCGGCCTCCGGGTCTCCCCATCTGCTGGGGTGCATCTCGGTCTGCACGACGGGCAGGTCTCTGGAGGTCATGTGTTACAGTGTGACACATGACGTCACTTCGTCACAAGAGCGATGGCTCAGCCCCGAATCCGAGAGAGCCCCGCGACGACTACCTCGACGCCGCGCGGGCGTGCATCCTCGACGTGGGCTGGCGGCGTACGACGCTCACCGAGGTCGCGCGCCGGGCCGGCGTCTCGCGGATGACCATCTACCGCACCTGGTCCGACATGCAGCAGCTGCTAGGCGACCTGATGACCCGGGAGTGGTCGGGCGTTGTGCAAGCCGCCGTCGCCGACCAGGACGGGACGTCGTCGGCCGTCGACCGACTCATCGCCGGCATCGTGAGCACGGTGCGGGTGCTGCGCGACAACGAGCTGTTCGTGCGCATCGTCGAGCTCGACCCCGAGCTGATCCTCCCCTACCTGCTCTCGCGCCGCGGCCGCTCGCAGGACCTGATCCTGGCGCTGACCGTCGACGCCATCCGCGCGGGCCAGGAGGCGGGCGAGATCCGGGCCGGCAACACCACCGCCATCGCGCGGGGGCTCCTGCTCGCCGCCCACGGCTTCGTGCTCTCGACCCACACCATGGTCGACGACGAGGTGACCGAGGTTGAGCTCGACCAGGAGCTCGGCGTACTGCTCCGACAGGGCCTGCAGCCATGACCGCCACCCGCATCACTCCCGGCCTGACCGATGCGCCCACCGACGTCGACGTCGTGGTGATCGGCCTCGGCGTGACCGGCGCCGGCGCCGCGCTCGACGCGGTCAGCCGCGGTCTGTCGGTGCTCGCCGTCGACGCGCACGACCTGGCCTTCGGCACGTCACGCTGGTCGTCGAAGCTGGTGCACGGCGGTCTCCGCTACCTCGCCAGCGGCCAGGTCGGCATCGCCCATGAGAGCGCCGTCGAGCGCGGCATCCTGATGGAGGTCACCGCCCCGCACCTGACCCACGCGATGCCGATCGTGGTGCCGGTCAACTCGTCGATGTCGCGGTTCGCGGCGTCCTTCGCCCGGGCAGGACTCTTCGCGGGCGACCTCCTGCGCCGCAGCGCCGGCACCGGGGCCGAGACCCTGCCCCGGCCCCGGAAGCTGTCCGCGACCGAGGTGATGACTCTGGCACCCACCCTGCGCTCGGCCGGGCTCCGCGGCGGCCTGCTGTCGTGGGACGGCCAGCTCGAGGACGACGCGCGCTTGGTCACGACGATCGCCCGCACCGCGGCGTCGCACGGCGCCCACATCCGCACCCGGGCCAGGGTCGTCTCCGCGACAGGCGAGTGCGTCGAGCTCCGCGACGAGCTGACCGGGGCGCCGCACACCGTCCGCGCCCGCACCGTGATCAGTGCGACCGGCGTCTGGGCCGGCGACCTGGTCGAGGAGGTCAACCTCCGGCCCAGCCGCGGCACCCACGTGGTGCTCCGCGCGGACACCCTGCCCGACCTGTCGGTGTCGGTGTTCGCGCCCGTCCCGGGCGAGCCCAACCGCTTCGTGCTGGTGCTGCCGCAACCCGACGGCACCATCTACGTCGGCCTCACCGACGAACCGGTCGAGGGGGAGGTGCCCGACGTGCCGGTGCCGACCGAGCCGGAGATCGGATTCCTGCTCGACGTGGTCTCGGCGGCGTTCGCCCGCCAGCTGCACCGCTCCGACGTGGTCGGCGCGTACGCCGGCCTCCGGCCGCTCCTCGACCTGCCCGGCGGGTCGAACGGGTCGACGGCCGATCTGTCCCGCAAGCACGCCGTGCTCACCAGCAGGTCGGGCGTGGTCACGATCGTCGGCGGCAAGCTCACGACGTACCGGCAGATGGCCGAGGACGCCGTCGACGCCGCCGTCGCCCATGCCGGTCTCCGCGCCGGACGGTGCCGGACCAAGGAGGTGCCGCTGCTCGGCGCCGCGCCGCGCCCGGCCCTAGCGGCCCTGGAGCTACCCGCGCGCCTGGTCCGCCGCTTCGGCGCCGACGCCGAGCTGGTGCTCGTCAGCGCGCGCGAGGTCACCGGCCTGCAGGACGACGAGCTGCTCGCCCCTGTCGCCGACGACATCCCGGCCACCCTCGCCGAGCTGGTCTTCGGGGTCACCCACGAGGGTGCCGCCGACGTCGACGACCTGCTCGACCGGCGCACCCGCATCGGCCTGGTGCCCGCCGACCGCGAACGGGCGGTCGCTGCCGCTGAGCGCGCCCTGGCCCTGGCCGGCCGACCTGCGGCAACGGGATAGTCCCGGACGATTTCGTCGTGGAGGTGGCCCGCCCACCGCGACTTCGTCAGGGACTAGCCCGCAGTCTCAGGGAAACTTCCGGCCACCAACCGATGAGTTCCGGTCACGGCTCTGGTCTATCCCTCTGACGGCGAGGCAGACTGGCGACGGCAGGAGTACCCATGACGGCAGCGACGACTTCACGGGAGAGCGAGCAGATGACCACCGAGGCACCGCAGCCGGAGCTGACGGAGAAGGCGGCGGAGCTCGCGGACTTCGACACCCTCACCTCCCGCTACCAGCGCGAGCTGCTCGCGCACTGCTACCGGATGAGCGGATCGGTGCATGAGGCCGAGGACCTCGTGCAGGAGACGTTCCTGCGCGCGTGGAAGGCCAGTGCCGACTTCCAGGGCCGCTCGTCGGTGCGCACCTGGCTCTACCGCATCGCCACCAACGTCTGCCTGACCAACCTCGAGGGCCGCCCGCGCCGCCCACTGCCGGCCGGACTCGGCACGGCCGACTCGATGGCCGGCGACGCCCTCGAGCAGAACAACGAGATCGCCTGGCTCGAACCGGTGCCCGACGCCGCCGTGGTCGTGGCCGAGCGCGACTCGATCCGCCTCGCGTTCATCGCGGCCCTCCAGCACCTCCCCGCCCGGCAGCGCGCAGTGCTGATCCTCCGCGACGTGCTCCGCTGGTCGGCCGCCGAGGTCGCGGAAGCTCTCGACACCACCACCGCCGCGGTCAACTCCGCCCTGCAGCGCGCCCACGCCCAGATGCAGGAGCGGGCCCTGACCGAGGACACGGTGGAGCCGGACCTCACCCCGGAGCAGGAGGTGCTGCTCGAACGCTACGTCGACGCGTTCTGGCGCAAGGACATCAACCAGATCGTGACGATGCTGACGGCGGACGCCGTGTGGGAGATGCCGCCGTTCACCGGGTGGTACACCGGCGCGGAGAACATCGGTCAGCTGATCGACCTGCGCTGCCCGGGCGGCACCCACGACATGCCGATGGTCCGCACCACCGCCAACGGGCAGCCGGCGTTCGGGCTCTACATGCGGCAGGCGGACCGCACGTTCAAGCCGTTCCACCTGCAGGTCCTCGACATCGAGGACGGCCGGGTCAAGCACGTGGGCGCCTTCTTCGACCACAGCCTGTTCGAGAAGTTCGGTCTTCCGGCGAGCCTCCCGGCCGACTACACGCCCGAGCCCTGCGGGGGCTAGCAATGTCCGACCCCGCCGAACTCGATCACGCGATCGAGCTCCTCGACAGAGCACTGGGCTACACGCGCGGGATCCTCGCCGCCGTCGACGCGGACCCGCCCGCTCTCTCCCTGCGCACGCCGTGTCACGGATGGGACCTCGGCCAGCTGCTCGCGCACATGGAGGACGCGCTCGACGCGTTCATCGAGGGGGCGCGGGGCTCGGTCTCGCTCGAGCCGCGGATCCCGGCCGTGGCCCGCACCGAGGCGCTTCGGCAGAAGGCGTGCGCGCTGCTCGAAGCCTGGAGCCGGGAGCGGCCGGCGCTGGTCGAGGTCGGTGACAAGGCGGCGCCCACCTCGGTGGTGGCGGCGGCCGCAGCGCTCGAGATCACCGTGCACGGATGGGACGTCGCGCAGGCGATCGGCCGGCCGACCCCGATCCCCGACGAGCTGGCGGCCAGCCTGCTGCCGGTCGCGGACGCGTTGGTCGCCACGGCGGACCGCGGACCGCTCTTCGCGGCCAGGCTCGAGGTGCCGGATGACAGCTCCGCGGAGGTCCACCTGCTCGCCTTCCTCGGCCGCGACCGGTCTATGCCACTTGCCTCCTTCCAGGACAATCCGAGTACGGGACCCCGCATCGCTTCCTAGCCTGTCGCCATGCCGGTCACCGAGGAGCGCGGCTCCGTCGTCGCTCGGCTCGGTGACGCAGGTGCGCTGCTGCGCGCCGGACAGGTGATCGTCGCCCTGCATCAGCTCACCGAGCTCGCGGACGAGGCACGCTCCGGCGGGTTCGACGACATCGAGCGCGCGACACTGCTCGCTGCCCTGGTCGACTGCCGGCTGGCCCGCGGCGAGCTCGCCGAGGCGGACGCGCTCGGCGACTGCCTCACGACGCTCGCACGCCTCGACGGCGCAGCAGGGGCGATCGCGACCTTCTCCACGGCGG
>JALZCZ010000228.1 GCA_030862825.1 Actinomycetota bacterium | reverse complement strand
GCGCTCGCCAGCTGCGCGAGCACCGAGCCGAGGGCCGAGCCCGCGATCCCGAAGCCGTCGAACGCGCCGACGCCGTAGACCAGCAGCAGGTTGAGCAGGATGTTGAGCGCGTTGCCGGCCACGGCGACCACGAGCGGGGTGCGGGTGTCCTGCAACCCGCGCAGGACACCGGTGGTGGCCAGCATGACCAGCAGCGGCGTGGTGCCGAGGAACGCGATCCGCAGGTACGTCGTGGCGTGGTCGGCGACCTCTCCGTCGACACCGAACGCCGCGACCAGCGGCCCGGTGGCGACCACGCCGGCCACCGTGGTCGGCAGGCCGATCAGAACCGCGAGCCATATCCCGTCGATGCCCTGGGCGAGGGCGCCGGACCGGTCACCGGCCCCCACGTGGCGCGCGAC
This sequence comes from Actinomycetota bacterium, assembly GCA_030862825.1. Classification (GTDB taxonomy): domain Bacteria; phylum Actinomycetota; class Actinomycetes; order Propionibacteriales; family Nocardioidaceae; genus Nocardioides. Next base: position 18,759 of record JALZCZ010000228.1, on the reverse strand, counting down.
GCTGGCCGTGGTGCCGTAGGCGAGGAAGACGCACAGCCCGACCGCCGTCTGCAGGACGACGGCGGCGATGCCGAGCCCGGCCAGCTCCGGGGTGCCGAGGTGACCCACGATGGCGGCGTCGCTGAGCAGGAAGATCGGCTCCGCCACCAGGGCCAGGAAGGCGGGCAGCGCGAGGCGCAGGATCTCACGGTCGTGCTGCCTTGTCATGGTCATTTCGGGCCATTTTCGTCGGTGGACAAGCTTGTGGAAATCGGGGCGATCAGCGGGATGTCGAGAAAGCCGTCGGGAGACCATCCGGTGACAGGTCGGTAAACGCGAACACGCGCGGACTGATTTCGCTCCACACCCGGTGGACCACGTTTTCCCAGGTCAGAGGCGACCTAAGCACGCCTACTGACACTGTTTCCACAACGTGGTCCCCATCCTGTGCACAGCTGTTGGGCGCGTCGTCCACGACCTTCGGCAGGTTATCCCCAGGGCCTGTGGACAAGGCCCTATCGCCGGGACCCCGGAGGCACGTACGGTCACTGCTCGGAAGCCGGCACGAGTGAGCAGGAACTGGTGCGCCGACCATTGTCGGTGTGCGCCCCTAATCTCGGCGACACGGGTCGTTGCCGACCGATTCCGACCATCGCGTCGACCACACTCGAACCATCACACCTTTGGCAGGGGGATCAGGCTGGTGAGCGTCACCGAGTCCGACACCCGGTTCCCGCCGCCGGACGACCGGCCACCGTTCGAGGAGTGGGGTGACGGACCGGCGCCGTACGCCCCGGGTGAGGCGCCGCGCTCGCCGGGCGACCGGACCCCGCCGCAGGACATGGCCGCCGAGCAGTCGGTGATCGGGTCGATGCTGATCTCGAAGGACGCCATCGCCGACGTCTCCGAGGTGCTGCGCGGCGCCGACTTCTACCGGCCGGCCCACGAGACCGTGCACGACGCGATCATCGACCTGTTCGGACGGGGCGAGCCCGTCGACATGGTGACCGTCGCGGCCGAGCTGCAGCGCCGCGGCGAGCTGCAGCGGATCGGTGGCGCCCCCTACCTGCACACGCTGGCCGCCAACGTCCCGATCGCGGCCAACGCCGAGTTCTATGCCCACATCGTCCGCGAGAAGGCCATCCTGCGGCGCCTGGTTGACGCCGGCACCAAGATCGCCCAGTACGGCTATGCCGGAGAGGGCCAGATCGACGACATCGTCGACCGGGCGCAGGCGGAGGTCTACCAGATCACCGACCGCCGGACGGCCGAGGACTACGCACCGCTCTCGGACATCATGGACAAGGTCCTCGACGAGATCGAGGCCATCGGCAACAGAGACGCCGGCCTCTACGGCGTACCGACCGGCTTCGCCGAGCTCGACGACCTCACCAACGGTCTGCATGCCGGCCAGATGATCATCGTCGCCGGTCGACCTGCCATGGGGAAGTCGACGCTCGGTCTGGACCTGTGTCGGGCGGCGTCGGTGGCCAACAACCTGACCAGTGTCTTCTTCAGCCTCGAGATGACGCGCTCGGAGATCACCATGCGCCTGCTCTCGGCCGAGGCGAAGGTGCCGCTCAACCACATCCGCAACGGGCGGATGGACAGCGCCGACTGGGACAAGCTGGCCCGCCACATGGGCAAGATCTCCGCGGCGCCGATGTTCATCGACGACTCGCCCAACATGACCATGATGGAGATCCGGGCGAAGGCCCGCCGGCTCAAGCAGCGCCACGACCTGAAGCTGGTGATCATCGACTACATGCAGCTGATGACCTCGGGCCGCAAGGTCGAGTCCCGCCAGCTGGAGGTCTCGGAGTTCTCCCGCCAGATCAAGCTGCTCGCCAAGGAGCTCGAGGTCCCGATCATCGCGCTCTCCCAGCTCAACCGTGGCCCCGAACAGCGCGGCGACAAGCGCCCGATGATGAGTGACCTGCGTGAGTCGGGCTCGCTCGAGCAGGACGCCGACATGGTGATCCTGCTCCACCGCGACGACGTCTACGAGAAGGAGTCGACCCGCCCCGGCGAGGCCGACCTGATCGTCGCCAAGCACCGCAACGGCGCCACCCGCGACATCACCGTGGCCTTCCAGGGCCACTACTCGCGGTTCGTCGACATGGCGCACTGACGGGCGGCCCGGTCGGCGAGATGCAGCGAGACGGCAGGACGCCCCGGCCAGTCGGCAGCCCTGTGACGAACGTTGTGGGTGGCCACGTGGCCAGCGTGCGGTGCGCTGATGACCCGCTGGACCGCAGTCGGGCGCGTCGAGGGGACTCCCTCCTCGGCCGACGGGCTCGCCATCGGGGTCATGCCACCCGGACGGGCCGGCGATCGGGACCGTCGGCGAGCGGATCGAGGCGACGGCCGCCTTCGACGGATGGGGCTACGTCCACCTCTTCAGCAACACACTCTCCGGCTCCAAGTTCGCGGAGCTCGACACCTACGCCATCCCCGAGGCTCACGATCCGGCCTTCGCGATCGGCTACGGCGACCTGACCGTGCACGAGGTCGCGACGCATCCGGCCGCGCCGGACAAGTCCTACCTGTCCTACTACGCCGGCGGACTCCGGGCCCTGCGGATCCAGGGTGGTGAGCTCGTCGAGGTCGGCGGCTACCTCGACCCGAACGGCAACAACTTCTGGGGCGTCGAGGTGTTCATGCGCGACGGCCGGACGATCATCCTGGGCAGCGACCGCGACAGCGGCCTGTGGGTCTTCGAGGACACCAGCGGGGGCTGAGCCGGGCGCCCGCCATCAGGGCGGCTCCCGTCACCGTGCGCTACGACCGCGCGTGACCCTGGCGGTCATGGTGGGGCTGGTGTGACCGAGGCACCCATCACGCGTTGATGGGCGGGTCCTTGCCGCGCGGTTACCGCACTTCGACCTCGTGGCCCACGCACGGAGAGTCGGATGCCGAGGTGGGCCTCGCGCAGCTCGTCCATGAATCGCTCGACCAGCGCGGGGTGCCGTCGCGGGGGGCGAGGCCCCAGGTGCCTATCGCGACCGTGACCGGCAGCCTCTGGATGCCGGCTTCGGTCAGCGAGTACGCCGCCCGCTGGCCACGTGCCGCCTCCTCCCGGGTGAGCAGGCCCGCCGCGACGAGCCGCTCGAGCCGGCTGCTCGGGATGTTGGACGCTATCCTCTCCGCCGAGCCCTGGATCAGCTCGCGGAAGTGGCGCCGGTTGCCGAAGATCACGTCGCGCAGCACGAGCATCGACCACGGGTCGTCGAGCGCCTCGATGGCGGCGTTGATCGCACACCCGGACCTCGGCTGCCGATGAGAACTCGTGGTCACCCTGGTCAGGCTCCCCAGAACCGATTGCACTATGCCATCACTGGCGTCAGTCACACATCGAGGAGCGCGAGCATGTCACTCACCCGGATCCACAACCTGTCCATCTCCCTCGACGGCTTCGCCACCGGCGAGCCGCAGTCCGCCGAGGCACCGTTCGGCCATGCGGGCGAGCGTTTGCACGAGTGGATGTTCGGTACCCGCTTCTGGGGTCCGGGCGGGACCGCCGGCGTCGACGACGCCTTCGCCGTGCGGCACAGCCAGGGCTTCGGCGCCGAGATCATGGGCGCCAACAAGTTCGGCCCACCAGGCTGGCAGGACGACCCGGACTGGAAGGGCTGGTGGGGTCCGAACCCGCCGTTCCACACGCCGACCTTCGTGCTCACTCACCGCCCACGACCCTCGATCGAGATGGAGGGCGGCACCACGTTCCACTTCCTCGACGCCGCTCCGGCCGAGGCGCTCGAGGCCGCCCGCGAAGCAGCCGATGGCCAGGACGTCCGGCTCGGTGGCGGCGCCACCGTCGTACGCGAGTTCCTCGCCGCCGGCCTCGTCGACCACCTCCACCTCGTCCAGGTCCCGATCGTGCTCGGCCGCGGCGTCCGCGTCTGGGACGGCCTGGAGGCCCTCGAGGATGCCTACGACGTCGAGGCGGTCTCCTCGCCCAGCGGCGTCACCCACCTCACGTTCACGCGCAAGGTCGTCTCGTGAATGCCGACACCGAACCGAAGGTCCTGCCCGGACCGTGCGACTCATCGCGCGCCGTCATGCTTTCCGACAACGGCATCGGTTCATGACCCCACGCAGGGCCGAGTCCTGAGTGAAGGCCCCATTCTCCTTCAGCTGAGCCTGCCTCCGGTCTTCCTCACGTCCGGGAAGCAGCCGCCTCTGCCGGGAGGGACATCGGGTGGGCCCGCGGCGCCGGGCTCGGCGAGGCCCGCCGAAGTCTCGTGTGCAGCGTGAGGGGGCGTGGCTGGTCGACCACGGAGGCAGGGTGGTGCTCGCTCATACCCTGCCCAGCCAGACGCTCGATGTCCGGACGCCGGGCCGCACCTCACCGCTGACCACGGCCAGGGCTCCATCCCAGCTCACGGCGGGTGTCGTCACCTGTGGCGGGCCGGGAAATCTGCCGACGGCCTCCCACGTGCCGCGACTGGTGTCGTAGCGCAGAATCTCCTGGTTGAAGCCCGTGTGGTGGTCGTAGATGAACGTGATGGCCCGGTCATGCCTGTGCCACTCCTCCGACCCCGCTGGTGACGCGTCGCGCAGCGACCGCTGGCGCTCGATCTCGTTCCACCTGTCCAGGTCGGAGTCGCCGCCGATGACGTACAGCCCCGTCCGTGCCACCGGGTGAGCCAGGCCCGCGGTCACGCACCAGGGAGCGTCGGCGATGCGCGACCACCTGGCCAGGCGCGGGTCGTACGCGTAGGCGTCTGTGTGGAACACCCAGGACCTGTCGGCCCGCTGGCTTCGCCCGCTGATCAGGTAGAAGCGACCGTCCTGTGCCCCTCCGACCGCCACCGAGCGCGGGTCGCCGGGCCAGCGAGGCAGCCTCTGCCAGCCGCGTGCCACCTGCCCCAGGTCCAGCCTCCAGAAGTCCGCTCCCTCGGCGACGTGGACCACGTCGTCGATGACGCCGGCGACGGCATACGACGCCGGTCGCGGCAGGGGCGGCAGCTCCTCTCGGACCAGTCGCTGCCCCGTCGGCTCGAACCGCAGGAAGTACACGTCACTGAACTTCTCGACCGGGCCGAGGCCGCTGCCGCTGGGCCCGCCGCGGAAGCCCTCGCCTCCGACAACCAGGAGGCCGTGGTCGGTGCTGAGGCACGCGGCGTACGCCACGGCGTCTCGCAAACGGTGGCTTCCCGGAAGCCACTCGTAGCCGGTCCCCCCGCGCCGCAGCACGAACAGCTCGTCCCAGTAGACCTTGCCGAGGGTGCCGCCGCGACTCGCCGTCAGTGCCGGCTCGGGGAAGTTGGCGCCGCCCCCGACGAGCAGGTGGTCGCCGACGGCACCCGCGATCGGACCGGCGAGGCCGATCTGTGACCAGTAGGTCTCGCCCACCGGGATGCGGGGAGACCAGTCGTTGTCGTTGGCCGGCAGATCCGGTAGCCGGTCCCAGGTCAGTGCCCTTGCACTGCTGTCTCGCGCGGTCGCCGGCATCGGAGCCGCCAGGCCGGCAGCCACCGCGAGGCCACCGGCCAGGACCGTACGGCGCGCCGGGCTCACTCTGACACCGCCTTCACGTCGAGGCGGCGGAACTCGATGGTGGCGTAGGTGTAGTCAGCGCCGGTCTCGTAGAGAATGCCGACCGTTGCCTTGTCGAGCTGCACGAGGTCGGAGTACGCCGCGGGCAGCCCGGACAGGTCCTCGGTCGTGGTCCACGTGGTTCCGCCGTCGTAGCTGGCCCGGATGCTCATCACCGCCCGGCTCGACGGGTGCCGGGGACCGGAGAACAGCAACGGGGACTTCTTCCCGTCGAGCTGGAGGACGCTTCCCTGCACGACCGGCCCGTCGAGGGCAGCCTGCGGACGGTAGGAGCCGTCGAGCGTCTGCCCGCCGTCGGAGGAGTAGCCGTCTGCTCGCACACCTGGCGCGGACCCGTTGTGCTCGCGGGTGTTGAAGTAGACCCGCCCATCCGGCAGCTCTGCCGCGGTCGTCTCGTTCGAGTTGATGTAGCCGTTGTAGTTGTCCTCGACGAACCCGATCTGCCAGGTCTGCCCGTGGTCGTCGCTGTAGAGACTGTGGCCGCCGTAGTACTTGGCCTCGGCACCCGTGTCGGCGGAGCCCGCTGGCGGGGCGGCGGAATGATTGGCCGGTACGACGAGCCGTCCGGCGTGCTCACCGGTCGCCAAGGCGATCGCGTGGCCGGGGGTCGTCGCGTACCAGCGCCAGTTCGTCCGCTTGGTCGTCGAGGTGATCTCGCGAGGCTCGCTGAACGTCGCGCCATTGTCGGTGCTCCGCTGGACGAAGACCCTACGGCTCTGCTCCGGCGTCGCATTGCCGCGCAGGATGTCGCTCTCATGGACGTCTCCGCTGTTGCGGACACTGAGCAGGACGACGTCACCGGTGTGCGGGTCGAAGACCGGGGCCGGGTTGCCGATCGTGTTCGCACCCATGTCGGAGACCACCTGCAGCGACCCCCATGTGCAACCACCGTCCTCCGAGCGCTTGAGGACGATGTCGATGTTGCCGGTGTCGGAGCCGGACGAGCGGCCCTCGGCGAAGGCGAGGACGTCTCCGTCGGGCGACTGCACGACGGCCGGTATCCGGAAGACGCCGTACCCGTCGGTCCCGGAGACGAACGGGACCGAGGACGTGCAGCCGGCGCCGACGGCCCTTGCTGCGGCGGCCGCCCCCGGGGAGACGACCCCTGCCGCGGCGAGGGCGGTCAGCGCCAGGGCGCCGACCAGCGGTGCTTTTCGATAGGGGTAGGGGGTCATGACGCTCCTTGGTCAAAGTTGTCAGATATCTGATGTGAGCACAGGCGGCGGTGCCAGCGCCAGACCATGTCCCACCACGTGGACCGAGGTGGCGACCAACGGTCAGCGGCCCGCGGCGACCGCGGCAACGAGGCTCAGGGGATGTGGGGCAGCGGCCAGGTCTGACCGGTCCCGCTGTCGATCAGCGCCGCCCGGTCGACGCGGACGGTCAGCGGCAGGACGTCCGCGATCGCCCTCACCACCGTCGCGAGCTTCGGTCCTTGAGCACGCGTGGCCACCGAGACGTGGGGGACCCAGTTCCCGGCCTGGTAGTGGCGGTGCAGGTCAGCGCCCGAGGCCTCCAGGGCGGTGACGATCCGCCACTGGCGCAGCGCCATGTCGGCGCTGATCGCGGGAGCGAGCGCCGCCCGACCGCGGGGGAACGCGAGTGTGCCGTGGAACGACATCCCGAACGGCTCGGCCGCCGGCAGCGCGACGAGCGTCTCCTCGACCCGCGGCAGGTCCCAGCTGCGCAGCACGGCGTACGACAGGTGCGGGTGGTGACGGCGATGGGTGTGGGTTGACAGGGTGGGGACTCCCTCGTCCTCCAGCCGTGACCACAGCTCCCGGAGCAGGAGCTCGGATCGGGCGTCGAAGAGCAGGCAGACGGCGAGGGCCACCCGCCCAGGGTCGCCAAAGTCGACTTCGGAGTCGAGATGCCGTGTGCGGTGGTGGGTGAACGACGGCCTTGAGGCGTAGCGTCTGCTCGCACCACCGAGCGCAAGCGCGCGCCACTGGTGGAGGACCGAGGCAGCGTCATGGGTTTCGTCAATATCAGTACTGCCGTCCTGGCGAGTGGGCTCACGGTTCCGTACGCCGAGACGGGCGCCTCCGCCTCCCGGCCTGTGGTGTTCGTGCACGCCTATGTCGAGTCCTGGCGGTACTTCGAAGCTGTGCTGGAGCAGCTGCCGGCGTCCGTGCGCGGCTACGCACCCACGCAGCGCGGTCACGGTGACGCCGACCGGCCAGAGCACGGCTACCTCCCCGAGGACTTCGCCGCCGACATCGTGGGGTTCATGGACGTGCTCGGCATCGAGCGGGCGGCCATCGTCGGCTCGTCCAGCGGCGGTCTCGTCGCTCAGCTCGTCGCGAGCATGCATCCCGATCGTGTCTCGGCTCTCGTCCTCATCAGCAGCCCTGCCCACCTCGGCGACAAGCCAGCGGTTGCCGCCATGTGGGAGGACGTCGCCGCCCTCGAGGACCCGGTGGATCGCGGCTTCGTCGAGGAGTTCGTGCGCGGGACCTCGCCCGAGTCGGTGCCAGGTGACTTCGTCGACATGCTCGTCCAGGAAAGTCTCAGGGTGCCCGCCCACGTGTGGCAGGAGACTCTGCGCGGTCTGATCGACACGGACCTCCGTGCGAACCTCGAGCGGATCACGGCGCCGACGCTGCTGATCGCGGGGAGCGACGACGCCTTCGTCAGCGAGGACCAGCAGGCGTTGCTCGAGGCCATTCCGGACGCGCGGCTGGCGCTCTACGACGGGGGCGGACACGCCGTCCACTTGGCGCAACCCGGTCGGGTCGTCAGCGACATCGTCGACTTCCTGGCCACGGTCACAACCTCGCGCTGAGCATCGTCGTCATCCGAAGGAGTGCGTCTCCCTAGAGCCGACGCCCAGTAGTGCGCCTAGCCCGAGGGCATAGCCACTCCCGCTCCTCGGCGTCGGTGACATATCGAGCCAGGCCGGAATCCAGCAGCGCCGCGGGTCCTCCTCGTCCTCGCCGCCGCTGGCACTCAGGCGGCCGCGCACGGCTTGGGCCAGGGCGTAGAAGGCGACCCCTTCGCCGTAGGCGACGCACCGTCCGCTGTGCCAACGCGTCTCCAGGGTGAGACCTTCGACGTACTTCTCGAACTCCAGGCCAACCGGGTCGTGCCGGCACCTGCCTCGCCGTCGAGCACCAGCAGAGCCGGAGCACCGGTCTCCTCGACACAGGGGTGGAAGAGCTCCTTGAAGAGCCGCAGCTCGCGGTCACGCCCGACCAGTGGCGCCTCCAGCCCGTCGGCTCGCTGCGCACCACGCATCGCGGCGACCACGGCGCGAACCGACCCCACGGGGATTCGATCGGCCTTGCCCCTCAGCGCGTAGCTGCCCACGTCGACGTGGGTGATCGCCGAAAAGGGCAACAGCCGGGTGGTCTCGTCGACCCAGACCTGACCACCCGCGTCGTGCCACAGCCCAGACGATCTCGAGGCGGGTCAGGTCGCGGTTTCCCGCGACCGTCCGGATCATCCCCACGCGTTCCGCCCATCAGCTCGCGAGCCAGCACCATAGAACGCTGGCTCGCGACCCGCATGGCGTATCGCACCTTGTATATGCAGGTAAGTACCTGCATGATGGCGGGGTGACCGACGAGGAGAGGACCCTGGACCCGGTGTTCAAGGCGCTGGCCGACCCGACCCGGCGGCTGCTGCTCGACCGGCTCCGTCAGCAGAACGGTCAGACGCTGAGCCAGCTCTGCAGGAGCCTCGAGATGACGCGCCAGTCGGCGACGCAGCACCTCGACCTGCTGGCGGAGGCCAACCTCGTCGTGATCGTCCGGCGCGGGCGAGAGCGCCTGCACTACCTCAACCCCGCCCCGATCCACGACATCGGGGAGCGCTGGATCGCGGCGTACGACGCGCCTCGCCTGGCCGCCCTGAGCACCATCCGACACCGAGCAGAGGAGTACGCAATGACCGAGACCCAGGAGACCGTGCCGACGTACGTCTACGTGACCTACATCCGGGCCAGCGCCGAGGAGGTGTGGAAGGCGCTCACCGACGCCGACCTGACCGCGCAGTACTGGCACCACGCCAACGTGTCCGACTGGAAGGTCGGCTCGCCCTGGGAGCACCGCCGTGTCGACGGCTCCGGCGCTGTCGACGTCGTCGGCACGGTGCTCGAGGTGGAGGCGCCGACCCGACTCACCATCACCTTCGAGGACTCGCTCGACGAGGAGCGCGTCAACGGCCCGTCGGTGGTCACCTTCCTGATCCAGCCGCACGGCGACATCGTCCGGCTCACCGTGACCCACGAGAACCTTCCGAACGTCGAGATGCTCAACGGCATCTCGAGCGGCTGGCCCGCTGTGCTCGCGAACCTCAAGTCCCTGCTGGAGACCGGTGCAGCGCTCAAGACGGCCCCCTGGGACGTGCCTGACGGAGTGACCGCATGAGCGTCGAACTCCTCCGCCGAGCGACGGACTACGCCCAGGACGTCACGTCCGACCTCACCGCCGACGAGCTGCGTCTGGCCACGCCGTGCGCCGGCTGGGACACGGGCAGGGTCGTCCTTCATCTCGCCGACGTGGCCGACGGGCTCGTCGGTCTGGTGGAGACGGGACACCTGGCGATGCCGGAGCCGGCGCGGGTCGCCGACCCCGATCCGGTCCGCGTCCTGCAGGCATCCATGAACAGGCTCGCCGCCGTGCTGTCGACGACGACCGACGCCGAACGCGCGGACGCCGCGGCTCGAGCGGGAGCGATCGAGTTCACCATGCACGGCTGGGACATCGGCGTCGCCCGCCAGAGCGACCACACGACTCCTCCGGAGCTGGCGAACGACGTGCGCGAGCTGGCGACAGCCTGGGTCAGCGATGAGGTGCGCGGCTCGATCTTCGCCGATCCCGTCGACGTACCGGCCGAGGCCCTGCCAGGCGATCGCCTGGCAGGGTTCCTCGGACGGCAGAGGGTCACCTGACCGCGAGCTAGGACCCGGCCGGTGCCGGAGCCCTGGTCGCGGGCTCTGGCACTGGCAGGAACATCTCGGCCCGTCCTTCGACGTGCAGCTGCGGCACCACCCGGTCGAGGGCGCGGGGCATCCACCAGTTGCGGCGGCCGAGCAGCTGCATGACTGCGGGCACCAGAAGCATCCGGACGATGGTCGCGTCGACCACGATCGCCGCGACCATGCCGACCCCGAACGCCTTCATCATCACGTTGTCGACCGTGATCATCGCCGCGAAGACGACGATCATGATGGCCGCCGCTGCCGTGATCACCCGGCCGGTGCCCGCCAGGCCGGTGAGGATCGCTCGGCTGTTGTCCCGGGTGCGCATCCAGGTCTCGCGCATCCGGCTGATCAGGAACACCTCGTAGTCCATCGAGAGCCCGAACAGCAGGGTGAACATGATGACCGGCACGTAGCCCGCCACAGGAGTCGGCGAGTCGATGCCGATCAGGCCGCCGGCCCACCCTCCCTCGAGGAAGAACGCGAGCACGCCGTACGCCGCCGCCAGCGACAGGAGGTTCATCCCCGCTGCGGTGACCGCGATGACGACGCTGCGGAATGCCACCAGCAACAGGAGCATCGACAGGATGACGACGCCACCGATGAGGTAGGGCAGCCGATCGACCAGTGAGGCATTGAGGTCGATGTTCGTGGCGGTGACGCCGCCGACGTGTGCCCCCAGGCCGGTGCCCTGGGTGGCGGCCGGGATCACGTCGTCCCGCAATCTCTCCACGAGCTCCTCGGTGGCACTCTCCTGGGGGCCGGTGGTGGGCTCGACGGTGATCAACGCCGTGTCACCGTCAGGGTTGAGCTGCGGCGGCGACACGCCGGCGACCCCGGCCGTCCCGGCGATGTCGGCCCGCAGCCGCTCGATGGCCGCCCCGTCCCGGGCTGCGGAGAGGTCTGCCACCACCATGAGGGGCGCGCTCGTGCCCGCTCCGAAGCCGTCGGCCACCATGTCGTAGGCCCGTCGCGCGGATGTGTCCTCGGAGTCGTTGCCCGCGTCGGGTATGGCGAAGTGGATCCCGAGGAAGGGCGCAGCGAGCAGCGCCAGCAAGGTGACGCCGCCCACGACGGCGACGCCGCTGCGACGTTGCACCCACGAGCTCCACCGCAGCCAGCCGGTAGCCGGCAGCACGTGACCGTCGGCGGTGACCTGAGCAGTCGTACGCCGACCGACTGGCAGCCGCAGCCGCTCGATCCACCGCCCCAGATAGCCCAGCATCGCCGGAAACAGCGTGAGGGCCGCGAGGAGCACGATCAGCACCGCCACCATCGTCACCACGGCAGTGCCGTTCATGGTGGACAGGTCCATCGCGAACAGCCCGGCCATGCTCACCATCACCGTGCCGCCAGCGACGAGCACGGCCCGGCCGGCGGTGTCGAGGGTGGCCACGGTCGCCGCTTCGGGGTCGAGCCCGACGGCCCGCCACTCCCGCCAGCGGGTCACCATCAGGAGGGCGTAGTCGATGCCGATGGCGATGCCCAGCATCGCCGCGATGATCGGAGCGAAGTCGGGCACGTCCACGATTGCGGCCACGACGCCGACCAGGCTCGAGCTCACCACCAGGCCCGCGATCGCCATACCGAGGGGCAGCCCGGCCGCCACGACGGACCCGAAGGTGATCAGCAGGATCACGGCGGCGGCGATCAGCCCGATCATCTCGGTGCTGTCACCCTCCGGCTGGTCGGCCACCTGCACGGCCCCGCCGCCGAGGGCGACCTCCATCCCTGCGCCCTCGGCCTCTTCTGCGACGGCCAACAGTCGTTCGGTGTCCTCGACGGGCATGTCGTTGCGGTTGTCGACATCGAGGTAGAGACGCGCGAGCAGCGTGCTTCCGTCGGGGGAGACCGACGCACCTCCGCCGGCGGCGTACGGATCGTCGACCTCTGCCACATGGGGCATGCCTTCCAGCTCACCGAGCAAGGACTCGACCCGGCGCTGCACGGCGGGACTGGTGACGTCGTCGGCGCGCACCACGACGTCGACCGTCGCGCCCGACTGGGCCGGGAACCGCTCCGTCAGCAGGCCCTGCGCCTGCTCCGAGTCGGACCCCGCCACGCCGGCGTTGGTGGCGAAGTCTCCACCGAACGCCGCCGACAGCCCGATGGCGAGCCCCAGCCCCAAGAACCAGGCGAGGAGCACCCTGCCTCTTCGTCGGAAGCACAGCCGGGCCAGCCTGCCCAGCGGTCCTGGCCGCGGGGCAGGTGACGAGCCGGGCTGCTCGTCGAGCGCTATCGCTGAGGAATCCGTGGATGTCGTCACGGAGACGAGCGTGCTGCCGGGGGTGACTGCGCGTCCTCGGCCGGGAGTTGTCAGCCCGTACGCCTGCGAGCGCGACGAGGCACTCGTCGACTACGCCCGTCGACGTAGCCGACCGCGCGTCTGGGCGGAGTCGCGATCCTCCGGCGCAACCTAGGATCACGGCATGCAACGCGCTGCGGGCCGGCTCCGCCTCCCTGCCCTGGCGCAGGACGTGTTGCTCGCCCTGTTCGTCGCGGTGATGCAGGTGCTGGGCGTGAAGGGGGCTTCGGAGTCCGAGGACGCCGTGGCGGCGCGAGCCCTGACCGATCTCGGAAGCCTGGGGTACCTCCTCCTGATAGCGAGCGGGCTCGCGCTGGTGGCGCGCCGGCGGTGGCCGGTGGCGGTGTTCGTCGTCGTCGCGCTGGGCAGCCTGGTCTACTTCGGCCTCGGTTTCCCCGACGGGCCGGGCTGGATCGCCCTGTTCGTCGCCCTCTACACGCTCACCGCCCACGGCGACGGGCGCCGTTCCTTGGTGATGGCCGGAGTGGGCATCGCCGTCCTGGCGACGGCGTGGCTGGTGGCGGCTGCGGACGTCGAGCCGCGGGCAGCGCTCGGCTGGGTGTTCTTCCGGATCGGAGCGTCGGTCATGAGTGCTGCTCTCGGCGAGTCGGCCAGGTCTCGGCGGGTCATCGCCGCCGAAGCAGTGGAGCGGGCCGAGTGGGCCGAACGGACCCGGGACGAGGACGCGCGGGCACGGGTCGACGCCGAGCGGATCCGGATCGCCCGCGAGGTGCACGACACGGTCGCGCACGCCATCGCGATCATCAACGTCCAGGCCGGCGTCACCGCGCACGTGCTCGACAGGCGGCCGGAGCAGGCGCGCGACGCTCTCCTCACCATCGAGCAGACGAGCTCGCACGCGCTGAAGGAGATGCGGACCATCCTCGGCGTGCTCCGCGACGACGACGACGGACGAGTGCCGCACCCGGGCCTGGCGCAGGTCGACGAGCTCGTCGCGAAGGCGCGCGACGCGGGACTCGACATCGAGCTCGAGAGCGGGGCGCCGACCGAGTCGCTCCCGAGCGCGGTGGGCAGTGCCGTCTACCGGATCCTGCAGGAGTCGATCACCAACGTGATCCGTCATGTCGGCCCGACCCGGGTCACGGTCGCCCTGGACTACGGCGCCGAGAACGTCGACATCCGAGTGACCGACGAGGGTCACCGTGGCCCGGGAGCGGATGTGCCCGCCGAAGCCTCGGCGGACAGCGGCCACGGGATCCTCGGGATGCGCGAGCGCTGCCACCTCCTCGGCGGGGATCTCAACGCCCGACCCCGACCCGGAGGCGGGTTCGAGGTCACCGCCCGACTGCCGCTGGCACCGAACGGCTCGGTGCCTGGGTGAGCCCGATCAAGGTGCTGCTCGCCGACGACGAAGGGCTCGTGCGCTCCGGGTTCCGGGTCTTGATCGGCGTCGAGGACGACATCGAGGTGGTGGGCGAGGCGACCACCGGCGCCGAGGCCGTCGAACAGGCGCGGGCCACTCGTCCCGACGTCGTGCTGATGGACATCAGGATGCCGGTGCTCGACGGGATCCAGGCCACCGGCCAGATCGCCGCGACGGCCGGACTCGAGCAGGTGCGGGTGCTGATCCTGACGACGTACGAGACCGAGGCCTATGTCTTCGACGCACTCGAGGCCGGCGCCAGCGGCTTCATGCTCAAGGACGCCGGCCCGGCCGAGCTCCTGCACGGCATCCGCGTGGTCGCGGCCGGCGAGGCCCTGCTCGCGCCGCGGATCACCCGCCGCCTCATCTCGCAGTTCACCGCGTCGCGGGTCGCGACCCGGACCGGCGAGGACCGACTGGCCGTGCTGACCCAACGCGAGCGGCAGGTGCTCGCCCTGGTGGGGCAGGGTCTGAGCAACGACGAGATCGGCTCCGAGCTGTACCTCAGCCCGGCCACGGCCCGCACCCACGTCAGCCACGCGATGGGAAAGCTGGGTGCGCGCGACCGTGCCCAGCTCGTGGTGATCGCCTACCGCACCGGGCTGGTCAGCCCGTAGCCCTGCGCTCGGTCAGGCGCCGACGTACGCCGCGAGGTGCTCGCCGGTGAGCGTGGAGCAGTCGGCGACGAGGTCGGCGGGGGTGCCCTCGAAGACGACCCGGCCGCCGTCGTGGCCGGCACCAGGGCCGAGGTCGATGATCCAGTCGGCGTGCGCCATCACGGCCTGGTGGTGCTCGATGACGACGACCGACTTGCCGGAGTCGACGAGCCGGTCGAGCAGGCCGAGCAGGTTCTCGACGTCGGCGAGGTGGAGCCCGGTGGTTGGCTCGTCGAGGATGTAGACATCCCCCTTCTCGGTCATCTGGGTGGCCAGCTTGAGCCGCTGACGCTCGCCGCCGGACAGCGTGGTCAGCGGCTGGCCCAGCGACAGGTAGCCGAGCCCGACGTCGGCCAGCCGGTCCAGGATCTTGTGCGCGGCCGGCGTCCTCGCGTCGCCGGTGCCGAAGAACTTCTCGGCCTCGGTGACCGACATCGCGAGCACCTCGGCGATGTTGCGTCCGCCGAAGGTGTACTCCAGCACCGCCGCCTGGAACCGCTTCCCCTCGCACTCCTCGCACGGCGACTCCACGGTGGCCATCACGCCAAGCTCGGTGTAGATGACGCCCGCACCGTTGCAGGTCGGGCAGGCGCCCTCGGAGTTGGCGCTGAACAGCGCGGGCTTCACGCCGTTGGCCTTCGCGAACGCCTTGCGGATCGGGTCGAGCAGTCCGGTGTACGTCGCCGGGTTGCTCCGCCGCGAGCCGCGGATCGCGCCCTGGTCGATCACCACCACGCCATCGCGGTCGGCGACGGAGCCGTTGATCAGCGAGCTCTTGCCGGAGCCGGCGACGCCGGTCAGCACGCAGAGCACCCCGAGCGGGATGTCGACGTCGACGTCCTGCAGGTTGTTGGTGGACGCGCCGCGAACCTCCAACGCACCCGAGCGCTCACGCACCGACTCCTTGATGGTGGCTCGGTCGTCGAAGTGGCGGCCGGTGGTGGTGTCGCTCTTCCGCAGCGCGTCCACGTCGCCCTCGAACACCACCTCCCCACCGCCGGTGCCCGCACCGGGGCCGAGGTCGATGACGTGGTCGGCGATCACGATCGTCTCGGGCTTGTGCTCCACGACCAGCACGGTGTTGCCCTTGTCGCGCAGCTGCACCAGCAGGTTGTTCATTCGCTCGATGTCATGCGGGTGCAGGCCGATCGTGGGCTCGTCGAAGACGTAGGTGACGTCGGTGAGCGACGACCCGAGATGGCGGATCATCTTCGTGCGCTGCGCCTCTCCACCAGAGAGGGTGCCGGCCGGCCGGTCGAGCGAGAGGTAGCCGAGCCCGATCTCGGTGAACGCGTTGAGGAGGTGCTGGAGGCCGGCGAGCAGCGGCGCCACCGACGGCTCGTCCAGGTCGCCCACCCAGTCGGCGAGGTCACTGATCTGCATGATGCAGAGGTCGGCGATGTTCTTGCCCTTGATCCTGCTCGACAGCGCCTCCTTGGTGAGGCGGGTGCCGTTGCACTCGGGACAGACCTGGAAGGTGACGGCCCGTTCGACGAAGGCGCGGATGTGCGGCTGCATCGCCTCGACGTCCTTGGAGAGGAAGGACTTCTGGATCTGCGGGATCAGACCGAGATAGGTCAGGTTGATGCCGTCGACCTTGATCTTGGTCGCCTCCCGGTGGAGGAGGTCCTCGCGCTCCTTCTTGGTGTACTTCTTGATCGGCTTGTCGGGGTCGAAGTAGCCGCAGCCGCGGAAGATCCGGCCGTACCAGCCGTCCATGCTGTAGCCGGGAATGGTCAGTGCGCCCTCGTTGAGGGACTTGTTCTCGTCGTAGAGGGCCGCGAGGTCGATGTCGCTGACGTTGCCGGTGCCCTCGCAGCGGGGGCACATCCCGCCCAGGTACACGGCCTCACGCACGACGTTCTTCTCCACCCGGCCCCCGGACTTCTCGGTGCTCAGCACACCACTCGCCCTGCGGGTGGGCACGTTGAACGAGAACGCGGTCGGCGGTCCTACGTGCGGCGTGCCGAGCCGGCTGAAGAGGATGCGCAGCATCGCGTTGGCGTCGGTCGCGGTGCCGACGGTGGACCGGGGGTTGGCGCCCATCCGCTCCTGGTCGACGATGATCGCGGTCGTCAGACCCTCCAGCAGGTCGACCTCGGGCCGCGCGAGCGTCGGCATGAAGCCCTGCACGAAGGCGGAGTAGGTCTCGTTGATCATCCGCTGCGACTCCGCGGCGATCGTGCCGAAGACCAGGGAGCTCTTCCCCGAGCCGGAGACGCCGGTGAACACGGTCAGCCGGCGCTTCGGGATCTCGACGCTGACGTCCTTGAGGTTGTTCTCGCGGGCGCCTTGGACGCGGATCAGATCGTGGCTGTCGGCAGGATGCATGGCGGTCACGCTATCCGCGGCGCGGGGGCCGATGCTTCTCGATTCCTGATCTGTGTGACGGGCCGGGTCGTGTCCCACGGTGCGCCGGAGCGCACGTCGGCCCCACGACCCGGGGCGGCTACTTCTTCAGCTGCCCGCGCACCTCGCCGCCCGGGTACTGCGGAGTGTGGACGTTGACGTAGTACGCCTTCGGGTCGGCGGTGATCGCCGCGAGCTCGGCGGGCGTGAGCGAACCACCCTCGGCCGCGGTGATGCATGCGCTGACGGTGCTGGTCGCGGCCGGCGGGGTCGCCAGGGGCACGACGACGGGCCCGGCGACGTTGCGCTGCCCGATGTGGATGTGAGCGGCGAACGGGCTGGCGGTGAGGTCGCGCACCTCGAGCGTGTAGCAGAGCTGGTCGCCCTCGGTGGTGTAGCTGAAGAAGCCGCTGCCGTCGCTGACGACGGTCCCGGTCTCCTGCTCGGGGTTCATCGGGATGGCGCCCCCGGTCGCGGTCGCCGTCCCGGCCGCCAGCGCGCTGACGGCGAACCCCGCGGCGAGTGTGCTCAGCAGTCGGGTTGCTGTGTTCATGTCGACCTCCTGTGCGGATTGCCGAGTCACGTTACTCGCGCCGGGTAGGCCTGACCAGGTCTGCGCCAGACTCTGCGACGTGCAGACACGAGATATCGGAAACGACACCGTCGGACGCGTGCAGGTGGGGGCGATCGGCCTCGGCCTGATGACGTTCGACCAGACAGGGACGCAGCCTCGGGAGCAGCTGGCGGACACCGTGCGGGCAGCGCTCGACGCGGGAGTGACGCTCTTCGACACTGCGGACGCTTACGGCTCCGGCGATGAGCTGGGCGCCGGCGCCCAGGGCGCCAACGAGCGGCTGGCCGCCTCGCTGCTCGACGAGCTGGGAGTGCGGGACAGGGTGCTGCTCGCCACCAAGGGCGGGCACGTGCGCACCGAGGGCGGCGGGTGGGACACGGACAGCTCGCCGGCGCACCTGCGGCACGCGGTCGACGCGAGCCTCGAGCGGCTCGGGGTCGAGCAGATCGCGCTGTGGCAGCACCATCGCCCGGACCCGCGCGTCGACTACGACGACGTCATCGGGACGCTCAAGGAGATCGCCGACTCGGGCAAGGTCCGGATGATCGGACTCTCGAACGCCGACCCGAGCCAGATCCGGCGGGCCCACGACGTGCTCGGCGACGCGCTGGTAAGCGTGCAGAACCAGTTCTCGCCGGCGTTCCGCAGCAGCCTGCCCGAGATCGACGTGTGCGACGAGCTCGGCCTGGCGTTCCTGCCGTGGAGCCCACTCGGCGGACTGTCCGACGCCAAGGCGCTGGCCGAGCATCACCCGGCCTTCCGACAGGTCGCGGACGAGCGCGGGGTCAGCGCCCAGCAGGTGGCCCTGGCCTGGGAGCTCGCCCAGTCGCCGGTGGTGATCCCGATCCCGGGCGCGAAGCGTCCGTCGTCGATCATCGACTCCGCGGCCGCCGCGGGCCTGGTGCTGTCGGCCGACGAGCTGGCGCGGCTCGACGCTAGCTAAGCTAGCTGGCGGCGGGGCCCGGAGGGTTCCCCGGCTCACCGGTGAAACTGTCGCTTCTCGGGGGAAATCCTGTCCCAGAACGT
>JALZCZ010000240.1 GCA_030862825.1 Actinomycetota bacterium | reverse complement strand
CCGCCAGGCATCGGCGCCTGCCGCCCCTGGTGCCCGCCATGCTCGGCCCCCGGGCCGGCGCGATCGGTGCGGCGTACCTGGCCCGCACGGCGGGGTAGTCCCGGACGATTTCGCTGTGGATAGGGCGTGTCGACGACGATTTCGTCCGGGACTACCCCGGACGGCCGGGTCGAGCTAGATGACGGCGCCGTCGTCGTCCGGGTCGCGCGGGCCGCGGGGCATCAGCCAGACCAGGTAGAGGAAGCCTCCGACGAACGCCGTGACGAGGGCGTACGCCAGCAGCTCCGGCAGGGCGATGCCGAGGACCAGACAGATGAGCAGGACCGCCGGGGAGCCGAAGACTCCGAGCCACGCGATCAGCCGGTCGCGGCGCGGACGCGGCAGCGGTGGCGGTGGGGGTGGCACGAACCGGTCCTCGCTCCAGTCGGAGTCGGGAAACGGGTCGTCCCAGCTGCGGTCCGGCTCGGCCGCAGGCCGGGACCAGTCGTCCGAGCCCACGTCGGAGACGGGCGGGTCGGGCTCGACCTCGGCCCGCTCGCCGTAGTTGTCGACGATGGACCGCCAGGCCTCGTCGTCATCCCGCTGCACCATTCGAGCCTACGTGTCGAGCACACGCGCGGAAGTCACCCGGGCGATGAAATCGGCGGACTCCTCGAAGATCTGCGGCGCGTCGTTGTCGAGGGTGGCGACGTGGAAGCTCTCCTCGAGTGTCCGTTCGACGATCTCGCGGGAGGAGACCCGGCCGGTGATGATCGGCTGGGAGGCGTCGTCGACGACGTGGTCGGCCGCCGAGCGGAAGTAGAGCAACGGGGCGGTCACGTTCGGCAGGTCGGCGATCAGCTGCGGCCACGCCCGGAAGAGCGTGTGAATCGCCTTCAGCGGCGTGCGGGTGTAGCCGTGTTCGTGCACCCCGGGCTTCTTGATGTCGTCGGCGATGCCGGGGAACGACCGGACCAGATGCTTCATCACCGGCAGCAGCTTCACGTCGAGCCGCTTCGTGGCGACGGCCGGATTGACCAGCACGAGCCCGGCAACCCCGTCACCGTGGTCGGCCGCCAGCCGGAGCGCCAGGGCGCCGCCCATCGACAGTCCACCGACGACGACCGCGTCGTGCGAGCTCCGCACCGTCTCGAAGACGCCCGACAGCTCGGCGTACCAGTCGTCCCACGCCAGCGTGTTGAGCTGCTCCCACGACGTGCCGTGGCCGGGCAGCAGCGGCACCTCGACGCCGTACCCGAGGTCGCCGAGGTGCCTGCCCCACGGCTTGATCGAGGCCGGCGATCCGGTGAAGCCGTGGCTGAGCAGGACACCGATCCGGCGTCCGCCGGTCAGCTCGGGGCGGGCCGCGACCGTCAGCGGCTCGGCGTGGAGGTCGATCGTCATGGCCAGATTGTGCCGCACGCGCGGTCGCTGCCTCCCGGGGACGGCGGTGATGGTCTGCGGTAGGAGGGTGGCGACTTTGGCACTACGCTGCGCTCTGTCGGTGCAGGTCGGTTTCGGTCTCGGGGAAGGGATGCTGCGGTGTTCTACTGGTTCCTCAAGTGGATTGCACTCGGGCCCGTCCTGAAGTTCGTCTTCCGGCCCCAGGTCGAGGGCGTCGAGAACGTCCCCGAGGAGGGGCCGGCGATCCTCGCCAGCAACCATCTCTCGTACGCCGACTGGCTGTTCATGCCGCTGACCCTGGCCCGGAGGGTGACCTTCGTCGCAAAGGCCGAGTACTTCAACACGCCGGGCATCAAGGGCTGGTTCCAGAAGCAGTTCTTCTCCGGTGCCGGGCAGGTGCCGATCGATCGGTCGGGAGCCTCGGCAGCCGAGGGCGCGCTCACCGCCGCGAAGCGGATCCTCGACGCCGGTGACCTCTTCGGCATCTATCCCGAGGGCACCCGCTCACACGACGGCAAGCTCTATCGCGGCAAGACCGGCGTGGCCCGGCTCGCGCTGGAGACGAAGGTTCCGGTGATCCCGACAGCAGTCGTCGGCACCGACGTGGTCGCGCCGCCGGGCAAGAAGTTCGGCACGTTCACCCGTCCCGTCGTGCGCTTCGGCAAGCCGCTCGACTTCTCGCGCTACTACGGCATGGAGAACGACCGCTACATCCTGCGCTCGATCACCGACGAGATCATGTACGAGATCATGCGGCTCTCCGGCCAGGAGTACGTCGACATGTACGCCACCCGCGCCAAGGAGGAGTCGAAGCGGCTCGACGCCGAGGCGAAGAACAAGGCGGAGTCCGCGGGCGAGCAGAAGAAGGCGTCCTGACCGAGGGGACGCGATCGATCCGGGCGGCCGTCGCCGTCGAGGACCGGCTGTTCCGTGCCCTCGCCGTGCTCCGCGTGGTCACCTTGGCCAACGCTCTCGTGCTCAACCTGGTCCGCTCGGACAACTTCCAGCGACCGATCGGCGGGTTGGTGCTCTGTGCGCTGATGGTGGCGTGGACGGCATTCGCCATCTGGGCGTACGTCGACCCGCCGCGTCGCGGTGTGGCCCTGCTGGCCGCCGACCTCGGGATCGCGGTGGCCGTGTTGGCCCTGAGCCCGGTGGTGAAAGGCGCCGGCTTCGAGGCGTCGGTGCCGGGGTTCTGGGTGGCCGGCGCGCTGATGGCCTGGGCGATCCGCTACCGCTGGCTGGGCGGGTTGATCGCGGCCGCGTTGCTCGGCGGCGTCGACCTGGTCATCCGCGAGGACATGGACCAGAGCAACTACGGCAACGTCTTCCTTCTGGTGATCGGCGGCACCATCGTGGGCTTCCTGGTCGAGTCGCTCCAGCAGATGGCGGCCGAGCGCGACCAGGCCGAGCGGTCCGCCGCGGCCGCTGCCGAGCGGGTCCGGCTGGCCCGCGTGGTGCACGACGGCGTGCTCCAGGTGCTGGCGCTGGTGCAGCGGCGGGGTGCCGAGCTGGGCGGTCAGGCCGCCGAGCTGGGTCGGCTGGCCGGTCAGCAGGAGTCCGCGCTGCGCACCCTGATCCGTTCCCAGGACTCGGTGCGTGCCACGGCCGCCGCCGGCACGACCGATCTCGCCGGCCAGCTCGCGGACCTCGGAGCGAGGCCCGGGGTCACGGTGGCCACACCGGGCACGCCGGTCGAGCTGCCGGCAGTGGTGGCGACCGAGCTGACCGCCGTGGTAGCCGCCTGTCTCGACAACGTGGAGCGGCACGTGGGGGCCGGCGCCCCGGCCTGGGTGCTGCTCGAGGCGTTCGCCGACCGTGTCGAGCTCTCGGTGCGCGACGAGGGACCCGGCATTCCCGACGGAAGGCTGGAGCAGGCCGTTGCCGACGGCCGTCTGGGCATCGCGGAGTCGGTACGCGGCCGGATCGCCGACCTCGGCGGTACGGCGACGTTGACGACCGGCCCGAGCGGCACCGAGTGGGAGCTGGTGGTGCCGCGATGACCATCCACTCCGGCCACCCGTTCGCCGACCCCGAGCCCGACCCGATCCGGCGGTTCCGCGGCCGGCTCGGTGGTGCCGTCACCCTCTGGACCGCCGGTGAGGGCGCAGCGCGGGCCGGGCTGACCATCAGCTCGCTGATGGTGGCCAACGGCGAGACCGCCACGATCCTGGCGCTGGTCGATCCCGACTCCGACTTCCTGGAGACCGTGCGCGCGACGGGCAGCTGCGTGGTCCAGGGACTGTCGTGGCGCGATCGCGCCCTCGCCGAGATGTTCGCCGGCACGGCTCCGGCGCCTGGAGGCGTCTTCACCCATGCGGACTTCGAGCAGACGCCGTGGGGCCCCCGCCTGGCCTCGGCCACCAGCTGGGCGTACGCCGTACCGGTGGATGAGCGGGTCGTCGGCTGGTCGGTGGTGCTCAGCTGTCGCGTCGAGCAAGCGGGGGTGCTGGACGAGACCGAACCCGCACTCGGACACCGGCGAGGTCGGTTCTTTCCCTTAGGGTCCGACTCGTGAACGACGGGATCCGGGTGATGGTGGTCGACGACCACCCCATGTGGCGCGACGCCGTCGAGCGCGACCTTCATGATGCGGGGTTCGACGTGGTCGGGGTGGCGGCGACCGGCGACGAGGCCATCGCCAGGTTTCCGGCCTGCCGGCCTCAGGTGGTCGTGCTCGACCTGCAGATTCCCGGACCCAACGGGGTAGAGGTGACCGCGGAGGTGCTGCAGTCCGACCCCTCGGCGCGGGTGCTGATCCTCTCGGCGTCGGGCGAGCAGTCGGACGTGCTCGAGGCGGTCAAAGCCGGCGCGACCGGCTACCTCGTGAAGTCCGCCTCGCGACCGGAGCTGATCGACGCCGTACGCCGGGTGGCCGCGGGTGACACCGTGTTCACGCCCGGACTGGCGGGCCTGGTGCTGGGGGAGTACCGGCGGATGTCCGATCCCGACGCTCGCGAGCCGGACCAGCCGGAGCTGACCGCTCGCGAGACCGAGGTGCTCAAGATGGTGGCGAAGGGCATGTCCTACAAACAGATCGCCGAGCGTCTGGTCCTCTCGCACCGCACGGTGCAGAACCACGTCCAGAACACGCTGCGCAAGCTGCAGATGCACAACCGGGTCGAGCTCACCCGCTATGCGATCGAGCAGGGACTCGACGAGGAATGACCGCGGCGGTCGCCTCGCCCGGCCCGGAATCACCAGTCCCCAGGCCTCGCACCCTGCCCGACACTCATCACGCACGATGGTGGCGTGCCGACGCGAAGGACGCCCAGACCGTCAGCGCATCGGCGCCTTGCCATCGCACGCGCTGAGCGCCGCTCGCTTCCACGATCCCTTGGCACTGCTCATCTAGTCTGTGGCTCGTGCCGACCCGTGCGTACCTGCGTCGACTGGGCATCGACGAGGCGCTCCCGCCGACCCTGGAATCACTACGGCTGATCCATCGGCGCCACCAGGAGTACGTGCCTTACGAGAACCTCGGGATCATGCTCGGTCCGGCTCCGTCGGTCGATCCGGCGGCGAGCCTGGAGCGGGTCGGTTCGGTGGGACGCGCGGGCTACTGCCTCCACCAGAACGCAACGCTCGAGGTGGTGCTGCGCAACCTCGGGTTCGACGTGGAGCGCCGGCACGGGCACGTCTGGACGGACCCCGCCTCGCGCGACGGTGACGAGCTCAACCACCTCGTGCTGGTCGTGTCGGGCCTCCCGACGACCGACAACCCGGGCGGCCGCTGGTGGCCCGACGTCGGCCTCGGTGAGGGCTTCCTCGAGCCGCTGCCGCTGCTGGTGGGCGTCTACCACGACGGCCCGTTCACCTATCGGATCAACGAGGTCACCGACGACGGCTGGTCCTACACGAACGACCCGAGCGGTTCCTTCACGGGCCTCGAGGTCACCCGCAGGCCCACCGACCCCATCGCGGTGCTCGAGGCGCACACGCTGCTGTCCACGCCCCCCGACGGTCACTTCACGCGGATGCTGGTGGTGCAGCGGCGCGACGAGGCCGGCCTGGACACGGTGCGCGGCTGCGTACACATCCGGATCGACGCTGCCGGCCGGCGGACGACGGACCTGACGACGTACGACGAGTGGCGGGCGGCGTTGGTCGGCATCGGCGTATCGCTGGAAGACATCGACGATGCCGACCTGCGGCGGCTGTGGGAGCGCTCGTGGGAGAGCCACGAGGCCTGGGTCGCGGCGGGGAGGCCATAGTTTGCCTATGCCGGACGATCTGCTCGCCATCGCCGACGAGCTCTACGCGCTGGCCCTGGCCGACTTCACTCCTGCCCGGGACGCGAAGGCCAAGGAGCTCAAGGGCACCGAGCGGGCGGCGCAGGTGAAGGCGCTGAAGAAGCCTTCGCTGGCGGCCTGGGTGGTCGACCTGCTGGTGCGCAGGGAGGCCGAGCAGGTCGAGCAGGTGCTGGGCGTCGGCGCCGCGCTGCGCGAGGCTCAGGCGGCGATGTCGGGCGAGAGCCTGCGGGAGCTGACCAAGCAGCGGCGGCAGCTGACCGCGGCGGTCACCCAGCAGGCGCGGTCGCTCGCCGCCGATGCGGGGGTCAAGGTGACCCAGGCCGTGGCCGACCAGGTCGAGGCGACGTTGACCGCGGCGATGGTCGACGAGACGTGCGCGCAGGCGGTGCGCAGCGGACTGCTGGTGTCCGCGCTGTCGGCCACCGGTGTGGACGAGGTCGACGTGGCGTCCGCCGTCGCCGTGCCCGAGGCGCTCGGCTTCGTCGCCAGCCCGCGCGACGCCGAGGTGCCCCGCCCCCCCGACCTGCACGTCGTACCCGACCCCGATGCGGACAAGAAGGCGCTCGCCGCGGCCCGTGATGCGCTGGCCGAGGCGGAGGCCGGGGTCGAGAAGGCCCAGTCGGGCTACGACGCCGCCACGTCGGAGGTGGAGCAGCTCGAGGCCCGGAGCATGCAGATCCAGGCCGAGATCGACGAGCTCAAGCGGAAGCTGACCGAGCTGGAGACGGCGTACGAGGAGGTCGACGACGAGCTCTCCGACGCCGAGGACGTGAAGTCGGAGGCCGACGACGCGCTACGTGAGGCCACCCGGGCCCGCGACAAGGCTGTCGCGAAGGTCACCTCCCTGGAGGGGTAGTTCGCTCGCTCCCTGGCGGGGTAGTCCCTGACGATTTCGTCGTGGAACCTGCCGGTCGACGACGATTTCGTCCGGGACTACCCTGGCGCCGCGCCGTCAGGCCGATCGGTGGCCAAGGAACCTCTGGCGCTGTTCGGCGGTCAGCGCCCGACGTTGGGCGACCGTGAGGGTGGGCGTCCACCACGAGGGCGGCTCGATGGTCCACGTCCGGTGCTCGGCTGGGTGTCGCTCGGCGCGACGCCGGGCCTCGTCGAGGCGGCGGAGGTAGGCATCCACGTCCTGGAAGTCCTCGGCCACCATGATCACGGACTCAAGGTCGTGGGCGCGGAGCAGATCAGCCCGGTTGATGTCCCGGGCCCGCTGCGCCCGCGGAAGGTGGCCAGGGCCGTCGTACTCGCCCATCAGGCCCGTCTGCGGGTCGATCAGATCGGGGGTGCCGAGATGGCGACCGCGCAGGTCGAAGACCGGCCGGTTGGTGAGTGGACGCGGCAGTTCGGCGTCGACCTCCCAGACCAGCCGCATCAGGACCTCGGCTGGTGACCAGCTGTTCTCGTCGGCGAACGCATGGGCCTTGCGGGCCTGCGGGACGCCGGTCCAGCCGTTCTGGTGGCTGAGGAGCTCGGCTTGCTCCTCCAGCGAGACGAGGTCGTTGTACGCCGCCATGTCGAGCGCGACGACCGCCCGCCGCCAGTCCTCCGCGTAGCGCATCTCGAACGACACCGACCACACCGCCTGGGTGATCCGGAGGCCGTCGTGGACGATCGCCATCCGTCGCCAGAGCCCTTCGCCGGTGACCGCGATTCCGTACGCCGGCTGGGGTCTGACGTCGTGGGTGCCGATCGCGATGGTGACAGGGCGGCGATCGCCGGCGGCCGTCGTACCTTCGAACCAGCGTCCGCCCTGCCACCGCAACCCGGCCCACCCGGTGATGCCGAGACCCTCCGGGACGACCACGGACGCCTCGACGATCCGCTGCTCGACGTCCTGGTTGGTGATGTGGCTCGGCACGTAGAAGCCGTGGCTGGTGCGACGCCAGTCCGGTCCTCGGGCCTGTCCCGGGGTCGGACCTGTCGCTCCTCCCCGATGCGTGCGCACCGGCAGCACCAGACCTGGCCGGGATCGCCCGAGAATTGGTTCGACCATCCGCCAAGGGTGACGAAGTCACACTGATCTCGCTGGCGCTCTCCACAGGCCCTGCCGCCGGGGTAGTCCCGGACG
>JALZCZ010000215.1 GCA_030862825.1 Actinomycetota bacterium | reverse complement strand
CGGTAGGCGCGGGCGACGGTAACGGCCCAGCGCCAGCCGGCGTAGCCCTTGCGGTTGCAGGCGAAGAAGTGGGTGGTGACCCGCT
This sequence comes from Actinomycetota bacterium, assembly GCA_030862825.1. Lineage (GTDB taxonomy): Bacteria > Actinomycetota > Actinomycetes > Propionibacteriales > Nocardioidaceae > Nocardioides. Next base: position 3,918 of record JALZCZ010000215.1, on the reverse strand, counting down.
ACCCCTCGGCCTGGTGACCGAGGTGGTCGCCGACGTCGGCCGCCTCGACCTCTTCGAGCAGCGCGGCTCGCGCGGTCGCGACCGCCGCGGCGGTGACGGCGACGGAGTCGACCTCGTTGTGGGTGGCAAGGGACGTGGTCACGGCGACAGCATGACTCATGGGCCGCGTGCCTGTCAGTTCGGGCGGGGGTGTCGGCGCCCGGTGTGGGCGACAGCGGGCAGGATGGGCGCATGACCTCGGACGACCCTGCTGCCAGGCCGCCCGCGGGTGACGAGCCCGGCCCGGCAGGCCCGGCGACCACCGGGGCCGACCGAGCACGGGCGTTCGGCCGGGGCCTCGGCACCAGCGCCAAGGTCACCGGCCGCGGGCTGCGCGGCATGGCCCGGATCACCGGCCGGGCCAGCTCCTACACGATGCGGCAGGCCCAGCGCGCCTCCAAGGCGCAGGGCGCCGGTCAGTCGGGCCTGTCCCGGCTGATCGAGCTGCACGCCGCCAACGCCGCGGGCGACGCCGCCGTGGCGATCTCACTGGCGACGACCATCTTCTTCGCGGGCGCCACCAGCGAGGCCCGCGGCCAGGTCGCGCTGTTCCTGGGGCTGACCATGCTCCCCTTCGCGATCGTTGCGCCCCTGATCGGCCCGTTCCTCGACCGCTTCAGCCACGGCAGGCGCTGGGCGATCGGCGCGACCTTCGCCATCCGCGGCTTCCTCTGCTGGGTGCTGGCCAACGCCGTCGCCGAGGAGAGCAACCTGCTCTACCCCGCCGCGCTCGGCGTACTGGTGTCGTCGAAGGCGTACGGCGTCACCCGGGCCGCCGCCGTACCCCGGCTCCGTCCGGAGGACCTGACCCTGGTCAAGGCCAACGGCCGGGTCAGCCTGGCCGGCGTCGTGGGCGCCTCCGTGTCCGCGCCGATCGCGGGCGGGCTCGCCGTGATCGGCTCGGAGTGGTGCCTGCGCTGGGCGTTCCTGATGTTCGTGGTCGGCACCATCGCCGCGATCCGGTTGCCCGAGAAGGTGGACTCGAGTGCGGGCGAGCGGCCGATGGTGCTGCGCGGCGAGGCGAACGGTGGTCGGCGCGGCACACGGATCCCCGCGTCGGTGGCGTTCGCGCTGCGCGCCAACTGTGGCCCCCGCTGGATGTCGGGCTTCCTCACGATGTTCATGGCGTTCCTGCTGCGCGACAACCCCATCGAGGGATGGCGTCCGGAGCTCCTGATCGGCGTGGTGATCGGCGCGGCCGGACTCGGCAACACGCTCGGCATCTTCGGCGCTTCGGTGCTGAAGAAGATCAACCCGTCCATCACGGTGGTGGTCGCCCTGCTGGCCGATGCCGCCATGGCGCTGCTCTGCGCGCTCTTCTACGGGATCGTCCCGCTCGTCCTGCTCGGCCTGACGGCCGGCCTTGCCCAGTCCCTCGCGAAGGTGTCGCTCGACTCCACCATCCAGAGCAACGTGCCCGCCCATGTGCAGGCGAGCGCGTTCGCCCGCAGCGACACCACGCTCCAGTTGTCCTGGGTGGTCGGCGGGTTCGTCGGGATCGCTCTTCCGCTCAACCCGCACCTCGGGCTCGGTGTGGCCGCCGCAACTCTGGGCGCATGGGCGGTGTTCGTGCTCGGCTCCCGCCCGCGCCGGGGCCGGCCTGCCCCGGCGCCGGCCCGCGTTGACCCGTCACAGACTTTCTGACGGGTCGACCGGCTCAGAGCTCGAGCTCGTCGGCCAACGCGCGCAGCAGCTTGGCTGCCGGCTTGGCGGTGCGTGCCTCGGGGTGCCGGCCGTGCCGGTAGGACTCGCCGACGCCGTCGAGCAGCCGGATCAGGTCCTCGACGATCGGAGCCATCTCCTCGGGCGACTTGCGCTTGGCGACGGACTGGTTGCGGCTGACCGACGCGGGCGCGTCCAGCACCCGCACCTGCAGGGCCTGGTCGCCACGACGCCCCTGTGCGATCCCGAACTCCACCCTGGTGCCGGCCTTCAGGGAGGTGGTGCCCTCGGGCAGCGCGTCGGCGTGCACGTAGACGTCGTCGCCGTCCTCCTGGGAGAGGAAGCCGAAACCCTTCTCGGCGCTGAACCACTTCACCTTGCCAGTAGGCACGGTCTCTCCCTTCTCGTTGCGCTCCGGCCCGTGTCTCGGGCGCGATCGCACAGGCTAGTCCACGTGAGCGTCGAGCCACGACGGGAAATCTCGCAGGTCGTCCAGCACCACATGGGTGCCGGCCTCGAGCAGCTCCTCACGGGTGCAGCCGCCGGTGAGCACCGAGACGCTGGTCGCCCCTGCGGCCAGCGCACCCTCGACGTCGTGGACGTGGTCGCCGACGTAGATCGTGGCCCCCTCGCGGCGCAGCACGTCGGCCTTGCCGACGCCCCACACCCAGCCCTCGAGCAGGTCGACGTCGAGCGCGAGGTGGTCGAGGTGCAGCTGGGCGTTGGGCGCGTACTTGCCAGTGACCACGACAACGCGGCCACCGTGGCGGCGTACGGCGGCGATCGCCTCGTGCGCGCCGTGCAGCACCGGCACCGAGGTCACCGCGTGGTCGGGGTAGAGCTCGCGGAAGCGGTTGCCGGCCGGGACCACCGCATCCTCGGCGAGGTGGCCGGCGAGCATCGTCTCCAGCGGAGGGCCGAGACGCGCGGTCATCTCCGCCACGGGGAAGTCGACCCCCAGCTCCTCGCCGAGCGCGGCCAGCACCGCGCCGAACCCCGGCGCGGTGTCGATCAGGGTCATGTCGAGGTCGAACCCGACGACAAGGGCACTAGCCACCCCGCCAGCGTAGGTCGCGGAACCAGGCGGCCACCTGACACGCGTGAGGCTCGTGAGTCAGAATGAACGCTTCCCCCGACGAAGGAAGCCCGGTGCTCGACTCCCTGCGACCCGTGCACGGCGTACGCCGCGCACTCGCTGTCGGCGCGCTCGCGCTCGCCGGGGCGGCCGCGGTCCCGAGCCCTGCGCCGGCCGCCGACGGCCGCGACCTCTACCTCGTCACCCTCGACGGACCGGGCCTGTCCGGCCTGCGCACCGAGGAGCCGCCTGCCCTGGTCGACCTCCGGATGCGGGCGCAGCAGGCGCGGGTACTCGCGAGGGTCGCGGCGCCGTCACCGGTCCGCACCTGGCGCACGGCGCTCAACGGGTTCGCGGTCGAGCTCACCGACGGCGAGGCCGAGCTGCTGACGGCGCACCCCGAGGTCGCGCTGGTCGAGCCCAACGAGGTGCGCCCGCTGGCGGCTGCCGGACCCGAGCGTCTTGCCGCGATCGGTCCGGGCGGACCCGGCCAGGGCGGCGCCGGCACCGTGATCGGGGTGGTCGACTCGGGCATCGCCCCCGAGAGCCGCCTCTTCGCCGACGTGCCGCACCTCGGCCAGCAACCGGACGACTTCCACGGGACCTGCGCCGACGGCGAGGGGTGGGACCCCGACACGTGCAACGGCAAGCTGCTGGCGGCCGAGTGGTTCGTGGACGGCTTCGGCGCGGACCAGCTCCGAGCGACGGCCTTGCTGTCGCCGCTCGACACCGACGGTCACGGCACCCAGATGGCCTCCATCGCGGCCGGCAACGCCGACGTCGCCGTGCGGGTTCCGGGCCAGTCGCTCGGACAGTCGCTCGGCAGCTTCGGCGGGATGGCACCGCAGGCCAGGCTGGCGATCTACAAGGCGTGCTGGGAAGCCCCCGATCCTGCCGACGACGGGTGCGCTACCGCCGACCTGGTCACCGCGATCGACCGCGCCACCAGCGACGGTGTCGACGTGCTCAGCCTGTCGGTGGGCGGACCCTCGGAGTTCGACACGGTCGAGCGCGCGCTCCTGGGCGCGGCCGAGGCCGACGTGGTCGTGGTGGCCGCGGCAGGCAACGAGGGCCGCGCCGCGTACGCCGGACACCCCGGCCCATGGGTCACCACCGTCGGGGGCACCACCGCGGCGCTGCGC
>JALZCZ010000208.1 GCA_030862825.1 Actinomycetota bacterium | reverse complement strand
ACCCGGCGGCTGCGGCGTTGGGCCAGGTGCAGCAGACTCGGGCCATGCGCGTGATCGTCGTGGGGGCCGGGGTCGTGGGCCTCACCTGCGCGGTGCGGCTGCTCGAGGACGGTCACCGGGTCGACGTGGTGGCCCGCGACCTGCCCCGGGAGACGACCTCCGTCGTCGCCGCCGCGCTGTGGTATCCCTACCTCGCGCTGCCCCAGGACAAGGTGACGGCGTGGTCGGGGCGGACCTACGAGGTGCTCGCGGCCCTGGCCGAGGAGCCGGCGAGCGGCGTACGGATGCTGCCCGGCACGGAGGTGATGCGGTCGGCGACCGCGGACCCGTGGTGGCGGCCGGCGGTGCCGACGCTGACCCGCGTTGCCCAGCTACCGGGCACCTACGCGGACGGGTGGACGTTCGTGGCGCCCGTCCTGGACATGCCGACCTACCTGGATTGGCTGGCCGAGCGGGTGCAGGAGCAGGGCGGGACCATCACCCGGCTCAACCTGAGCGCGCTGCCGACGGGTGCTGACCTGGTCGTCAACTGCGCCGGCCTCGGCGCGCGGCTGCTCGGCGAAGACGCCACGGTGACGCCGGTGCGCGGCCAGGTCGTGTACGTCGAGCAGTTCGGGCTGGAGAGGTGGTGGCTGGACGGTGCCGGCCTGACGTACGTCGTGCCGCGGCAGCACGAGGTCGTGGTCGGGGGCACCGAGGAGCCGGGGGACTGGAGCCGTACGCCGTCGCCGTCGGTGGCACGGGCCATCCTGGACCGCGCCGCGGTGCTGGTCCCCGAGCTGGCGGAGGCCACGGTGCTGCGCCACAAGGTGGGTCTCCGGCCGGCCCGCCCGGCGGTGCGGGTGGAGCGCGACGGCCACACCATCCACTGCTACGGCCACGGCGGTGCCGGGGTCACCCTGAGCTGGGGCTGCGCCAACGAGGTCGCGGAGCTGGCCCGCTAGTGCCGTGAGTCGGAAGTCGTTCTGTGTGTGGCGTGTTCAGGGGTGGGTGGATCGCGAGGCGGCGAAGCGCGCAGGCGCTTCTGGCTCGCAGGCCTAGACCGCCCGGCGTCGATGCACGAGCCGCGCCAGCGGCACGCCGACGGCCGCCCCCAGGGCGATGCCGACCAGGGCGCCCCACTCGTCGTCCACGGCCCGGCCCGCCAGTGCGCCGACGGCGACGCAGGCCATGACCAGGCAGGCCAGGAGCAGGTTGTGGAACATCTCGCCCAGGAAGAGGCGGCTGAAGCTCTCCCCGCCGGCGGCGTCGGGCTCGGTGCCGGTGCCGAGCGGGATCACCTGCACCACCGCGTCGGGGTTCAGCGGGCCGTAGATGTGCGGGAACGTCTCATCGGTGCCCGGCGGCGACTCCTCGACCACGGGTGCGGTCAGCCGGTCGGTGTCGATCGCCAACAGCACCAGCGGCTCGGCCGCCTCGCGGTAGAACCTCGCGCGCACGCCCTGCCACTGGTCGCCCCGGCTGGCGTGGAGGTAGCCCTCGTCGGCCAGCGTGACGCCGTACGTGGACGTCGTGTAGCTCCCCACCCGCTGCGCTGCCGCCCAGTCGGCCGCCGTCGCGATGTGGAAGATGCGCATCAGAAGAGGCGGTGGCTCGGGTCGTCGAGGCCGCGCAAAGCGTCGTAGTCGACGACCGCGCAGGCGATGCCGCGGTCGGTGGCCAGCACCCTTGCCTGGGGCTTGATCTCCTGGGCGGCGAAGATGCCGCGCACCGGGGCCAGCAGCGGGTCGCGGTTGAGCAGGTCGAGGTAACGGGTCAGCTGCTCCACGCCGTCGATCTCGCCGCGGCGCTTGATCTCCACTGCGACGCTCGCGCCCGCGGCGTCGCGGCACATCAGGTCGACCGGTCCGATGGCGGTGGGGTACTCGCGCCGGACCAGGGTGAGGCCGTCGGCCAGCGTCCCGGGGTGCTCGGCGAGCAGCTCCTGCAGGTGCTTCTCCACACCGTCCTTCCTCAGGCCGGGGTCGATCCCGAGCTCGTGCTGGGAGTCGTGCACGATCTCCTCGATCAGGATCCGGAGGGTGTCGTCCGCCCCATTGGATGTGCTCCGTGTCGTCACCGTCCACTCCACCTGGCCGTCGTCGGTGACTCCCTCACGCAGCGTGCACGGGGGCGACATCCAGTTCAGCGGCTTGTAGGACCCGCCGTCGGAGTGCACGAGCACCGAGCCGTCGGCCTTGATCATCAGCACCCGGGTGGCCATCGGGAGGTGGGCGGTCAGCCGCCCGGCGTAGTCCACCTGGCACCTGGCCACCACTAGTCGCACCCGCCGAAATCTACCCAGGTAAGGTGCCGGGGTGACTCGGCGGGCCCTGGTGTTCCTGTTGGGGCTGGCCGTCCTCGCCACGCCTCTTCTGCTGCGCGCCCCCAGTCCGGCGGGCGCTCCGACGGTGGCACCGGCCGGACCCACCAGCGCCATCGTGGTCGTCGTCGACGACATGGACGACTTCACCTGTGCCGACGCCGACCTCTACCTCCCGAAGAGCTCGACGTGGCTGTCGGAGCAGGGGCGCTGCTTCGAGGACGCCACGACCGCCAGCCCGGTCTGCTGCCCCGCCCGCGCGATGCTGATGACCGGCCAACTGCCCCACAACAACGGCGTACGCCGGCAGAACGAGGCGAGCCGGTTGGTCGGCACCGACACCGTCCAGCACGACCTCAGCGAGGCGGGGGTCGCGACGTATGGCACCGGGAAGTTCCTCAACGGACTCGACACCGCCTCGCTGACGACCGGCGAGTTCGACAGCGGGTTCGCCTCGACGGACTTCTGGAACCACTACGACTACCTCACCTACGACCTGATCGACGACGACGGCCACCGCTACACGCCGTCCGACCAGATGCACACCACCGTGCGCACCGGCATGAACCTCCGGCAGTTCGTCTCCGAGCAGGCGGAGGAGGGCGGCCCCTTCTACGCGTACGGCGCGTTCCTGGCCCCGCACGAGCAGACCGGGCGCGGAGAGGCGAAGCTGCCGCAGCCGACCGCGGCGAACGCCGGCCGGGCGGTGCCGCCGTTCGCGTTCCGCCCGGAGAAGGACACCCGCGACAAGCTGCTGCCGTTCCGGGGCCGTCTCGACCACGAGCTGCCCTACTACCGAGCCAAGCAGGCCACCCGGGTGCGCGCCCTCTACGACGTCGACGACCAGGTCGCCGCGCTGTTCAGGGTGCTCGAGGCCGAGGACCTGCTGGACACCACCGCCGTCATCTTCACCAGCGACAACGGCTATGCGCTCGGCGAGAACGGGTGGGAGGGGAAGGCGGTGCCCTACCCGTCCTCGGTGAACGTGCCGCTGTTGGCCTACCTGCCGCCCGGCGTCGGCAAGCCCGGTCGCGACACCAGGCCCGTCGACCTGGTCGACATCGCGCCGACCCTCTACGACGTCTTCGACGTCACGCCCGGCCACGTCGTCGACGGCCACTCGCTGCTGGGCGACCACGTCCGGACCCGCGGCCGCGTCCTGGAGTTCGCCAACGAGCGGTCCGCGCTCGTGCTGCGGGAGTCGGGGCACTCGCCGTTCCGGGTGCCGACCTGGGCGATGCTCCGGATCGGCGACCGCGCGCTGGTGCAGTACTACCGCGCCGGACGGGTCATGGCGCGCGAGTACTACGAGGACCCGGGCATGCAGCGCAACCTGCTGTGGTCGGAGCTGACCAGGGACCAGAAGCCGAGCTGGAAGCAGGTCCGCGACATGGTCCGGGCGCTGAAGGCGATGCGCACCTGCGCCGGCACCACGGAGCAGGGATCGCCCCACCCCTGCCCTTAAGTTACCGGCCAGTGAACCTGGTGTGATGGTCTCCGGCAGGCATGGAATAGTGCGCGCCATGACTGAGACGGCCCAGGAATCCCCTGCACCGACCCGCACCTTCTCGACGATCGGCGTCGTAGGACTCGGCACCATGGGCGCCGGCATCGCCGAGGTCTTCGCCCGCAACGGTTACCCGGTGGTCGGCGTCGAGATCGACGACGAGGGGCTGGAGCGCGGCCGGAAGCACCTCCAGCACTCCACCGACAGGGCGGTCAAGCGCGAGAAGATGACCGAGGCCGACCAGGCCGAGCTGCTCGGACGGATCACCTTCACCACCTCGCTCAAGGACCTGACCGACGCCGACTTCGTGGTCGAGGCCGTGGTCGAGTCGATGGAGACCAAGAAGGCGATCTTCCGCGACCTCGAGGCGATCGTCTCGCCCGATGCGATCCTGGCGACCAACACCTCGTCGCTCTCCGTCACCGAGATCTCCACCGCCAACGCCCATCCGGGCAGGGTGGTCGGGGTGCACTTCTTCAACCCCGCGCCCGTGCAGGACCTGGTCGAGATCGTGCGCACGGTGGTCACCGATCCCGACGTGCTCGCCGACGTCTCCCGCCTGGTGCAGCAGGTCGGCAAGAGCCCGGTCGTCTGTGGTGACAAGGCCGGCTTCATCGCCAACACCCTGCTGTTCGGCTACCTCAACCACGCCGCCTCCATGTTCGAGGGGCACTACGCCACCCGCGAGGACATCGACGCCGCGATGCGCTACGGCTGCGGCTACCCGATGGGTCCGCTCGCGCTGCTCGACCTGATCGGCCTCGACACGGCGTACGAGATCCTCGAGACGATGTATCGCCAGGGTCGCGACCGGCTGCACGCTCCGACGCCGATCCTGAAGCAGATGGTGACCGCTGGCCTGCTGGGTCGGAAGACCGGACGTGGCTTCTACACCTACGAGGCGCCCGACAGCCCGGTCGTGGTCGCCGACGACAAGACGCCCTCGGCCGACGAGCAACCGCAGCTCAAGCACGACATCACGCTGGTCGGCGTGGTCGGCACCGGCACCATGGCCAGCGGCATCGTGGAGGTCTTCGCCAAGAGCGGGTACGACGTCCTCGTGGTCGGGCGCGGCCAGGACAAGGTCGACGGCGTGGTCGCGGCCATCACCAGGAACTTCGACAAGCAGATCCAGCGCGGCAGGGCGACCGAGGAGGCCAAGGCCGAGGTGCTCGCCCGGGTCACCGGCTCCACCTCGCTCGACGACCTCAAGGACGTCGACATCGTGGTCGAGGCGATCGCCGAGGACCTGGCCATCAAGACCACGCTCTTCGAGAACCTCGACGAGATCTGTCGGCGCGGAAATGGAGGGCGTGGTGCCATCCTGGCGACGACCACCTCGTCGCTGCCGATCATCGCCTGCGCCCAGGCCACCAGCCGTCCCCAGGACGTCGTCGGCATGCACTTCTTCAACCCGGCGCCGGTCATGAAGCTGGTCGAGGTCGTCTCCACCGTCTCGACCGACGACGACGTCACCGAGACCACCCGGGCGCTGTGCGCCAAGGTCGGCAAGGTGGCGGTGTCGTGTGCCGACCGGGCGGGCTTCATCGTGAACGCGCTGCTGTTCCCCTATCTCAACGACGCGGTCAAGATGCTCGAGGCCCACTACGCCACGGCGGACGACATCGACACCGCCATGAAGCAGGGCTGCGCGCTCCCCATGGGCCCCTTCGAGCTGCTCGACGTGGTCGGCAACGACGTGTCGCTCGCGATCCAGCGCGAGCTCTACCTGGAGTTCCGTGAGCCCGGCTTCGCGCCGGCACCGCTGCTGGAGCACCTGGTCACCGCGGGCTATCTCGGCCGCAAGACCAAGCGCGGCTTCCGCGACTACACCAAGCGGTAGTTCAAGCGACCAGCAGGGCGCGAGGAACGAGCGCGCTGCGTCGCGAGACGAGGTCGCGACGGGCGCGTCGAGACCGGGTGGCGTGAAGGGCTACGTCCCCGAGATCGGTTAGCTGCCAGCTGGCAGCGCCGCGAGCGGGGACTCCTTGCCGCGGGCCATCCGGACGAGCAGCTTCAGCTGCTGCGGGGCGTTGGACAGGTTGGTGGAGGCCAGCCAGCCGTTGGGCAGCGACAGCCGCACCACCTTGTGCCACGCCGACGCGACCTGCTTGACCAGCGGGCGCGCGTTGTAGCTGAGGCCGTAGCGCTGGAAGAGGTCCTCGACCTCCCGCGCGATCTCGGCGTAGCGGTTGCTGGGCAGGTCGGGGAAGAGGTGGTGCTCGATCTGGTGGGAGAGGTTGCCGCTCATCAGGTGCATGAGCTTGCTGCCGGAGATGTCGGCGGAGCCGAGCATCTGGCGCAGGTACCACTCACCACGCGACTCGTTGGGATCGAGCGACTCCAGCTCGAAGGTCTCGACGCCCTCGGGGAAGTGGCCGCACATGATGATCGAGTGGCTCCACAGGTTGCGGACCAGGTTGGCGATCGCGTTGGCGGCGAGCGTGCGGCGGTAGCCGCCCGGCCCGGAGAGCACGGGGTGCACGACGTAGTCCTTGGTCACCTGCTTGGTGATCTTGTTGAGGGCAAGCTTGATCCGGTCCCTGAGCTCGGGCGTGACGCCCTTCTTCTCGCGCAGGTGCTCGCCGAGGTCGAGGTCGTACATCGCGATGCCGTACTCGAAGATGCAGGCCGTGATGAAGTTCTGCAGCGGCTGGAAGAGGTAGCGGGGGAGCCACTCCTGGTCCTCGTCGACGCGCATGATGCCGTAGCCGAGGTCGTTGTCCTTGCCGATGATGTTCGTGTACTTGTGGTGAGTCTGGTTGTGGGACTCCTTCCACTGCGCCGGCGGCGAGACGTGGTCCCAGTCCCAGGTCGTCGAGTGGATCTTGGGGTCGCGCATCCAGTCCCACTGACCGTGCAGCACGTTGTGCCCGATCTCCATGTTGTCCAGGATCTTGGCGACCGAGAGCCCGATCGTTCCGAGGATCCAGGCCGGCGGGTACTTGCCGGCGATCAGCAGCGCGCGACTGCCCAGCTCCAGCTTGCGCTGGACGTCGATCACCCGACGGATGTACGCCGCGTCGCGCTCACCGAGGCTGTCGAGCACGCGCTGTCGCAGCGCGTCGAGCTCGACGCCGATCTGCTCGATCTCTTCGGAGGTCAGGTGGGCTGTCTGGTTGTCGGACTTCTTCTGCAGGACTGTCATGGGGCCTTCGGAAACTGGAGTACATGAGGTTGGTCTCTGGTCGAAGGTACCCGCCCGAGATGACAAATACGCGATCGGAGCGTTTCGGCACGCCTACGGTCTGCTCTCAGAGCCACACGCTGAGCGTGAGCAGCGACGACGCCAGGCCTGGGTCGTCCTGGTCGACCGTGGCCAGCAACCGGCCGCCCGAGGCCGCCCAGTCGAGCACCGCCAGGCCCTCGATCTTCACCACGCCACCGGCCACCGGGCGCAGCTGCGCGACGTCGAGGACGGCATCGCCCTCGAGGAGCGCCAGGGCGGCACCCACGACGGGGCCGTCGTCGTACGCGGTGGGGGAGTCCTCGGCGGCCGCGCTGACCAGGACGACCTGGTCACCCAGGGAGACCGCGTCGGTGACGGCCAGGCCGATGCCGGCGACGTCGCCCAGGTCGTAGGTGCGGGCACCGGTCACCGCGAGGTTGCCGGCGTCCGCCCGGCCGCGGACGGCCTCCAGCAGGCCGGCCAGGTCGAGGTCGACGCTGGCGGTGGGCAGCCCCGCCGACGGGCGTCCGCGGTGGAACCAGCGGAGCGTCTCCCCGATGACGCAGGCGCCCTCGAGGTTCAGGTCGCCGGGAGACACCGCCAGCGCGCTCGCAGCGGCGGCGTAGAGCGCCGACAGGTCGGCGACGACGAGGTGCGCGTCGTCGTGGGCGCCGAGCAGGACGGCGCGCATCCGAGCCGGGGTGGAGCCCGAGCCCAGCAGCAGCACGCCGTCCGGCACCACGCAGGCCGACTCGAGGTCGGGCTTGAGGTGCTTGGTGCCCTCCGCTTCGGCGAACACCTCGCGCCCGTCGACCGCGGGCAGCAGCCGGACCGGGGTGCCCACGCCGCCCCGCAGCCAGCAGGCGTGGGTCGCATCGTCCTGCGCGACCAGCCATCCGTCGCCGTACGGCGCGATGGCCGACGCCGCCCGGACCGGCGATCCGTCCGCGAACCGCAGTTGTGTCACCTCGGTCAGCCCGACCCTCATGGCGCGATCCTCGCAGGTGCGTTGGGCGGCGGCCGTAGGCTGAGAGACATGCTGGGTCTGATCCTCCTCTTGGTCGCTCTGGCGTCCATCGTCGCCGTCGTCTACGTGACTGGCCAGCGCAGGAAGCAACGTGAGCAGGAGCGCCGGGAGGCCGAGCTGGCCCCCGTGAAGCAGCTGGCGTTCGAGGACATCACGGCCCTCGGCGTGGAGCTGCAGAACTTCGACTCCGAGCTGGCCGGCCACGAGCTCGACGCGGGCGCCAACGCCGACTACCAGCGGGCGCTGGACGCTTACGACTCCGCCAAGACCGCCGGTGACAGGCTCGAGCGGCCGGAGGACGTCAAGCACATCACGACGATCCTCGAGGACGGCCGCTACGCGATGGCCTGCGTCCGGGCCCGTGTCGTCGGCGAGCCGCTGCCGACCCGACGTCCGCCCTGCTTCTTCGACCCGCGGCACGGCATGTCCGTGCAGGACGTCCGCTACGCGCCGCCGGGCGGAGCCCCGCGCGACGTACCCGCCTGTGCGCTCGACGCCGAGCGGGTCGAGGCGGGGGCCGACCCCGACTCCCGCATGGTGATGGTCGGCGCCCAGCGCGTGCCCTACTGGCAGGGTGGTCGCGCCTACCAGCCCTACGCCGCCGGCTACTTCGGCGGGTTCGCTCCCATGGACTGGATGTTCATGGGCCTGATGTTCGGGGCCTTCGGCGGGTTCGACGGTATCGGTGACGGCATCGGCGCCGTCGGCGAAGGCATGGGCGACATGTTCGGCGGCATCGGCGACGGCATCGGGGACATGTTCGACTTCTAGGGCCGACTGGTGCAGACCCAGGCCCCGATCTGCCCGCCGAAACCGCGCTTGGCCTCTTCCACCGCGGCGCGCTTGGTCCGACCCCAGCCGAACTTGTAGCGGCTGACGAAGCCGCTGGGGCGGAACTTGACCGCGACCGCGCCGCAGGCGTTGCGGATCCAGCCGACCTTGGTGCAGGTGCCCGCGTAGTCGGAGCGCTGGCGGCACTGCTTGTGGGCGGCCCGGAGCGCGGCCCGCTTGGTGTGGAGGTCGTAGGTGTAGCCCACGGCGCCGTCGGCGGCCAGCGCGATCGCGCCGTACAAGGCCCGCGCTGAACGCTCGTTCGTCGGCGCGCCCGGGGAAGCGGCGCCGGCGGCCGGTGCCAGCACGGTGAGACAGGCCGCCGTCAGGAGGGCGGCCGCCGTCATCGCGATGGTCGTGCGCAACCTCGTCAAGCCCACTGTCATGCCCACTGCCTTGTCCAAGTCTCCGGCTGCCGAACCCGGTGAGGCTACCGTGGCGTCGTGCCCCTGCGACGGTGTTTGGTGACCTTGCTGGCCCCTCTTCCGGTGCTGACCGCCCCATGAGCAGCCTCCACACCACGACGGTGGGCGATGCCGGCACGCCGGTCGTCTTCTGCCACGGGCTGTTCGGCCAGGGAAAGAACTGGACCGCCATCGCCAAGGCCCTGGCCGCGGACCACCGGGTGACGCTGGTCGACCTGCCCGACCACGGCCAGTCGCCGTGGAGCGAGCGTTTCGACTTCGTCACCATCGCCGGCCAGGTCGCGAGCCTCCTGTCGGCCGACCAGCCGGTGACGCTGGTCGGACACTCGATGGGCGGCAAGATCGCGATGCTGGTCGCGCTGCTGCACGCCGAGGTGGTGGAGCGGCTCGTCGTCGTCGACGTCGCCCCCGTGGCCTACGACCATGCCGAGGAGTTCGCCGGCTACATCGAGGCGATGCAGGCCATCGACCTCGACACCCTCGAGCGGCGCAGCGAGGCCGACGAGGCGCTCCAGGAGGCGGTCCCGAGCCCGATGGTGCGCGGCTTCCTGCTGCAGAGCCTGCGCCGCGACGCGGCGTCGTGGACCTGGCGGCTGAACCTCGAGCTGCTCGGCCGCGACCTCGACCTGATCATCGGCTGGCCGGAGGAGCGGCTGGACGGCACGGCGCCGTACGAGGGACCCGTGCTGTGGGTGGGCGGCGAACGGTCGCCGTACGTGAAACCCGACTACGTGGCGGCTATGGACCGCTGGTTCCCGCACAACCGCAGGGTGACGGTCAAGGGAGCCGGTCACTGGGTGCACTCCGAGAAGCCCGAGGTGTTCGTCGAGGTGCTGCGGCGCTTCCTCGATCAGGGCTAGCGGTTGCGGGCGCGGTAGGCCGCGACGGCATTGCGGTTGCCGCAGGTCGTCGAGCAGAACCGGCGCGACCGGTTGCGCGAGAGGTCGAGCACGACGCCCCGGCAGTCGTCGTCGGCACAGACGTCGAGCCGCGACATCTCGTCGGCGCGGATCACGTCGATCATCGCCATCGCCGTCTCCACCACGATCCGGGTCACCAGGGGCTGGTCGTAGTCGACGGCGTGGAGGTGCCAGTCGTAGTCGTCGTGCCGGACCAGCTGGGGGAGGGCCTTGGCGTTCGCCAGCATCTCGTTGACGATCGCCACGGCGTCGTCGCGCTCGGCCGTGAGCAGCTCGCGCAGCCGCGGCCGGATCCGACGTACGGCGTCGAGCTCCGCCTTCGTGTGATCGCGGCGGCCGGTGTAGGCGAAGTCGGTGCAGAACTCGTCGAGCTCCTCGACCGTCTCGAGCGTGTCGGGGGGCTCGGCAGAGTTGACCAAGATCACCGCGGCCTGCAGCGCGATCTCGGTGTCATAGGCAAAAACCACATTGACAGGTTACCTCGCCCGGGATAGTGTCATGTGTCATGGCGACCGTGACGGATGACAAGACGATGGTGGTGGTCGGTCCGCGCACGGCGTCCGGGCTGGGCTTCGCGCTCGTCTCGGCCATCACGTTCGGCCTCTCCGGCGCCCTGGCGCGCGGCCTGCTCGACACCGGGTGGAGCCCGGGTGCGGTGGTGCTGGTGCGGATCGGCCTCGCTGCCCTGGTCGTCGCACCCTTCGGTGTGGTGGCCCTGCGCGGGCGGTGGCACGTCCTGCGCCGCAGCGCCGGCATCGTGGTCGGCTACGGGCTGCTCGCCGTCGCGGGCGCCCAGTTCTGCTACTTCTCGGCCGTCCAGCACATGCAGGTCGGTCCGGCCCTGCTGATCGAGTACACGGCACCCGCCGCGGTCGTGGTCTGGCTGTGGCTGCGCCAGGGCCAGCGGCCCGGGGCGGTCACGTTGCTCGGCGCCGGCCTGGCAGCGGTCGGGCTGGTGCTCGTGCTCGACGTCGTGTCCGGCGCGTCCGTGAACGTGCCGGGCGTGCTCTGGTCGCTCGCAGCGATGGTCGGCGCGTCGGCGTACTTCCTGATCTCGGCCGACGAGAGCACCGGCATCCCGCCGATCACGCTCGCCGGTGGAGGCCTGGTCGTCGGCGCCGCCGCCCTCGGGCTGCTCGCCGTGATCGGACTGCTGCCGATGGAGGCATCGACCACGGCCACGACGTACGCCGGCACCGAGGTCGCCTGGTGGGTGCCGCTCGTGGCGCTCGGCCTGGTCACCGCGGCGGTCGCCTACGTCACCGGCATCGCGGCCATCCGCCGCCTCGGCTCCCGCGTCGCCTCGTTCGTGGCCCTGACCGAGGTCGTGGCCGGTGTGGTCTGGGCCTGGGTGCTGCTCGACGAGCTGCCCCGCCCGATCCAGATGGTCGGCGGCCTGCTGATCCTGGTGGGCGTGATCGGCGTCAAGGTCGGCGAGAAGACCGTGGTCCGGCCGGAACCGACGCCAGCCTGACCAAGCGAGCAGCAGCGCGCGCGGACGAGGTCGCGACGGGTCGAGACCCCTGCACTGACACGCAAACTGTTCAAGGTCGACAAGGAGCCCTGAGGGGAAGGTCCGCTTGCACCGCAGGACGAGGGCGGAGAAATCCGCCGGCCGAGTGCAACATTTCCCTTCCTGACCGCGTGAGTCGTGCGTGGATGGAGGCGTGAGCGCGGCGTTCGACGACTGGGTCGAGGCGCGTGCTGCTGCCCTGCTGCGGTTCGCCTACCTGGTGACCGGCTCCCAGCACGAGGCCGAGGAGGCGGTGCAGGCGGCGCTGACCCGCGCCCTGGAGAAGTGGCCGCGGGTGCGGCGGACGAGCGACCCGGACCAGTACGTGCGGCGGATGATCGTCAACGAGCACATCTCCGGCTGGCGGCGAGGACGACGGCGGGAGCTTCCGGTCGCCCAGGTGCGCGAGGCGACGTCCGCCGACCCGGCCGATGCCGTGGCCGGGTCGGACGTCGTCTGGCGGGTCTGCTCGGGGCTGCCCCGGCAACAACGGGCCGCGGTGGTGCTGCGCTATTACGAGGACCTCGAATATGCCGAGATCGCCTCTCTGCTGGAGGTCTCCGAGGTCTCCGCTCGCACCTACGTCCACCGCGCGCTCGCCGCGATGCGCGTGGAGCTCGAGCGACAGGAGCAGGTGGATGACTGACCACGACTACCTCGATCAGCTGGTGCGGACCAGCCTCGAACGCCGAGCGGGAGAGGTGGACACGACCGTGCCGGTCGCCGCTCGGGTCAAGGAGGCGGCCTCACGTCGCCGCACCACCCGGATCGCGCTGCTCGCGGCGGCCGCCCTGGTCGTGGCCGCCACCGTGACCGGGCTGCTCGTCCGCGGCGGCGACGAGCCACTGCCGGCCGATCGTGGCGACGACAGCCTCCCGGCCGAGTGGCGCACGGAGTACTGGCGAGACATGCGGGTCGAGGTGCCGGCCGACTGGGGGTACGGTGGCGCTCCCGTGGAGTCCGGAGGTCTGGTCTCCTGCTACCCCGGGGCCGCGATCGGCCCCGACGGCGCGAAGCTGGAGGGCGAGCCGACGCGAGGCTACGTCGGTCGGCCGATCACCCTCACCGACGTGTGCGTGCCCTACCCCGACAACCGGCCTGGAGGCCCGCAGGCGCCGTACGTGTGGCTCGGGGCGCAGATCCCGACCGGCACCGTCGACCTCGGCGAGGGCTTCGTCCAGGAGACCGTCGAGGTCAACGGCAGCAACCTGACCGTTGCCTCGGACAACGCGGCTCTGCGAGAGCGGATAATCGGCTCAGCCGGCGGCGGCGAGCAGTGCTTCTCGGAGCTCGAGCAGCCGCCGACGGTTCCCATCGATGCCGACTTCGGCGGCCCGACTCGCGGCATGACCGTGTGTGCCTATGCACGCGACGATGCCGGCGTCATCGGACTCACCTACTCCGGCGTGGTGTCGGATGCGGCCGCACGAGAGTTCGAGGAGGCATTTGACAGAGGAGCTCCGATCCCGGTCGGGCGCGGCTGCGACACCGGCAGCGACGACAGCTGGGTGGTCCTGAACTTCCGGGAGCGGCGCTACGTCGTCAGCACCCAGGCTCGGGGGTGCCCACAGGTCGCGGACCTCGACGCCCCCGACGTGCTTCCGCGGCGCCTGAGCCGCGACATGGCAGACCCGTGGGCGGTAGGTGGCATTCCGGCGGTCGTCTACGCCTCTCCGGGTACCGACGTGAACTGGATGCACGACTACTTCATCGGCCCGCAGGGCTGAGCTAACGCGCGTCCTGCCGTTTCACCACGACCTCGCGCATGATCAGCAGGATCGCCGCGGCGGTGGGGATCGCCAGGAGGGCGCCGACGATGCCTAGCAGCGCGGCACCGATCAGGGCGGCGATCACGATCACCGAGCCGGGCACGTCGACGGTCTTCCCCATCACCCGCGGGTAGATCACGTAGTTCTCGATCTGCTGGTAGAGGATGTAGAAGATCGCGCAGGCGATGCCGATCTTGATGTCGGTGGCGAAGGCGATCGCGGTGACGATCACCGCGCCGAGCGTGGCCCCGATCATCGGGATCACGTCGAGCAGCGCGACCACGAAGGCCAGCGCGACGGCGTACTCGCCGAGGCCGACGACGAACAGGAAGACCAGCGACGTGATGCCGGCGCACATCGCGACCACGAACGCACCGGAGACGTAGCCCCCGACGTTGTGGATGATCCGGTCGCCGAGCAGGGTGACCCGGTCGCGGCGCGAGGCCGGAGCCAGCTTGTAGAGGGCGCCCTTCGTCAGGTCGAGCGACGACAGGAAGTAGAGCGTCAGCACGATGATGATGAACGCGTTGAAGACCGCGGAGATGATCTTCAGCCCGAACCCGAGCACGCCACCGAACAGGCTGCCGGCGAAGTCACCGTTGGCGACGTAGTCGCGGATCCGGTCGAGGACGTCGTAGCGCTCGTTGAGCTCCTGGATCCGCTCGTTCTGCTGCAGCTCGTCGAGCCACCCGGGAACGCTGTCGCTGAGCGCCCGCACCTGGTCGGTGATGACCGGGACGATCGCGACCACGAACAGCGCGAGCGCGCCCAGGACGGCGACGATCACCACAACCAGGGCCCACGCCCGGCGCAGGCCTCGTCGCTCGAACCACTCCACCGACGGGTTCAGGCCGGCGGCGAGGAACATCGAGACCACGACCAGCATCAGCACCGAGCCGATGCCGGCGATCGCCGAGAAGAAGAACCAGGCGACGAGGGCGCCGAGGCCGGCGACGAACCCGAAGTAGAACGGGGAGTGGCGGTCGAAGGACTCGCCGGGCTCGCCGTAGTCGCGTTCAGGTGGAGCCGGAGCGGTCCCCGCCTCGGCGGCAGCCACGTCCTCGTCGGCGT
>JALZCZ010000192.1 GCA_030862825.1 Actinomycetota bacterium | reverse complement strand
GACCACGCTCGTCGCCGTCCTGCTGACGGCATTCACGTGGCCGACCAGCCAGCTGGAACCGCGCTCGCTCCCCGTCGTGGTCGCCGGCCCGGACGACGCGGCCGACCGGTTCGGTGACCAGCTCGGCCAGCGGGCCGGCGACGACGCCTTCGACGTCTCTCCCGTCGCGGACCGGGCCGCGGCCGTCGACGCCCTCCGGGACCGGGAGGCGTACGCCGGGTTCGTCCCCTCCCCCGACGGCCAGGTCGAGATCCTGGTCGCCAGCGCCGCGTCGCCCGTCGTCGCGCAGCTGCTCGGGGAGATGGCCGGAGATCTCGACGCCGAGGTCACCGACATCGTGGCGGCACCTGCGGACGACCCGCGCGGCGCGACGTTCGGCGCGGGTGCGCTCCCCCTGGTGCTGGGTGGCCTGCTGACCGGAGCGGTCGCCTCGCTGGCGCTGTCGACCGCGCGACAGCGGATCGCTACGGCGCTCGGCACATCGGCCTCGAGCGGGCTGGTCCTGGCCGGCGTGCTGCAGGGGTGGCTCGACGTCCTGGAGGGAAGCTACTGGGCCGACGCCGGCGTCATCGCCCTCGGCATCGCCGCCATCAGCCTGAGCGTGGTCGGGCTCGGTACCATCCTCGGCCACACCGGCATCGGCCTGGCCGCGCTGACCATGCTGCTCGTCGGCAACCCCCTCTCGGGGATCACCTCGGCGCCCGAGCTGCTGCCGCTCGGATGGCTCGGCCAGCTGCTGCCTCCGGGAGCCACCGGCACGGCGCTGCGGTCGACCGCGTTCTTCGACGGCGCCGGGTCGGGCCTGCCGCTGCTGGTGCTGACGTGCTGGACGCTCGCCGGCCTGGCCCTCGCGGTCGCGCCGGGTCGCCGTAGTTGAAATGACGTTGGCCCGTCAGAAACCTTCTGACGGGCCAACCGAAACGAGCTGGGATCAGCGAGTCTCGCGGTGCTCGGTGTGCTTGCGGCAGCGCGGGCAGAACTTCGACAGCTCCATGCGGTCGGGGTCGTTGCGCCGGTTCTTCTTGGTGATGTAGTTGCGCTCCTTGCAGTCCACGCACGCGAGCGTGATCTTGGGGCGAACGTCGGAGCTCTTGCTGGCCACGGGAAGTCCTTCTGCTGGAATGTGTCTTGCTGTAGCGGGGGCGGGACTCGAACCCGCGACACCACGATTATGAGCCGTGTGCTCTAACCACCTGAGCTACCCCGCCAAGGATAGGTGCGGGATCGCACCCAGAGCCCCTTTACGGAATCGAACCGTAGACCTTCTCCTTACCATGGAGACGCTCTGCCGACTGAGCTAAAGGGGCAACGTCGGAGAACGATACACAGGGGGATCGGTGAACGAGAAATCGGTTCGTGCGGGCTCTTCCCAGTCTCTCAGCGCCGTGGTGAAGCGGCCGTGACCGGGCTCCCGAGGTTCGTGCTCGTGCACGGCGCGGGCGACTCCGGCTGGTACTGGCATCTGGTCGAAGCGGAGCTCCGGGAGCGCGGCTTCGAGACCGCCGCCCCCGACCTTCCGGACGGCGAGACCAGCCTCGTGGCGTGCGCCGACCGCGTCGTCGAGGCGGGAGCCGGCGCCGACGAGGTGGTCGTCGTGGGGCAGTCGTTCGGCGCCTTCGCCGCGACCCTCGCGGCCGCCCGGCTGCCCACCGAGATGCTCGTGTACGTCGCCGGGATGGTGCCGAAGGCCGGCGAGTCGCCGGCCCACTGGTGGTCGGCCGTCGACTACTCCGGTGCGGTGCGCGAGCAGGCCGCCCTCGACGGGGGGCTGACCGGACACGAGGACCCGCACGTCGCGTTCTTCCACGACGTCCCCCGTGGGCTCGCCGAGGAGGCGATGGCGCGGGAACGGACCGGCACCCTGACCGACGAGGATCGGCCACTCGACGCCTTGCCCCCGGTGCACACGGAGTTCGTGCTCTGCACCGATGACCGGTTCTTCCCCGCCGCCCTGATGCGCAGGGTCGTCGCGGACCGGCTCGGGATCGTGCCCGACGAGATCGCCAGCGGCCACTGCGTCGCGCTGAGCCGGCCTGCCGAGCTGGCCTCTCTGCTGTCGGGCTACGTCGAGCGGGACTCGAGCTGACCGTCAGGCGGTCGCGATGATCTCGCCGTGCAGGATCGCGATCCAGCCGTCGGGGTCGTCGGTCCATGCGCGCCACGCGGCCGAGATCGCCTCGAGCTCCGCATGGGTGGCGCGGCCCTCGGCGAGCAGCTGGTCCGCGAGCGCGGAGGTCAGGATCCGGTCGGCCCACATGCCGCCCCAGTAGGCGCGGTCGTCGGGGTCGGTGAAGCACCACGTGTCGGTCGTCGACGTGACCTGCCCGAACCCCGCCGCGCGGGCCCACGCGTGCAGTCGGCGTCCGGCGTCCGGCTCGCCGCCGTTGGCCCGGGCCGCGACCTGGTAGAGCTCCATCCACCGGGCGAGATCGGGAAGCTCGGGATACCAGGCGAAGGCCCGGTAGTCGCTGTCGCGGACGGCCACGATCCCGCCCGGCCGGCAGACCCTGCGCATCTCCCGCAGCGCCTGCACCGGGTCGGCCAGGTGCTGGAGCACCTGGTGGGCGTGCACGACGTCGAAGGAGTCGTCGGGCAGGTCGAGGGCGTGGACGTCGCCCACCACGAAGTCGGCGTCGATGCCCTGGGCCGTGAGCTCGCCGCGGCTCAGCGCGATCGCGTCGTCGTTGGCCTCCAGCGCAGTGACCCGGCCCGGGGACACCCGCCTCGCCAGGTCGGCGGTGATGGTGCCCGGTCCGGCGCCGACGTCGAGCAGCGACATCCCCGGCTGCAGGTGCGGCAGCAGATAGGCGCAGGAGTTGTCGGCGGTGCGCCAGCGATGCGAGCGCAGGACCGACTCCGCGTGGCCGTGGGTGTACTTCGGGGCGGCGGTCACGACGCGGTGATCTTCGCGAACGGGGCGGCTTCCTCGAGCTCGTAGGCGAGCTCCAGCAGCATCGCCTCACGACCGGCGCCGGCTCCGAACATCATGCCCAGGGGCAGCCCTCCCGAGGTCGTCGCCAGCGGCAGCGAGATGGCCGGGTCGCCCGTGATGTTCTGCAGTGGCGTGAACGCCACCCAGTCGAGCAGCCGGTCGACGATCGTGGCGTAGTCCTGGGTCGGGTCGAGGCGGCCGACCCGCGGGGTCTCGTGCGCGAGCGTCGGCGTCAGGGCGACGTCGTACTGCGTGTAGAAGGCGGACGCCGCCACTCCGGCCCGCTTGAGCCGCCGGATCGCGCCCGGGATCCGGTGGATGTTGCGCGTCGCGTGCCGGGCCAGGCCGAGGGTGAGGCTGTCGTGGAGGGTCCTGTCGAAGGTGCGGCCGTGGTAGCGGCGGCCGGTGCGGAGCAGGAACATCGCGAGCATCGACCAGTAGAGGAGGAAGTCGTCGGGGAAGCCCTCGCTCACCGGTGCGTCCGCCTCCACGACGGTGTGGCCCAGCTCCTCGAGCAGCCGCACCGTCTTCATGGTGAGCTCGGTGACCTCGGCGTCCGCACCGCGGCCGACACCGGCCGTGTGCACCGCGATCCGGAGCCGCTTGCGGCCCGGGCGGGTGATGTCCCCGACCGGCGGCAGCGCGAGCGCGCGGTAGACCTTCTCGGCCTCGCGGAAGAAGGCCGCGCTGTCGCGCACGGATCGGGTGAGCACGCCGTCGGAGACGATCCGGATCGGCATGTCGCGCATCTGCTTGTCCTGGGCCAGCCGGTCGCGGGTGGGCTTGAGCCCCACCAGGCCGTTGACAGAGGCGGGGATGCGGATCGAACCGCCGCCGTCGTTGGCGTGCGCGATCGGTACGGCGCCGGCCGCGACCAGCGCCCCCGAACCGGCCGAGCTCGCCCCGGCGACGTGGTCGGTGGACCACGGGGTGCGCACGGCGCCGAGCCGTGGGTGCTCGGCCGCCGCGCTGAAGCCGTACTCCGAGAGCTGGCTCTTCCCCAGCGAAATCAGCCCGGTGGCGAGGTACATCCGGGCGAAGTCGCCATCCCGCCGGGCGGGGTGGCCGACCCAGGAGTCGGCGCCCTGGCCGGTGGGCATGCCGGCCACGTCGACGTTGTCCTTGATCAGGGTGGGCACCCCGGCGAAGAAGCCGCCCCGAGGGTCGCGCGCCTGCGCGCGAGCGTGGTCGTAGGCGGTGAACGCCATGCCGTTGAGCCGGGGGTTGACCTGCTGGACCCGGGCGATGGAAGCGTCGACCACCTCGCGCACCGAGACCTGGCCCGCGTGCAGTGCCTCGACCAGCCCCACCGCGTCCAGATCACCGAGGGCGTCGTCACCGAAGGCATGCACACGCGTCATGGGGTCAAGTTACCGGCGGGCCCCCACGTCGTCGGCGACGTGACCGTCCTCCGGGCGCCGCGCTCACAGCAGGACGGCGACCAAGACCGGCAGGACCAGGCTGATGGCCAGCGCGGTGAGGCCCATGGAGAGGCCCGCGAAGGCGCCCTCGGTCTCGTCGTCGTGCAGCATCCGGGACGCGCCGATGCCGTGCGACACGGCGCCCTGTGCGAGGCCGCGGGCCAGGTGGTCGCGGACCCGGAGCAGGGTCAGCACCCGCGGACCCGCCACCGCGCCGAGGATGCCGGCGATGATCGCGAGCACGGCGGCGAGCGGGGCGATGCCGTCGGCCCGCTCGGCGATCGCGATCGCCACCGGGGTGGTCGCGGCCTTGGGGGCCAGGGTGCGCGCGAGCAGGTCGTCACCGCCGAGGGCGCGGACCAGCAGGATCGCGCTGCCGACCGAGACCACGGCGCCGACGACGACCGCGACCAGCAGCGGCACGACGCGTCCGGTGAGCCGGTGGGCGTTGCGATGCAGAGGGACCGCCAGCGCGACCGTCGCCGGGCCGAGCATGAACGCGATCAGCTCGGTGCCCGACCGGTAGTCGTCGTAGTCGACCTCGAGCAGGGTGATCACCGGGGCGATGATCACGATCGCGACCAGCACCGGCTGGGCCAGGGAGTGACCACCCGTGCGGTCGCGGAGCTCGCGCCCCAGCCAGTACGCCGCCAGGGTGAGCAGCAGGAAGAACACCGGCGAGTGGATCGCCCAGTCCCAGGTCTCCTCGAGCCGGCTCATCGGCCCTCGCCGGGTCGCGGCCGGACCAGCACGGTGACCGTCCAGCCGACCACGGCCAGGCCCAGCAGCCAGGACACACCTACCGCGACCGCGATCGGCAGGGCGTCGTCGCGCAGGGTCGAGACGTAGGCGACCACACCCACGCCGGCCGGCACGAACATCAGCTGCAGATGACGAAGCAGGCCGTCGCCGGCCCGGACCACCGTGGCGTTGTCGCCCGAGCGGCGTACACGGAGGAGGAGGAAGAGCAGCAGCATCCCGACCACCGGGCCCGGCACCGGCACGTCGGTGAGCCGGACCAGCACTTCCCCCACCAGCTGGCAGCCCAGCAGCCAGGTCAGTCCGGTGATCACACCGGACATCCTCGCGCAGAGTTTGCGGGAGGGCGGGTCAGGACCTGCGGCGGTGGCAGCCGACCAGGTGCGGGTCGAAGATGCCGATCGCCTCCATCAGCGCGTACATCGTGGTGGGCCCGACGAACGCGAAGCCCTTCTTCTTCAGTGCCTTCGAGAGCGCGACGGACTCCGCGGAGGTGGTCGCCATCTCGTCTGTCGTCCGCCAGGCGGGCGGGTCGTCGGGTGCGTAGGAGAGGACGAAGGCCTCGAGCCCCTCTGCGTCCCGGAGCGCCACCGTGGCTCGGGCGTTGGCGATCGCGGCGTCGATCTTCATCCGGTTGCGGACGATCCGCGGCTCGTCCATCAGGCGGGCGACGTCGCTGTCGTCGTAGACCGCGATTCGGTCGGCGTCGAAGCCGGCGAACGCCTCGCGGAACGCCTCGCGCTTGTTGAGGATCGTCGACCACGACAGGCCCGACTGGAAGGCCTCGAGGGTCAGCCGCTCGAGGTAGGCCGACTCGCCGCTGACGGGTTTGCCCCACTCCTCGTCGTGGTAGTCGCGCATCACGCCCGGACCGCCCGCCCACGGGCAGCGGGCGACGCCGTCCTCACCGATCACCGGTCCCATGACGAGCATCCTGCACGAGGCCGCCGACAACCGTCGCCATGGACAAATACGTTAGCCGCCACTAACGTATTGCTGTGTCCGACGCCTTCTCCGCAGCAGCAGAGCCCAACCGGCGCCGCATCCTGCAGCTGTTGGCATCGCGTCCGCTGACGGTCACCGCGATCGCGGCGGAGTTCACCGTGACCCGGTCCGCCATCTCGCAGCATCTCGGAGTGCTGAGCGAGGCAGGTCTGGTGGAGGCCGAGAAGGTCGGGCGCCAGCGCATCTATCGAGTCCTGCCGGGCGGCCTGCAGAAGCTGCAGGCCGAGATCGACAGGTTCTGGACCGACGAGCTCGACCAGCTCGCCGCCGATGCCCATCACCTACGCAGCACCACACACCCAGGAGCACAGCCATGAGCTACACGAAGTCCGTCGTCCTGCCCGTCTCACCCGATGAGGCGTTCACTTTGATCACCGATCCCGAGCGGCTGCGCCGTTGGCAGACCGTGTCGGCGTACGTCGACCTCCGCACCGGAGGTGAGTACCGCTGGACCATCACGCCCGGCCAGGTGGCCACGGGCACATTCAAGGAGATCGAGCCCGGACGGAGGCTGGTGTTCGGCTGGGGCTGGGAAGGCAACCCCGAGCTCGGGCCCGATGCCTCGACGGTCACGGTCACGATCGAGCCCACCAGTGAGGGCACCCGCGTCACCCTGGAGCACGCGGGCCTGACCGATCGGCTGGAGTCCCTGCACGCCCAGGGCTGGGACCACTACCTCGGTCGCCTCGAGGAGATGGCTGCCACCGGCGATGCCGGCCCCGACGACTTCGCCTGGACGGCGGACGTGAGCCAGCCGGCGGTCATCGCCGACGCGGCGCTCGCCGCGATCCAGCCGGTGCTGCGCGGGCTCGACGACGACGACCTCGACAAGCCGACGCCGTGCGCCGACTTCACGTGCGCCGACCTGGTCGAGCACCTGACGATGTCGCTCGTCCGGCTCGGCGCGATGGCCGGGGTCACGGTGACCGAGCCCGGCCAGGGCTCGATCGAGCATCGCGTCTCGACAGTGGCCGCGCCGACGATCGACGCGTGGCGGGCCGTCGACCTCTCCGGCACCGTGCCGGGACCCGGCGGAGCGGAGCTGCCGGCGTCGTTCGCCGCGAGCATCCTCCCGGTCGAGCTGATCCTCCACGGCTGGGACCTCGCCCGCGCCAGCGGCCAGGACCTGCAGGTCCGCGACGACGTCGTGGCGTGCCTGCGAGAGCTCGCCGAGGTCTTCGTACCCTCCGCCCGCACCAACGGCTCCTTCGGCGAGGAGGTCGAGCCGGC
Source organism: Actinomycetota bacterium (assembly GCA_030862825.1). Taxonomy (GTDB): domain Bacteria; phylum Actinomycetota; class Actinomycetes; order Propionibacteriales; family Nocardioidaceae; genus Nocardioides. The sequence goes on along the minus strand of JALZCZ010000192.1, from coordinate 3,032 downwards.
CGCCGACGCCAACCCGATGGACCGGTTGGCGGCGTACGCCGGACGGCGGCCGCTGGTGGCCGCCTGAGCCATCCCCCCACAGAGATCCGAACAGAGGAGAGCACCATGAGCACGTTCGTCTTCATCTACCACGCACCGATGACCCCCGAGGAGGCCGCGCCGCCGAGCTCTGAGCAGATGGAAGGTGTCATGCAGGCGTGGAACGACTGGGCCGGCCGGGTCGGCAGTGGCATGGTCGACTTCGGTACGCCGCTCGCCGGCGGCGTCCGGGTCACCACCGATGGCACGTCGCCGAGCGAGCGCGAGGTCGCTGGCTACTCGATCCTCGAGGCCGACGACATGGACGCGGCTCTCGAGCTGGCGCGCAACCACCCACACCTCAACATGCCCGGCGGCTGCGAGATCGAGGTCCACGAGGCACAGCCCGTCCCGGGCATGTGATCAGGCGCGGTACTCCGGGTTCTCGAAGTCGAAGCGGGTGCCGGCGTCCCAGGCCGAGCGCACATTGCCGTAACCAGGTACGCCGCCGGTGTCCTTCAGCATCTTCGCCAGGTGCATGAGGTTCCAGGTCATGAACGTGGTGTTGCGGTTGGTGAAGTCGTTGTCGGGGCCGCCGCTGCCGGGGTCGAGGTACGAGGGGCCGGGGCCGGCTTCGCCGATCCAGCCGGCGTCGGCGTTCGGCGGGATCGTGTAGCCGACGTGCTGGAGGCTGTAGAGGACGTTCTGGGCGCAGTGCTTGATGCCGTCCTCGTTGCCGGTGATCAGGCAGCCGGCGACCCGCCCGTAGAAGAGGTACTGGCCCTTGTCGTTCAACATCCCGCTCAGTGCGTAGATCCGCTCGATCGCCTGCTTGGTGACGCTCGAGTTCTCGCCCAGCCAGATCGGGCCGGCGATCACCAGGATGTCGCTGGCCAAGATGCCGGGGTAGAGGTCCGGCCACGCGTCGGTCTCCCAGCCGTGCTCGCGCATGTCCGGATAGACGCCGGTTGCGACGTCGTGGTCGATGAGCCGGACCTCGCTGACCTGGACGCCGTGCTTGCGCATGATCGCGGCGCTCACGTCGACCAGGCCCTGGGTGTGGCTGGGCTCCGGGCTCTTCTTGAGCGTGCAGTTGAGGTAGGTGGCCCTGAGGCCGGTGAAGTCGTGCTCGTCGGTCATGTGGCTCAACCTTCTGGACCGCCGCGGGAACGCCATCACCTCCCGGTGACGATCCGCTTAACCCATCGTGTGGGCGCCGCGGCCGCAGGTTACTGACCCGTTGGAGCTACTGGCCGACCGTCACAGCTGTCATCGTGAGGTCGCAATGGTCAGCGCCGCTCCCTGAGCCGGGCGTTGGGGAGTTCCGGGGCGGGGATGGGGGGCAGGGGGTCGTCGACGGGTACGCCGAACCGTCCGTCGTTGAGCCGATCGCCGTCGATCTGTGCCTGCCACTCCTCGCGGAAGCCGACGATCTCCTCGTGGCTGCGCCCGACGAAGTTCCACCACATCACGATCGCCTCCCCGAACGGCGGGCCGCCGAGCACGAGCACCCGGGCCGGCTCGCCCAGGGCGGTCAGCTCGATCCGGTCGCGGCCGACGGGCACGTAGGCGAGCTCGGCGGGCTTGGTCTCGTGCCCGGCCACGCTCAGCACCCCGGCATCGACGAGCACCCCGTGCTCGAAGGCGGGGTCGACGTCGAGCGTCACCGAGGCACCGGCCGCGAGCAGGAGCTCTGCGCCGAGCAGCGGGGTGTGCGTGGTCACCGGCGAGGTGTCCTCGAGGAGCGAGCCGAGGAAGACCCGGGCCTCCCAGCCGGGGCCGGTGACCGGGTCCGGCGCGTAGTGCTCGAAGCCCGGGTCGCCATCCCTTGCCGCGTCCGGGAGAGCCACCCAGAGCTGGGCGCCGTGCAGCTGGGTCGTCCCTGCGGTCGAGACCTCGGAGTGGCTGATGCCCCGGCCCGCGGTCATCAGGTTGACCTCCCCCGGCCTCACCATCGCATGGTGGCCGGCGCTGTCGCGGTGCTCGATCTCGCCGGTGAACAGCCAGCTCACGGTCTGCAGCCCGGTGTGGGGGTGCGGCGCCACGCTCATGCCCCCGGTGTCGGCGACCAGGTCGGGACCGTAGTGGTCGGCGAAGCACCAGGCGCCGATCAGGGAGCGCTCGCGTTGGGGGAGCGTACGGCGTACGGTCATCGCGCGCAGGCCGCCCAGGGGCACCTCGCGTGGGGTCATGATCTCCACGCCGCTCGCCGGCTCCGACGCGCAGGTCATCTCGTCGGGACGCGCATCCGGGTTGCTCATGCCGACACCGCCTGCTCGCGGTCGTAGCCCTCCTGGGCGCGTTGCACCTGCGCCATGTGCTCCTCGGCCCAGGCCTTCATGGCTGCGATCGGGCCCAGCAGCGACCGGCCGAGGTCGGTCAGCTCGTAGTCGACCCGCACCGGCACCGACGCCGTCACCTCGCGGGTCACCAGCCCGTCGCGCTCGAGGCTGCGCAGGGTCTGGGTCAGCATCTTCTGGCTGACCCCTGCCAGGCGACGCGAGACCTCGGAGAAGCGCAACGGGCCGTCGGCGAGCGAGCAGAGCACCAGCGTGACCCACTTGTCGGAGATCCGGTCCAGCAGCTTGCGGCTCGGGCACTCGGCGAGGAACGCGTCGAAGGCTTCCTTCGCGTCCTGCCGGCGTTGCTCTGCGGTACGGGTTGCCATCGCTGCTCCTTCAAGTCGTGTCCGTGTTGCCGGTTTCCCCGGTGGCCCGGGGATGCTCGCCCTTCTCGGGTGTTGCAACCCCAGAGAAGTGCCGGTTTCCCCGGTGGACCGGGAAAACTTGCCCTTCTCGCGTGTTGCAAACCCACTGAGGTGCCGGTTTCCCCGGTGGACCGGGGAAACTCGCCCTTCTCGGGTGTTGCAACCCCAGGGAAGTGCCGGTTTCCCCGGTGGACCGGGGATTCCGGCACCCCCTACTTCAACCCTGCCCGGCACTTACCCCTGGGTGCCTGCACAACTTCAGGGTGCCTACTTCCCAACAGAGAGTAGCCCCATCACAGTGGAGCAC
>JALZCZ010000154.1 GCA_030862825.1 Actinomycetota bacterium | reverse complement strand
GGCGCCGCCGTACTTCGTCTCGTGGTCGAACAGGCCGTCGACCACGACCTCCAGCGCCGGCGACACGAGCCGCTCGCCGTCGGGACGCCCCAGCACGGCGATGTCGATCTCGCGTCCGACCACGAGGTCCTCGACCAGCATCCGTCGGTCGAGGGCGAGCGCCGCGTCGAGCGCCGGCCCGAGGGCATCGGGCTCGCGGACCAGGCTCACGCCGTGGCTCGAGCCGGCCGAGACCGGCTTGACCACCACCGGATGGGTCCAGGAGTACGCCGCCGCCGTGGCCGCGGTGAGCAGGACGCCGGGCGCGGTGGTCACGCGCAGTGCCTGGGCCACGAGCTTGGTGGCCCACTTGTCCATGGCGATCGCACCGGCACCGACGCCCGACCCGACGTAGGGCAGCCCAGCCAGCTCGCAGAGTGCGGCGAGCGTCCCGTCCTCCCCGTGCGGCCCGTGCACGGCGGGCACGGCAACGTCGCAGCTGCGCAGCACGTGGGTGGCGCCGGTCAGGCCGATCGGGCGCCCGCCGCGGTCGTGCCAGACACCGTGTGGGTCGATGGTCAGCGGCACCACGTCGTAGGTCGCGGGATCGAGCGCCGAGCAGATGGCCGCGGCGGAGGCCAGCGACACCATGTGCTCGCAGCTGGCACCGCCACCGATCACCGCGACCCGGGCGCGCTGGTCGCGCCTCATCGGCCGACCCGGGCGCCGATACCGGTCACGATCTCGTGCTCGATGGTGTCGGCCCAGGCCGCCCACTCGGCCACCGTGGGCTCGCCGCCACGGCCGGGCCCGAACACGACCGCGGTGTCGCCGAGGGCGGGCGGGTCGTCGCCGACGTCGACGACCACCTGGTCCATCGAGATCCGCCCCACGACGGGGCATCGCCGGGCGCCGAGCAGCACCTCGGCGCGGCCGCCGGTGGCGCGCGGCAGCCCGTCGGCGTACCCGAGAGGGAGCAGGGCGAGGTGGGTCCGCCGGGTCGCCGACCAGTCGTGCCCGTAGCCGACCGGGGTGCCGGCCCGGACCCGGCGTACGCCGACGACCGGTGCGGTCAGCGTCATCGCGGGCTGCAGGACGGTCGTGTGCGACGGGTCGATCCCGACCAAGCCGGCGCCCACCCGGCTGAGCGTGTGGTGGCTCAGCGGGTCGGTCAAGGTGGCCGCCGTCGCGGCAAGGTGACGCAGGGGCGGGCGCAGCCCGGCCTCGCGGGCACGGGCCACGCCCCAGCTGAACCGGGCGCGGCCGGCGGAGTTGTCGGGGTCGTCGGGCTCGTCGGCGCATCCCAGGTGGCCCATCACGCCGATCACCCGCACGGTGCCCGCCCGCTCGGCTCGGCGGGCCATCCGGCACAGGCCCGCCCAGTCCTCGGGGGCGGCGCCCTCGCGGGCCATCCCGGTGTCGAGCTGCAGATGGATCCGGGCGCCGATGCCCGAGCGGGTGATCGCCTCGAGGTGGTCGCGGCCGGGCACGGCGAGATCGATCCCGCTGGCGATCGCGGCACCGAAGTCGGCGTCGAGCGGGTTCAGCCAGCTGAGCGTCGGCACCCGCAGTCCGGCCCGGCGCAGCGCGATGGCCTCGTCGATGCTGGTCACGCCCAGCCACGACGCGCCGTTGCCGAGCGCCGCCCTCGCGACGTCGGCCGCACCGTGGCCGAAGCCGTCGGCCTTCACCACGGCCATCAGCGCACCGGGCGTCCGCTGGGCGAACAGCCGGGTGTTGGCCGCGATCGCTGCCAGGTCGACGTGGAGACGGGGGCCGTGGCCGACCCGGGGCTGTGCGTGGGCCACGGCGCTCATGCCGCCTCCGCAACGGTCACCGGCCCGTAGTGGGCGCGGTCGGCGCCGGTCACCAGAGCCCAGTAGCGGTCGCCGAAGCTCCAGTGCCACCACTCGGTCGGGTAGTTGACCAACCCGACCTCGCCCAGCACCCGGGCCAGCAGCTCGCGGTGCGCGCGGGCGTCGGCGCCGATCCCGTCCGCCGCGAAGTAGCAGCGCCCATCGCTCTGCTCGGGCGTCGCGTCGATGGGCGTCCCGAGGTCGAGCTCGTCACCGCAGGCGTCGACCAGGGTCAGGTCTACGGCGGCCCCGGCGGCGTGCGGGGCCACCTCGACGGGCGCGACGAACCGGCTGGTGAGCACCGCGAGCTCACCCTCGGAGATGCCCGGCCGCGCGGCGCAGACCTCGGCGGCGTACGCCGTGATGATCGACTGCTGGGCCGCCAGCGAACGGTGGCCCTCGACGACGCGGAGCCCGATGCCGGGCGGGAGCGTGAGATGGGCGGCGCCGAGCCGGTCCGCCACACCGGACCGGACCAGCTCGCGGGTGGGGGACAGGGCCGGCTCGAGCCGCACGAGCGGCTCCGAGCACTCGATGACCGGCACCGCGGAGACCCGAGGGTCCGAGAGGAGGATCGTCATGGCCTCGACGCTAGGAAGGCCGGAGCGCGCCCGCCTCCACCCCAGGTGCCGAGCGGCTGTCCTCCAGGACAGGCTTGGTCAGCCGCGGGCCCACTCGATGGCCGGGCAGGTGTCCATCACCATCGGCACCCCTGCGGCGGTGGTGCGCTCGAAGGCCGCCTCGTCGATCACGCCGAGCTGGAACCACACGCCCTTGGCGCCGACCGCGACGGCCTGGTCGGCGAACTCGCCCGCGGCGTCGGATCGGCGGAAGACATCGACCACGTCGATGGGGAACGGCACGTCGGCCAGGGTGGCGTAGCCCTGCTCTCCCAACACGATGGGGGCGTTGGGGTGCACCGGAACGATCCGCTTGCCGCGCTGCTGCAGCACCTGCGCGATCCGGTACGCCGTCTTCGCGGGGTTGCCGGAGAGACCAACCACCGCCCAGGTCTCGCCGTCGTCGAGCATGGAGCGCACTGCGTCGGGGTCCTGCCAGTCGGTCATGCTTCCAATCTAGGTCGCCCGTCCATCCAAGGCCCGCCGGACCAGCCCGGCGACCTCCTCCGCATCGCGGCCGGTCTCGAGGACGAGCACGGTCGATCCGCCGGTGTCGCTCCGCGGCGTGTGCAGAGACGTCACCAGCGCCATGGCGTCGTCGAACTCGACCTCCGGCGTCTCCGTCTGCCCGCGCAGCCAGCGCCGGAGCACGTGGTTGTGGGCCACCACGATCGCCGACGCGAGCAGCTCGGCCCGCAGGTCGCGACCCGGCTCCTCGCCCGTCCAGCCGCGGACGAACTCCCGGAACTCCCGGTGGTACTGCTGCATCTGCGCGATCTCGCGGGAGCGCAGCGCGGATATGGACCGGGTCAACCGGTACCTGCTGCGCGCGAGCTCACCCTCGTCGAGGTAGCGGCGCAGCACCAGTCGCGCCGCCTCGGTGACCGCGGTCGGCGTCGAGTCGACGGTGGCGGTCGCGAGTCGGGCGCGCACCCGGGTGAGCACGTCCGTGTGGTCGGGAAAGATCACGTCCTCCTTGGACCGGAACAGCCGGAAGAACGTGGTCCGGCCGACGCCGGCCAGCTCGGCGATCTGGTCGACGGTCGTGGCGTCGTACCCCTGCCGCTCGAACAGGGTGAACGCGGCCTGGCGCAGTCGCTCGACGGCCTGCGGCATGGGCGGGGCTCCTCATCTCCGTTGGTACTAGGTACCATACATTCGGAATCGAGTACCAGGAGGACCTGTGGGCGACGTGAGTCGGGTAGGTGTGGTCGGCTTCGGCCTGATGGGGTCGGGCATCGCGGAGGTGAGCGCCCGGGCCCACCTCGACGTGATCGTGGTCGAGGCCAACGCGGCGGCTGCCGAGAAGGGGTCCGTGCGGCTGGAGCGGTCGCTGCGGCGGGCCGAGGAGCGCGGGAAGCTGGAGTCCGCTGACGACGTGCTGGCCCGGGTCCGGGTCGAGACCGACCTGGGCGCCCTGGCGGACCGTGAGCTGGTCGTCGAGGCGATCGTCGAGGACGAGGCCGCCAAGACCGAGCTGTTCCGCCGGCTCGACGAGGTCGTGACGTCACCGGAGGCGATCCTGGCCTCCAACACGTCTTCGATCCCGATCATGAAGCTGGGCGTGGTGACCCAGCGACCCCAGCAGGTGCTGGGCATCCACTTCTTCAACCCGGTGCCGGTGCTCAAGCTCGTCGAGCTGGTGCCGAGCCTGATGACGTCGCCCGAGACGACCGAGAGGGCGCGGGCCTTCGTGTCGGAGTCGCTCGGCAAGCAGGCCATCGACTGCCAGGACCGGGCCGGGTTCGTGGTCAACGCACTGCTGATCCCGTTCGTGCTCTCCGCCATCCGGATGCTGGAGTCGGGCTTCGCCACGGCCGAGGACATCGACCGCGGACTGGTGCTGGGCGCGGCGCACCCGCAGGGCCCGCTGGCGCTGGCGGACCTCATCGGGCTCGACACGACCAAGGCGGTGGCGGACTCCCTCTACGAGGAGTTCAAGGAGCCGCTCTACGCGTCGCCCCCGCTGCTCGCGCGGATGGTCGACGCCGGCCTGCTGGGCCGCAAGACCGGACGTGGCTTCTACACCTACGCGGAATGACCTCTCACCCGCCCCCAAGACGCAAGCGAACGGAGCCCCGAGCGATGAGTGACTACCCGATGTTCGGCCTGTCCGAGGAGCACCAGGCCGTGCGCGAGGCGGTGCGTGCGGTCTGCGACGCCAAGGTGGCGCCGTTCGCGGCCGACGTGGACGAGCAGGGTCGCTACCCGGAGGAGGCAGCGGCCGCCCTGCTGGCCGCCGACTTCCACGCGCCCCACGTGCCCGAGGAGTACGGCGGCGCCGGGGCCGACGCCCTCGCCACCGTGCTGGTGATCGAGGAGGTCGCGCGGGCGTGCATGTCGGCCTCGCTGATCCCGGCGGTCAACAAGCTCGGGTCGCTGCCGGTGATGCTCGGCGGAAGCGAGGAGCTCAAGCAGAAGTACCTCACCAAGCTGGCCGCGGGCGAAGGCGGCTTCTCCTACGCACTCTCCGAGCCGGAGGCCGGCTCGGACGCCGCGAGCATGAAGACCAGGGCGGTGCGCGACGGCGACCAGTGGGTCCTCGACGGCGTGAAGCGCTGGATCACCAACGCCGGGGTGAGCGAGTACTACACCGTGCTCGCGGTGACCGACCCCGAGAAGCGCGCGAAGGGCATCTCCGCGTTCGTCGTGGAGAAGTCGGACGAAGGGGTCTCGTTCGGTGCGCCGGAGAAGAAGCTGGGCATCAAGGGCTCGCCGACTCGCGAGGTCTACCTCGACCAGGTGCGGATCCCAGCGGACCGGATGATCGGTGCCGAGGGGGAGGGGTTCGAGATCGCGATGCGCACCCTCGACCACACTCGGGTCACCATCGCCGCCCAGGCCCTCGGCGTGGCGCAGGGTGCCCTCGACTACGCGTTGGGCTACGCCCGGGAGCGCCAGCAGTTCGGCAAGCCGATCGCCGACTTCCAGGGCCTGCAGTTCATGCTCGCCGACATGGGCATGAAGATCGAGGCCGCCCGCCAGCTCACCTACGCGGCCGCCGGCCGCTCCGAGCGCAACGACGGCGACCTCACGTTCTTCGGCGCCGCCGCCAAGTGCTTCGCCTCCGACGTCGCCATGGAGGTCACCGTGAACGCCGTCCAGGTGCTCGGCGGCTACGGCTACACCCGCGACTACCCGGTCGAGCGGATGATGCGCGACGCGAAGATCACCCAGATCTACGAGGGCACCAACCAGGTGCAGCGGATCGTGATGGCCCGGCAGCTGCTCGCCGGCGTCCAGTCCGACCTCTGACCGAGGCGATTAAGAGGTAGTCGTACAATCGCTGTGGACGCCGGAGACGGCGGACAGAGGCCGGGGTCGCCGAGGTTCCCCCCACTTCGGCGGTCCCGGCTCTCGCAACGGGTCGAACGGCGATCGGGTGCCTAGAACACCCGGGGGAGCTCGGAGGCCTTGCCGGTGAAATCGGGGTCGCGCTTCTCGAGGAACGCGGCCACGCCCTCCTTGCCGTCGCCGATCGAGGTGTAGAACATCGCCAGGGAGTCGGACAGGTGCGCCTCGAGGGGCTCGGCCGCCGCGCTGTTGCGGTAGAGGAGCTGCTTGGCCAGGCCCAGCGCGACCGGCGAGCGGCCGACCACGAACGAGCGGACCAGGTCGTACGCCGCCGGCAGCAGGTCGTCCGGCTCGTGCAGGGAACGCAGCAGCCCGCCGTCGTACGCCGCCTGCCCGGTGAGGATCTCGGCGGAGTAGATCCATTCGAGGGCCTGCTGGATGCCGACGATCCGGGGCAGGAACCAGGTCGAGCAGGCCTCCGGCACGATGCCGAGGCGACCGAAGACGAAGCCGATCCGCGCCTTGGTGGAGGCGAGCCGAAGGTCCATGGCCAGGGTCATGGTGGCCCCGATGCCGACCGCGGGACCGTTGATCGCCGCGACCACCGGCTTGGGCAGAGCATGGATCGCGAGCGTCACGCGGCCGCCGGTGTCACGAACGCCGTCGTGGTAGGGCTCCTCGGTCAGGTGCCCGCGCAGGTCGTCCGGCGTCGGCGTCACCGACTCGTCGAGGCCGAAGACGTTGCCCTCGGCGGAGAGGTCCATGCCGGCGCAGAAGGCGCGGCCCGAGCCGGTCACCACCACCGCGCGTACCGCGTCGTCGCGGGCATCGGTCAGGAACACCTGCTCGAGCTCGCGGGCCATGGTCACGTCGAACGCGTTGAGCGCGTCCGGCCGGTGCAGGGTCAGGGTCGCGATTCCGTCGGCGTCGACGTCCCACAGCAGGGTCTCGTAGTCGGGCATGCCGGTCAGTCCGGAGCGACGCCCGGCGGCAGCCCCGAGGGGGTGCACAGGTCCTTGCCGATGGCGTCGGTGTTGTCCTCGATGACCGCCCGGAACATCTTCTGGGACCGGTCCTCGTCCCATTCCGCGGAGCCGCTGGCCAGGGGAACCGTGCAGGTGAGGCCGTCCGTGCCGTTGACCTTGGTCATCGCCATCGCCCACTGCCCGGCGCGGATCGGGCCCATGCCCTCGCCGAAAACGAAGAAGTCGGGCAGCGCGTTGTTGAGGCGCCAGTAACGGACCGGGTTGATCACCGACCAGGGCGAGACCACCTTCGAGCCGATCGCCGCGACCACCTCGCGCTGCTGCTGCACCCGATCGAGGTCGCTCAGCGCGGACGCGCGGGAACGGGAGTAGCCGAGGGCGGTCTGCCCGTCGGCCTCCTGGCAGCCCTTCTTGATCCGCAGCTTCGCCTTCGGGTCGTTGATGTTCTCCTTCGGGCAGATCTCGATGCCGCCGACGGCGTCGACGATTCCCACCACGCCGCCCATGCCGATCTCGACGTAGTGGTCGACCCGGATCCCGGTGAGTCCCTCGACCGCGCTGACCAGACCCTCCGGGCCACCCGAGGAGTACGCCGCGTTGATCTTGCCGCCGTCGTACGGCGAGTCGCGGGGGATCGACATCAGCAGGTTCGGCCCGTCACCCGTGTGCAGGAGCATGATCGTGTCGGTGCGGTTGCCGCTCGCGTTGCCGGTGCCGAGCTCCTTGCGCTCCTCCTTCGAGAGGCCGGCGCGCGAGTCGCTGCCCACCATCAGGTAGGTGTTGCCGGGCTGGTCGCCGGGGCGGTCACCCTCGGGCTCCCAGGCGACCTTCTCCACGTTCTGCCAGGCGAAGATCGGCACCGCCACCAGGTAGACGATCCAGAGCAGGACCACCACCAGCACGGTGCGGATCCAGAACCTCGGCCGGCGGAACCTGCTCGCGCCACCTCCGCCGCCGCGGTACGCCGTGCCGGCAGGCGGGGCCGCCGGCTGGGGCGCGACCTGTGGTGGCGTGGGTCGCGCGGTCTCGCGGGGCTGCGAGCTCATCACCCTCGTGCTCTCGTCGTCGGGTCGTGGCTGGCGCCGGATCGCCCGGGTGGCGTCGGGGTTGTCCGGCTCAGACTTCCCCTTGCCGCCGTAGAGCCAGTTGAAGTTCGGGCCGTCCCCGGACCCGCCTCGACCAGGACGATCTGCCATGCGCCTGACGCTACCGTGCGGTACATGACCGTCCTGCCCGGCCACCCTCCCTCCTTCGCGCGGGTGTCGCTCGCGATCATGACGTCGAGCCGGGAGGCGAACCTGCTCGGCAACATCCACGGCGGGGAGATCGTCAAGCTCGCCGACTCGACCGCCGGCGCGGTGGCCCAGCGGCACAGCGCGGGGCCGGCGGTCACGGCGGCGCTCGACGAGATGGCGTTCCTGGAGCCGGTGCACGTCGGCGACATCGTGCGCACCCTCGGCCAGGTCAACTGGGCCGGCCGCTCCTCGATGGAGATCGGCGTCCGCGTCGAGGCGCAGCCGTGGAACGACCCTTCGTCGGAGCCGCTGCACGTCGCGTCGGCGTACTTCGTCTTCGTGGCGGTGGACACGGCCGGCCGGCCGCGCGCCGTACCGCCGCTGCTGCCGGAGTCCCCCGAGGAGGTACGCCGGATGCGCGAGGCCGAGATCCGGCGGGCACATCGCCTGGCCAAGAAGCAGGAGATCGACTCGGGACGCGACACGGCCACGGGGTGATCCCGGCGCGTCGCTCCACGATGTGACGCATGTGACTGGTGATACTGGCCCGAGCCCCTGCTTCTTCCCCAGCAGAAAGGCGCTTGATGCCCCCCGTGTCCGAGCGCGCCGCCAGAGTGCGGTTCCGTCGCGCGCTGTCCCTGATGGCGATGACGCTGGTCGCCCCCGGGTCCGCCCAGCTCGTCGCCGGCAACCGGCGGGTGGGCCTGGTCGCCCTGCGGATCTGGGTCTGCCTGCTCGGCCTCCTGGCCCTCACCCTGCTCGCGATCGCGGTGCACCGCGATCTCGTCTTCTGGCTCGGGTTCAACACCGCGCTGCTGCTCCTGCTGCGGCTCGCGCTGATCGCCGCCGCGATCGGCTGGGCCCTCCTCCTCGTCGACGCCTGGCGGCTCGGCCAGCCCCTGTCCCTGGGCCTCGGCCACCGTCGCGCGGTCATCAGCGTCAACGGCGTCCTGTGCCTGACCGTCGCCGGCAGCCTGCTGTTCGGCGCGCACCTGGCTGGCGTCCAGCGCGACCTGATCGTCACCCTTGCCGGCGACGGTGAGGTCACCGACGCCCATGACGGGCGCTTCAACGTGCTCCTGATGGGCGGCGACTCCGGCGCCGGGCGCTGGGGGCTGCGGCCCGACTCGATGACGATCGCGTCGATCGACGCCGACACCGGACGCACCGTGCTGATCAGCCTGCCGCGCAACATGGAGAACTTCCCGTTCCGCGAGGGCACGGTGATGGACGAGCAGTTCCCCGACGGCTTCACCTGTGACGGCTGCTACCTGAACGGCGTCAGCACCTGGGCCGGCGACAACACCCAGCTCTTCCCGACGTCGGACAACCCCGGGGTCGACGCGACGGTCATGGCCGTCGAGGGGATCACCGGGCTGCGGGTCAACTACTGGGCGATGGTCAACCTCGAGGGCTTCAAGAGCCTGGTCGACGCGGTCGGCGGCGTGGAGCTCACGGTGCGCGACCCGATCCCGGTCGGCGGCCTCGGCTCCGACGTCACCGGCTACCTCGAGCCCGGCACCCGCCAGCTCGACGGCTTCGAGACCCTCTGGTACGCCCGGGCCCGCGAAGGCTCCGACGACTACTCGAGGATGGCGCGGCAGAAGTGCGTGATGAACGCGATGCTCCGTCAGGTCAGCCCGCAGCAGGCGCTCGCCAACTTCGAGGACCTGGCCCGGGCCTCGACCGAGCTGCTGTCCACCAACCTGCCGGGGTCCGAGTTCGACACGTTCCTGTCGCTGGCGCTCAAGGCCCGCGACCAGAAGATCTCCACGCTCTCCCTGGTGCCGCCGATGATCAACCCGGCCGAGCCGGACATCGACCTGATCCAGGACAGGGTGGACGCGGCGATCGACCAGGCTGAGGGCACGGCACCGCCGCCCTCGACCAGGAAGAAGGCCCCGGAGACGGTCACCGGCGGCTCCATCGGCTCCCGCGACGAGGGCTACGCCGCCAACGAGGCCGAGGACCTCGGCACGGCCTGCTAGGACCCGAGGCGCTCCACGACGGCGTCGTACGTCGCCCGGTCGGCGGCCGCCACCAGGCCGGTGCCGGATCGGCGTGGGTCGTAGTCGCGGCCGTCGAGGGTGCCGAGGTAGGCCCCGGACTCGCGCAGGATCAGCGATCCCGGGGCGTGGTCCCAGGGGTTGTCGTGTCCGTAGAGCACGAAGTCGGCGTGCCCGGCGACGAGGTGCGGGTAGTCGACGCCGCAGCAGACCCAGGTCAGCTCGAGCGGGCGCAGCCCGGGGAGCTCGCGTCCGAGCCACCGCCTCCGGCTGGTGACGCCACGCCACTCGCGCGGCTCGGCGGACGGCCCGGGCCTGCGGAGGGGCAGGCCGTTGACCTGGGCGCCGCCACCGCGTTCGGCGACGTAGGCCAGGCCGTGCTGCGGCTGCCAGATCCAGGCCCGGGTGACCACGCCCTCGCGCACCTCGGCGACCATCACCGCGTGGTCCTTCGAGCCGTTGACGAAGTTCTTGGTGCCGTCGACCGGGTCGACGGTGAAGGCGTGCTCGGCCGCGGCGTACTTCTGCAGCAGGCCGGCGTCGGTGGCGAAGGCCTCCTCGCCGAGCACCACCGCACCCGGGTACGCCGCCAGCAGGGCCTCGGTGATCAGCACCTCCGCCTCGTGGTCGGCGACGGTCACCAGGTCTCCGGGGTTCTTCTCCCCGACCTGTTCGTCGGTCAGGGTCCGGAACCGGGGGTCGATCACCTCCGCGGCGACATCCTGCAGAAGGGTCAGGATCGCGTCGGTGTCCACGGCCCCAACCTACCGAGGCCCGAGAACCACCTGGGCCGGCCGTAGGGTGTCCGGCGTGCGTGTGGTGGCGGTGGTGGTGACCTTCAACCGGCTCGAGCTGCTGCAACGCCTGGTCGCCCGGCTCCGGGAAGTGCCGGAGGTCGACGAGGTCCTGGTCGTCGACAACGCCTCGTCGGACGGCACCGGCGACTGGCTGGCGGGTGCGGGAGTCACCCATCGCACCCTGGCCGAGAACCGCGGGGGAGCCGGTGGCTTCCATCACGGGATGGCGTGGGCGCTGGAGCATGACGCCGACCTGGTCTGGCTGATGGACGACGACGGAATGCCCGACCTCGACTGCCTGGGCACCCTGCTGGCCCGGCGCGAGCAGCTCGACTTCTGGGGTCCGGTCGTGGTCGACGAGGCGGACCCGGAGCGGCTGGTCTTCCCGATCCGGCTCCCGGGCGGCACCCGCGTCGTGCACGCGATGGACGACGTCGAGGCCGCCGCCGTCGACGGCCTGATCCGCGACGTGGTGATCCCGTTCAACGGCGTGCTCGTCACCCGCGAGCTGGTCGAGCGGATCGGCCTGCCCCGGGAGGAGTTCTTCATCTGGGGCGACGACCACGAGTACCGCCTGCGCGCGGAACGGGACGGTGGCCGGGTGGCGACGGTGGTCGGCGCGCGGGTGCGGCACCCCAGCGTCGGCGACCTCGGCACGCCGATGATGTTCGGCAGGACGACGTACAACCACAGCCCGAGCGACCTCAAGCACTACTGCATGGCCCGCAACAACCTGCTCAACCTCCGGGACTACCGGGGCTGGCCGCACGCGCTGGCCTTCGTGGTCAAGACGGTCTGGTTCTACCTCTTCACCAAGCCGCGGCCGCGCCGCATCGCCATCAGCTTCAGCGCCATGTACGCCGGGCTGCGCGGCGACTTCACCGGGCACCGGAGGTACCTGCGGTGACCGGGCCGGAGACCGTCGCCGTCGTGGTCGTCACCTTCAACCGGGCCGACCTGCTGGCGCGGATGCTCGAGGGGCTCGCCAGGTTGGAGCGGCAGCCGGACGCGGTGATCGTGGTCGACAACGCCAGCACGGACCACACCGCGCGGGCGCTGGCCGAGAGCGCGCTGCCCGGCCTCGAGGTGATCACCAGCGACGACAACCTCGGCGGCGCCGGAGGGTTCCACCTCGGGGTCAAGGCCGCCTACGACAAGGGCTTCGACCGGATCTGGCTGATGGACGACGACGTGGTGCCGGCGCCCGACTGCCTGACCGTGCTGCTGGCGCAGGACGCGGCGTGCCTGATGGCGGTCCGCGAGGACACCGCGGGTGGACTGGTCGAGAAGGCGGCGATCAGGTTCGACCTCACCAACCCGCTGCGGATCAAGCCCAAGACCCGGATGGTCGAGACGGCGTACGGCACCCGCTCGGCGATGCCCGAACGGGTGGAGCTGCAGAACGTGGCGTTCGAGGGGTTCATGGTCCGCCGCGACGTGATCGCCGAGATCGGCCTGCCGGACCCGTCGTACTTCATCTTCTACGACGACGTGGACTTCGCGATCCGCGCCCGCCGGGCCGGCCACAAGATCTGGGCGGTCCGCGACGCCGTCCTGGTCCGCCAGCTCGACTTCGACCAGCAGCACGACCTGGCGGGGTGGAAGGGCTACTACATGTACCGCAACCTCTTCGTCGTGCACCTCCGCTACGGCGAGAACCTGCTGGTGCGGCTCAAGCCGTGGCTGATCACGGCGACCGTGGTCCTGCTCAGCCCGGTGCGCGGCGGGCGGGCAGAGGCGCGGAATGTGATCCGAGCCATGCGCGACGCGCGGGGAATGCGGTCGCTCCCGTCCCGATCCGTAGACTGACCGATCGTGCCCCAGCATCAGTCACCGTCCGACCCCGCCCCAGATCTCGTCGTCGTAGGCTCCGGTTTCTTCGGCCTCACCATCGCCGAGCGCTGCGCCAACGAGCTGGGTCTCAGGGTGCTCGTGCTGGAGCGCCGGCACCACCTCGGCGGCAACGCCTACAGCGAGCCTGAGCCGGAGACCGGCATCGAGGTGCACGTCTACGGCGCCCACCTGTTCCACACCTCCAACGAGAAGGTGTGGGAGTACGTCAACCGCTTCACGACGTTCACCAGCTACCAGCACCGGGTCTTCGCCAAGTACCAGGGTCAGGTCTACTCCTTCCCGATGAACCTGGGGCTGATCAACCAGTTCTTCGGCAAGAGCCACACCCCCGACGAGGCCCGCCGGCTGATCGCCGAGCAGGCCAGCGAGATCGCCACCGAGGACGCGACGAACCTCGAGGAGAAGGCGATCAGCCTGATCGGTCGCCCGCTCTACGAGGCGTTCGTCAAGGGCTACACGGCCAAGCAGTGGCAGACCGACCCGACCGAGCTGAGCCCGGACATCATCACCAGGCTCCCGGTCCGCTACAACTTCGACAACCGCTACTTCAACGACAAGTACGAGGGCCTGCCCACCGACGGCTACACGGCCTGGCTGACGAAGATGGCCGACCACCCCAACATCGAGGTGCGGCTCGAGACCGACTTCTTCGACGTGGCCGACGAGTTCAAGGGCAAGGTCCCGATCGTCTACACCGGGCCGGTCGACGAGTACTTCGGCAACTCCGAGGGCCGCCTCTCGTGGCGTACCGTCGACCTCGAGGCCGAGGTCAAGCACGTGGACGACTTCCAGGGCACCTCGGTCATCAACTACAACGACCAGGAGGTGCCCTGGACCCGGATCCTCGAGTTCAAGCACTTCCACCCGGAGCGGACCTACCTCCCGGGCAAGACGGTGATCGTCCACGAGTACTCCCGCGCCGCGGAGGAGGACGACGAGCCGTACTACCCGATCAACACCGCGGAGGACAGGGCGAAGCTGCTGAAGTACCGGGAGCTGGCGAAGAAGGAGGCGATGGTGCTCTTCGGTGGGCGCCTCGGCACCTACAAGTACCTCGACATGCACATGGCGATCGGATCGGCCCTGTCGATGTTCGACAACAAGCTGAAGCCGCATTTCGCTGACGGAACGCCGCTACAGAGCGGGGGAGTGGACGAATGACGCAGAACCCAATGAGTCGGCGGCTGCTGCAGCGGCAGATCATGCCCGTGGACCGTGACTTCGACGTCATGGCCCTCTACGTCGACCCGGAGGAGGCCCGGCTCGACGCCGACAAGTACGAGATCGGCGGCAACCGGGCCGCCAAGGACCTCAACAACGCCGCCATCCGGCAGTCGACCTCCACCGGCGCCAACATCCACCCCGACCAGATCGAGTCGCGCACCGCGCTGCGGGTCCGGTCGGGCGAGAAGCTGTCGTTCGGCACCTACTTCAACGCGTTCCCCGCCAGCTACTGGCGCCGGTGGACGATCGTCACGGAGGTCACCCTCACCATCAAGGTGGTGGGCTCCGGGGCCACGGTGCTGGTCTACAAGTCGATGGCCAACGGCCGCTCGCAGCGCGTCGAGTCGGCCACCACCGGTGACCAGGACTCTGCGACGTTCACCTTCGACCTCACCCTGACGCCGTTCGTCGACGGCGGTTGGTACTGGTACGACGTGATCGCCGGCGACGAGGGCACCGTCGTCGAGTGGGCCGAGTGGACCGCCGACGTGCCGGAGGACCGGGTCGCCCACGGCACGGTCGACCTCGCGATCACCACCATGAACCGGCCCGACTTCTGCGCCAAGCTGCTCGGCCAGATCGGTGAGGACCCACAGCTGCAGCCCTACCTCGACACGGTCTTCGTGATGGAGCAGGGCACCAAGAAGGTCGTCGACTCGCCCGAGTTCGCCAAGGCCGAGGGAGCTCTGGGCGAGCGCCTGCGGATGATCGAGCAGGGCAACCTCGGCGGCTCCGGCGGCTACGCACGCGGGCAGCTCGAGTCCGTGCGCAAGGGCACCGCGACGTACGCGATGATGATGGACGACGACGTCGTCTGCGAGCCCGAGGGCATCATCCGCGCGATCACCTTCGGCGACCTGGCCCGCCGTCCCACGCTCGTGGGCGGCCACATGTTCAGCATCTACTCGCGGTCCCGCCTGCACAGCTTCGGCGAGATCGTGCAGCCCTGGCGGTTCTGGTGGATGTCGCCGCTGGACACCTTCAGCGACTGGGACCTGGCGGCCCGCAACCTGCGCTCGAGCCGGTGGCTGCACAAGCGGATCGACGTGGACTTCAACGGCTGGTTCATGTGCCTGATCCCGCGCCAGGTGCTCGAGGAGATCGGGCTGTCGCTGCCGCTCTTCATCAAGTGGGACGACTCGGAGTTCGGGCTGCGCGCGAAGGAGGCGGGCTACCCGACGGTGACCTTCCCCGGCGCGGCCGTGTGGCACGTGCCGTGGACCGACAAGAACGACGCGATCGACTGGCAGGCGTACTTCCACGTGCGCAACCGCTTCGTGGCCGCACTGCTCCACTCGCCCTACCCGCGCGGCGGGCGGATGATCCGCGAGAGCCGCAACCACCAGATCTCCCATCTGGTCTCGATGCAGTACTCGACCGTCGAGATCCGCCACCAGGCGATGCTCGACGTCCTCTCCGGGCCCGACCACCTGCACGAGGCGCTGCCGACGAAGCTCGCCGAGGTGAACGCGTTCCGCAAGCAGTTCACCGACGCGCAGCTGCAGGTCGACCCCGACGCCTTCCCGCCGATCCGGCGCAAGAAGCCGCCCCGCAAGGGCAAGGACGTGGTCGAGGTGCCGAGCCGGCTCTCGCAGCTCGTCACGGCCGGCCTCGCGCCGATCCGGCACCTGAAGCCGCCGCGGCCGATGTCGAAGGACTACCCCGAGGCCGAGATCCGGGCGATGGACGCCAAGTGGTACCGGCTGGCCAGCTACGACTCCGCCATCGTCTCGATGAACGACGGCACGTCGGCGGCCTTCTACCAGCGCGACGCGGCGAAGTTCCGGGAGCTGCTGGCCAAGACCCTCGAGATCCACGAGCGGTTCCGCCGCGAGTGGCCGCGCCTGGCCCAGGAGTACCGCTCGAAGCTGGCCGAGGTCACCTCCCCGGAGGCCTGGGACGAGACGTTCAAGCCATGGACCGACCCCGGTCACGACTCAGCCGGCGATGACTGACGTCGCTGGCCCGCGCGACGAGGTCGCGCCGCTGAAGTCACCCTCGGCGGACCAGGGTCTCCTCGAGGTCTTCCGGCGCCGCTACCTGCTCCGTCTGCTGGTCCGCCGGGAGATCAACGTCCGCTACTCCGGGTCGTTCCTGGGGCTGATCTGGTCCTACATCAACCCCCTCTCTCAGCTGTTCATCTACTGGTTCGTGATGCAGAAGATCATCGGACGCGGTGGCGAGAACTTCGCCCTCCACGTGTTCTCGGCGCTCGTGGTGGTGCACTTCTTCACCGAGACCTTCAACTCCGGCACCCGCTCGATCGTGCGCAACAAGGCACTGGTCCGGCGGATGGCGATGCCGAGGGAGATGTTCCCGGTGGCGTCGATGCTGGTGTCGCTGTTCCACGTCGGACCCCAGCTGCTGATCCTCACCATCTGCTGTCTGTTCTACGGGTGGGGTCCGGACCCGGCGGGCATGGGCGCGGCGCTGCTGGCGCTGGCGATCATCATGGTGCTCGGTACGGCGCTGGCCCTCCTGTTCAGCGTCGCCAACGTGTTCTTCCGCGACTTCTCCAGCTTCGTCAACATCCTGACCAACTTCGTGCGGTTCGGCGTGCCGATGATCTACCCCTACACGCTGGTGGCGGAACGGTTCAGGGGCCACACGGAGCTCTACCTCGCCAACCCCATCGCGGACGCCGTACTCCTCATGCAGCGCGCGTTCTGGAGCGGCACCGTCAGCGATCCGGCGGCGACCAGGGCGACCAACCTTCCCGACCATCTGTTCACCAGAGGGTTCATCGCCCTCGGTGCCTCCCTGGTGGTCCTGGTGGTGGCGCAGCTGGTGTTCACCAAGTTCGAGAACAAGATCCCGGAGCGGCTGACGTGACCGAGTCGATCCGGGTGGAGAACGCCAGCAAGGAGTTCACCCTCCGCTACCAGCGCACCTTCAAGCAGGTCAGCGTCGCGATGCTCAAGGGCCGCGACATCAGCGACACCTTCCGGGCGGTCGACGACGTCTCGTTCTCCGTGAAGGAGGGGGAGTCGATCGGTCTGATGGGGCTCAACGGCTCCGGCAAGAGCACGCTGCTGAAGATGATCAACGGCGTGATGCGACCGGACAGCGGCACCATCCTGACCCGGGGCCGGATCGCGGGCCTGATCGCCACCGGCGCCGGCTTCCATCCCCAGCTCTCCGGTCGCGAGAACATCTTCCTCAACGCCGCCATCCTCGGGATGAGCGAGGCGGAGACCAAGCGGAAGTTCGAGTCGATCGTCGACTTCAGCGGGCTGGCGCCCAAGTTCATCGAGACGCCGGTCGGCAACTACTCGAGCGGCCAGTTCGCCCGGCTCGGCTTCGCCGTCGCCATCCACGTCGACTCCGACATCTTCCTCGCCGACGAGGTGCTGGCCGTGGGCGACCGGCCGTTCAAGAAGAAGTGCATGGAGAAGATGCAGGAGATCCGCGACGGCGGGCACACGCTCTTCTACGTGAGCCACGCCGCGGGCTCGGTGCGCAAGATGTGCGACCGGGTGCTGGTGCTCGACCAGGGCAAGCTGGTCTTCGACGGCGACGTCGACGAGGGCATCAAGTTCCTGCACTATGACGACGCCTCGGACAATGATCCGGACGCGGACCCCGAGGACGAGGCCGACGGAGATCTCGGCGCCGACATCTAGCCGCTCACTTGAGTCTCGACGCGCCCGTCGCGAGCTCGTTCCTCGCTCGCGGGGCTCGCTCGACCTCGTCTCGCTGACGCAGTGCGCTCGTTCCTCGCGCCCCGCTGCTCGCTTGAGTCTCGACGCGCCCGTCGCGAGCTCGTTCCTCGCACGCGGGGCTCGCTCTCGACCTCGTCTCGCTGACGCAGTGCGCTCGTTCCTCGCGCCCCGCTGCTCGCTTGACTTGACAAATCTCCGACTCGTCGGCGTGTCGACTGGTAACTACAACTCTGTAGTTACTCACGTTCTCTTCCCGAGTCGTGTGACGCATGTGAAAGTTGCTACGCGTGTGACCTTCCCCCACACCTGGAGCAGCCGAAATCATGTCTCAGAAGCCCCCTGGTCGACCTCCGCACCGAGCCCGGTTCGTGACCGTGTGCCAGCAGCTGCTGGCGCTCGGCCTGATCGTGGCCGTGCTGACGCCCGCCGCCAACGTCGTCTCCCTCGACGTGGTCACCGAGCGGCCCGGCGCCGCCTCCGACCCGACCGCGCCGACCGCGTTCGCGGCGTACGCGCGTGCCGCGCAGCAGACGTCGGTGGTGCCCGACGAGGCGGTCGAGGCCACCGTCAAGGAGTATGCGCTGACGCCGCCGGCGAACGCCAAGGTGGCGCCCGGGAGCCTGATGTCGAGGTCGGCCCGGGGTGCCGACGGGGCGACGACACTCACCAGCCTGCCGCAGCCGGTCACCGGCTACGGCACGGTCGGTGTCACCTGGGGCCCCGGGCAGAACCTCGCCGAGGACGCCATCGGGGTCGAGGCGCGGATGCAGACCGACGGGGCCTGGTCGGACTGGATGCCGATCACCTACCACGACGAGCACGGCCCGGACCCAGGCACCGCTGAGGCGGCGCGCGCGCGTCCCGGGACCGACGAGCTGCTCGTCGGTGAGGTCGACCATGTGCAGGTCCGGGTCACCACCGACCGCGCCGCCCCGTCGGACATGAAGCTCGCGGTGATCGACCCGGGCGAGACCTCGAACACCACGGTGGAGGGACCCGAGCTCGACACCGCCAGCGAGGCGGGTGGCGACGGCCTGGTCCCCATCCCGGGTGCGGTAGCCGAGCGCAGCGCTGATCTCGGGTCTGATCTCGGCAGCGAGGGCGACGCGATCGCGCTGCAGGCGGCGACGTACACCCCCAAGCCGGTGATCTACTCGCGCGCCCAGTGGGGCGCCGACGAGGACCTGCGCGACAAGGGCTCGCTGCGCTACTTCGAGGTGCACGCGGGTTTCGTGCACCACACGGTCAACGCCAACAACTACACGCGGGCCCAGGTGCCGGCCCTCCTGCGCAGCATCTACGCCTACCACACCAAGTCGCGCGGCTGGAGCGACGTCGGCTACAACTTCCTGGTCGACCGCTTCGGCCGGATCTGGGAGGGCCGCTTCGGTGGCGTGGACCGGCCCGTGGTCGGCGCCCACACGCTCGGCTACAACGACGACTCGTTCGCGATGTCGGCGATCGGCAACTTCGACATCGCCCAGCCGTCGAAGGCGGTGATCCAGGCGTACGGCGCCCTGTTCGCCTGGAAGCTCTCGCTCCACGGGGTGACCGCGACCTCGGGGAAGCAGTACGTCACCTCGCGCAACTTCAAGGCGATCAACGGTCACCGCGACGCCGGCTCCACGGCCTGCCCCGGCCGCTATCTCTACGCGAAGCTGCCTGAGATCCGGCGACTGGCCGGCCAGGCACAGCGCGGCTGGGCCGGGCGGCAGCTGGAGTCGAACCTCGGTGCCGGACCGCTCCCCGACCTGATCGTGCGGCAACGCAGCGACGGCCAGGCGTTCGTGATCCCGATCAAGACCAGGAGAGACGGCACGTTCAAGGCCGGCAAGCCCGTCGCCACCGGCCGCAGTCTCGCCATGGCGGACAGGGTCATGAACGCCGGCGACTGGGACCGCAACGGCTACGGCGACGTGATGTTCCGGCACCGGGTCAACGGCTCGCTCTATCTCTACCTCGGTGCGGCCGACGGCAGTTTCCGCGGGCCGATCCGGATCGCGCCCGGGTTCACCAGGGTGCGACTGCTGGCCGCGGTCGGCGACATGACCGGCGACGGTTGGCCGGACCTGATGGGTCAGCCGGCCGGCGGTGACATGAGGATCTACCCGGGTCTGGGAGCCCAGGGGCTACGGCCGAGCTACGTGGCCTACAGCGGGATCAGAGCCGGCAAGCAGATCCCCGTCGGGCTGTGGGACGGCGACGGTGCCCCGGACACCCTGTTCCGCAGGGACGGTGCGATGTCGGTCTACCGGGGCAACGGGCCCGGCGGCCTGATCGGCGCGAAGGCGCTCACCCTGAACTCCAAGGCCTACGACTGGGTGGTCGGCATCAGCGACGTACGGCTGACCGGCCACGGCGACCTGGTCTTCCGGTCCCGCACCACCAAGCAGCTCTACCTCGTCGAGGCGACGGCCACGGGCTTCGGGGCCCCCGTGCTGCTGGGCACTGGCTTCGGTGGCTTCGACCTGGCCGGCTGACAGGAGGGAGCCACGGCGTCCGGACGTCAGGCAGGGAAGCGAGCGGTTGCGCGCTCGGCGGCGTACGTCGCCTCGATGCGCTCCCGGTCGGCCTGGACGACCAGGATGAGTGAGCCGCCGCGTGCGAGCGGCTCCGTGAAGGTGGCGATCCCCGGTGGGGAAGCCGGGTTCGCCTCCGAGAGGAGGCGGCCGCCGTCGGTGACGAGACTCCCGGCGGCGGCCGCCGCCCACAGCTGGGCCTGTGTCATGGTCTCGCCGAGGAGGTCGTAGGCGAGGTCGTCGTCGACCGCCGGGTCCCACGGGATGAACGAGTCCGGCTGCGACCAGATGTCGATGCCCACGTCGTGCACGTCGGGCGGCACCGGCTCGTCGAAGCGGACGCCGAGCGGCAGCAACGAGCACGCGAGCACCGGCAGCTCACCGGCCCGCTCCGCCCAGGTCGGCAGCTCGTCGGGCCCGCACACGACCGCGTCCGGACTCTGTCCGTCGAGATGGGCGTCGTAGTCGGTGACGGTCAGCCCCGCGGTCCAGGCGGCGCCGAGGAACACCGGGCCGAGCCAGTGGGGCGGCAGGTCGATCCGCAGTGTGTCACCGCGCTCCAGCTCGTGCTCCTCGACGAGCAGGGAGGCGGCCTTGGCGACCCAGTTGGCGTACGTCACCACCGACAGCTCGACGCGCTCGCCGGTCGCGTCGTCGTAGAAGGTGACCAGCGGCCGCCCCGGGTCGACCGCGAGCTGCCGTGCCAGTACGTCCGAGAAAACGGTCACAGCACCAGTCTCCCGGCTCGCGACGAGCTCCGGCTAGTGGCCCTCCGGCTAGTGCGGCAGGGGATAGGCAACGCCGTCCATCGGGTGGGTCGCCGGGATCCCCAACGCCCGAAGGATCGTCGGCATGATGTCGACCGACCGGACCTCGGCCTGCAGGTCGCGACTGGACAGCCCCGCGCCGGCGAAGACGATCGGCACCTGCTGGGCGGCCCGCTGGATGCCGCCGTGGTCGCCCGCGACGGAGTAGGTCGTGTTGTCGGGCAGCGTGGCGATCAGGTCGGGCCCGTAGTCCGCGGCCGCGGTGTCGACCAGCTCCTGTGCCTTGCGGGCGAACCAGGCCCGTTCGCCACCGGAGTACATCCGGTCCCAGCGGATCGGTGAGACCCGGGTGAAGTGGTCGCCGTCGCGGCGCCAGACAGCCGTGACGTCCGCCATCGTCTCCATCGCGGCAGCGGCCTGGGCCACCTTCGCCGGCGACTGGTCCTTCAGCCACACCCGCAGCATCGAGTCGCTGTAGGAGAGGCCTACGTTGCCGGTGTTGACGAGCGGGAGCAGGTCGTCCTGGGGCCGGTTGTAGTTGCCGTCGTTCTCGGGGTCGCCGTAGTACCAGTTGTAGTAGCCGTAGTCGCGCTCGGCGACCAGCTTGCCGTGGAAGTGCTCGCCTGCGACCGAGCCGTGGTCGGAGGTGAGGACGACCAGGGTGTTGTCGAGCTCGCCTTGGGCCTCGAGCTCGGCCACGATCTTGCCGACCTGCTCGTCGGCCTCCGCGGTCGCGAACTCCATGTGCGTCATGGCGTCGCCGTCGACGCCACTGGGGCCCGGGTCCGTCGTGCCGCCCCACATGTGCGCGGCCTTGTCGACGCCGGGCAACGTCACGAAGACGCCGTTCCAGTTCGACTCGTGGCGCATGATCTCGACGGCCGCGTCGGCCGCCCAGACGTCGCCACCCTCGTGGGCCGGGTCCTTTCCGGTCGTGTAGCGGTCGCTGTCGAGCGGGTACAGCACGGCCGGCAGCTTGGTGGTGTCGTAGGCGAAGGCCGGGTAGCCGCTGTGCACCCAGAACCTGCTGCAGGGCTCGCCCAGGATGTACGACGGCACGTTGATACCGGTCGGCCGCCGCCACGAGCCGGGAACGTCGGGGCAGGCGGGCGCGCTGCCGAAGGTGATGATCGAGTCGGACCCGGCGCCCCCGAAGGCCCATCCGGCGTAGCCCTTGGGGCTGATCGTGAACGTCTTGGCAGTGGGGTCCGCGGCCGCCAGGTAGTCGGCGAGCTTGGGGTAGCCGGCTGCCTGCTGGAGCGCGAACATCTCCGCGCTGCCGAAGTTGCTGGTGATGAACAGCTCGTCAGGGTTGGCAGGCTCGACGTCGGGCAGGACGTCATCGACGTCGCGGTAGCCCTCATCGGTCCAACCCATGTGTTTCGGAAGCTGGCCGGACGTGATCACGTTGTGGGTGACGACGGTGACCGAGCCCGTGTGGCCGAGGTAGCCGCGTGGGGTGTCGACGCCGTCCTTCATCAGGGTCTGCACGTTGTCCATGTCGTATGTGTCGACGATCTCCTTGCTCAGCGAGTCGACGACGATGATGACGACCTTGTCCGGCTTGGCCGGCACCGTGGGTCGCTCGCCCTGCGCGGCGGCACCCGACTGGACACCAGCGGCAGCGACGGCGATCGCGGCGGCGGCCGCCGCGATCGTGACCAGCCCGCGAGGATGACGTGTCATGGCTGTTCCCTCCCCGGCGCAGCGCCCGCGGCGACCGTGCTGGCAACCTACGCCCGGCCGGCTGCCTGCGGAAGGCCCGCCGACCCCTTCCCGGCGTTCCTGGACACTAGGCTCCCCTCCCGTGTCCTCCATCGAGAACCTCTGGGCCGTGATCCCTGCCGGGGGTGCCGGCACCCGGCTCTGGCCGCTGTCCCGCTCGTCGTCCCCGAAGTTCCTCCACGACCTCACCGGAAGCGGGAGGTCGCTGCTGCAGGGCACCTACGACCGGCTCGCCCCGCTCGTCGACGACCGGTTCCTGGTGGTCACCGGCCGGGCCCATCGCGGCGCGGTGAGCGACCAGCTGCCGGACCTCGCCGACGACGCGATCGTGGCGGAGCCGTCGGCCCGCGACTCCATGGCGGCGATCGGGCTGGCGGCAGCGCTGCTGGAGCGCGAGCACCCCGATGCCGTGATGGGATCCTTCGCCGCCGACCACGTGATCGCGAATCCCGCCCGGTTCGGTGACGCGGTGCGCATCGCGGTCGCTGCCGCCCGCGACGACTGGCTGGTGACGATCGGGATCGACCCGACGTTCCCGTCGTCGGCCTTCGGCTACATCCATCTCGGCGACGACCTGCCGGGCCACCCGGGTGCGGCGGCGGTGCGGGAGTTCGTCGAGAAGCCGTCGGAGGACGTGGCGCGCGACTACCTCGTCACCGGCCGTTACCGGTGGAACGCCGGGATGTTCGTGGTCCGGCCACGGGTGCTGCTCGAGCTGCTCGCCGAGTCGGACCCGGCCTTCGCCGCGTCGCTGCGGGCCATCGCTGCGGACCTCTCCCGGCTGGAGGAGCTCTGGCCGTCGCTGCCGAGGATCGCGCTCGACCACGCGGTCGCCGAGCCGGCCGCGGCCGCCGGCCGGGTGGTCACCGTGCCGGCGTCGTTCGGCTGGGACGACATCGGCGACTTCGACTCCCTGGCCACGATCCTGGGCGCCGAGGGCAGGGACATGACCGTGCTGGGGATGGCCGACCTCGTGCAGGCGATCGACAGCACCGGGCTGGTGGTGCCGGCCGGCGGCAGGACCGTCGCGGTCGTCGGGCTGGACGACGTGGTCGTGGTTGACACCCCGGACGCCCTGCTGGTGACGACCCGAGCCCGGGCGCAGCAGGTCAAGGACGTCGTCGCGGCCCTGAAGG
>JALZCZ010000151.1 GCA_030862825.1 Actinomycetota bacterium | reverse complement strand
CTCATATTTCGGTCAACCAGAGCTGACATTTCCTCGGCTCAGTGGAACGAGTCTCCGCACGCGCACGAGCCCGTGGCGTTGGGGTTGTCGATGGTGAAGCCCTGCTTCTCGATGCTGTCGACGAAGTCGATCATCGCGCCGTTGAGGTAGGGGACGCTCATCCGGTCCACGACGACGGCGACGCCGTCGAAGTCGGTGACCACGTCACCGTCGAGGGTGCGCTCGTCGAAGAACAGCTGGTAGCGCAGCCCGCTGCAGCCGCCCGGCTGCACGGAGATCCGCAGCTGGAGGTCGTCGCGACCCTCCTGCGCGAGGAGGCTCTTCACCTTGTCCGCTGCCACCGGGCTCAAATTGATCTGGTCGGTGCGGCGCTCTTCGGTGGTCTCGACCTGCTCGGTCATGTGCTTGCTCCCAGGGTCGTGTGTGCACGTCTTACTCGTCCAATGGTCGCACATGCGGGGTTATTCCCACGTGTTGCCGGTCACCTCGACCAGGTGCGCGCCACTCGCTCGGCCACAGCGGCCAGGGACCCCGCGGGATCGGCGAACGCGCGCTTCTCGCCCACGAGGTCGACGAGGGAGTAGGCCGACTCCACGCCCAGGGCGCGCATCTCCCGCGATCCCACGAGGACCTGGCCGGCCAGGGCGACGCAGGGTCGCAGCGCCTCCGCTGCCACCTCGGCGACGCCGTAGGGCACCTTGCCGGAGCGGCTGGAGAAGTCGAAGGCGCCCTCCCCGGTCACCACCAGATCGGCGTCGCGGGCGCGCTCGGCCAGTCGGACGGCGGTCGAGACCAGGGCGATGCCGGGCACCCGGCGGGCACCCAGGCACAGCAGCGCGTAGCCGAGGCCACCGGCCGCGCCGGCCCCCTTCTCGAGGGATGTCCGGCGGTCGGTGGCAGCGGCGAACTGCTCGAGCCAGCCGTCGACCGGGGCGATCTGGTCCTCCCGGATCCCGCGCTCGGGCCCGTAGGTCTTGGTGGTGCCGAACAGCCCGGTGAGCGGGCTGTCCACGTCGGTGGCTGCGACCAGCTCGATCCCCTCCAGCCGCGCCTTCGCCGGCGCCAGGTCGACTGACGTGATGCCGTCGAGCAGGATCGCGCCGCAGTCGAGGATGCCGTCGGAGGTGGCGCCCAGCTGCGCGAGCAGTCCCGCGCCGCCGTCATTCGTGCCGGCCCCGCCCAGCCCGACCACGATCCGCTTGGCCCCGCTGTCGACCGCAGCGAGCACGAGCTCGCCGACGCCGAGCGTCGTGGCGAACTCCGCCCCGCCCTCGGTCAGCAGGTGCAGGCCGCACGACTGCGAGCTCTCGACGTACGCCGTCTCCTCGACCCGGAGGATCGTGGCCGGCACCCGTTCGCCGTGCACCGCCTCGACGGTCACGACCAGCATGTCCCCCCCGAGCGCCGCGTGGAGGACGTCGACGAATCCGGGGCCGCCGTCGGCCATCGGCGCGAGGTCGAGCTCGTCGTCGGGCGCCCGCCGCCGCCAGCCCTCCGCGATCGCGGTCGCCGCCTCGACCGCCGTCAGGGTGCCGGCGAACTTGTCGGGGGCGACCAGAACTCGCATGCGCCCATCTTTGCCCACTACATACGGTGGGCCGGTGACCGAGGCGACGATCCGACCGATGCGGCCCGATGACGTGGCCGCCGCCGAGCGTCTCAGCGCCGAGAGCTTCTACGAGCTCGACCAGCGCACGTTCCAGCGCGGCTGGCCGGATCCTGAGCTGCGGCCGCCCAGCCACGCAGGCGACTGGCGGATCCGCACCCGGCACTTCCTGGAGACAGACCCCGGCGGGTGCTGGGTCGCCGAGGACGACTCCGGCATGGTCGGGATGGCCACCAGTTTCGTGCGGGAGACCACCTGGTGCCTGGCGACGTACGCCGTCCGGCCGGGTCTGCAGGCACGTGGCATCGGCAAGCAGCTGCTGGCGGCGGCGATGCACCACGGCCGCGGCTGCCTGCACGGGATGCTGGCGGCCTCCTCCGACACCAGGGCCGTGCGGCGCTACCGGCTCGCCGGCTTCTCGCTGCACCCGCAGATGTTCCTGACCGGCACGGTCGACCGGGCGGCCATCCCGGTGATCGAGAAGGTGCGGGAGGGCACCGTCGCCGACACCGACCTGATGGACTCGATCGACCGGCAGACCCGCGGTGCCGCTCACGGGCCCGACCACCGGCTGATGCAGGGGATGTGGCGCTGGATCGTGTCCGACACCAGGTCCGCCTCCGGCTATGCGTACTTCGACGGGCAGGGCCGGGTCGCTCTGCTCGCGGCCACCGACCGGCGTACAGCCACCCGGCTGCTCTGGGCGGCGCTGGCCGACGCCGGCGCCGGGCGGCAGGTGGTGCCCCACATCACGGCTGTCAACGAGTGGGCGGTGGATGTCGGGATGGCCGCCCGGCTCGAGCTGCACACCGAGGGTTATCTCGGGCTGCGCGGGATGAAACCGCCGGCGCCGTACGTTCACAATGGTGCACTGCTGTAGGCGAATAGGATTCACACATGACCACCGTCGACCTTCCCCTCCTCCCCCTCGGCCGGGGACGTGACGCCGGCTCCGAGCGCGGCGTCGAGTGTCCGGGTGACCTTCCGTCCGCCTCGGACCCCGATCTGGTGGCCCGGGCCCGGGCGGCCAAGGAGGCGCTGGGTGAGCGGGTGTTCGTGCTCGGACACCACTACCAGCGCGACGAGGTCATCCAGTTCGCCGACGTCACCGGCGACTCCTTCAAGCTGGCCCGCGACGCGGCCGCGCGCCCGGAGGCGGAGTTCATCGTCTTCTGCGGTGTGCATTTCATGGCAGAGTCGGCCGACATCCTGACCGGCGCGGCGCAGAAGGTTGTCCTGCCCGACCTGGCCGCTGGGTGCTCGATGGCCGACATGGCCCGGCTCCCGCAGGTCGAGGACGCCTGGGACGCGATGGCCGACGCCGGCATCCAGGACGTCGTCGTCCCCGTCACCTACATGAACTCCAGCGCCGACATCAAGGCATTCTGCGGCCGCAACGGCGGCGTGGTCTGCACCTCGTCGAACGCCGAGGTCGCCCTCGAGTGGGCCTTCGAGCAGAAGGGGCCCGACTCGAAGGTGCTGTTCCTCCCCGACCAGCACCTCGGCCGCAACACCGCCGTACTCAAGATGGGCTACACCGTCGACGACTGCGTGGTCTGGAACCCCCATCTGCCCGGCGGCGGGCTGACGCCTGAGCAGCTGCAGGACGCGAAGGTCATCCTCTGGAAGGGGCACTGCTCGGTGCACGGCCGCTTCTCCCCTGCCGTGGTCGACGAGCTCCGTGCGACCATCCCCGACGTGCAGATCCTGGTGCACCCCGAGTGCCAGCACGAGGTGGTCCTGAAGGCCGACCTGGTCGGCTCGACGGAGTTCATCATCAAGACCATCGAGGCCGCGCCGGCCGGCTCGTCCTGGGCGATCGGCACCGAGCTCAACCTGGTCAAGCGCCTCGCCGACGCCCACCCGGACAAGAAGATCGCGTTTCTCGACAAGAACGTCTGCTACTGCTCGACCATGAACCGGATCGACCTCCCCCACTTCGTGTGGGCGATGGAGTCGTTGGTCGCCGGCGAGGTCGTCAACCAGATCCAGGTCGACCCCGACACCGAGCGCGACGCGCTGGTGGCCCTGCAGCGGATGCTCGACCTGCCGGGCAAGTCGCACAGGGACTGACGCAGGCCCGGGGTAGTCCCGGACGAAATCGGGCTGGATCGGCCGGCGTCACCGCGATCTCGTCCGGGACTACCCCGCCGTCGGGCCGGCCAGCGCGGCCAGCCGAGCTGCCATCCGGCCGGCCGCGTCGTGTAACTCGGGCGGGTCGAGGATCTCCAGGTCGAACGGCAGCCGCGCCAGGTGAGCGGCCAGCCAGTCCGGGTCGTCGCCTCCGACCACGAGCAGCGACCACCCGTCGGCCTCGTCCTCGACCGAGCCCACCCCGGGTGGCACCTGCTCCCGCACCCGCTCCGCTGCGG
>JALZCZ010000148.1 GCA_030862825.1 Actinomycetota bacterium | reverse complement strand
CCGCTGGTCACCTCGTCCAGGCCACGCCAGCCCTCGGGGCCGCCCTTGTCGGTGATCGTCCAGCTGTCCCTGCCCCGTTGCAGGTCGACCGCGCCGTGCTGCGCGGCGTGCATCAGGCTGGCGACGTACGCCTCTTTGTCGATGCTCTCGGTGAGGATGTACTTCGCCTGGGCCGGTCCGACACCCTCCGGCGGTACGTACATGAGCGGGAACTGCGGGTTGGCCTCGTGGCTGCGCCGGGCCGCGATCGCGCCGACGACCGCCGCGCCCAGGGCCAGTAGGACGGCCAGCCCGAGCAGGATCGGGCTGCTGCTGAGGGTGCGGTCGAAGCGCCCCGCCCACGGCACGTTCTTGTCCTGGTCGGGGGTCGGCAGGTCGAGGCCGGTCTTGATCGACACCGGCGTGTGGTCCTCGAGCGGACCGGTGGTCACGGTGAGGGTGTCGGTGCCGGCGCCGACTGCCTCACAGCCGCCGGTCTCACCCAGACCGACCGCGCACTGCACCTCGTCGGACGACGGCACCGGCAGCTGCACGGTCAGGGTCGATCTCTCGATGTCCTGCATCCACCCGGTCGGGATCAGCTGCCAGTAGAACTGGCTCTCCTCGCCGACGCCCTCCCCCGGCTGGATCGCGTCGTGCAGGGAGTACTTGATCTCGTAGACATGCTCGCCCAGGCCCAGGGTCTCGGTGGCGGATCCGATCTTGATGTTGGTGATCCGCCGGTGGTCCTCCCTGAGCTCCTCGAACGGCTCCGCCTCCCCGTCGCGGGTGACCGAGACGTCGTACGGCGTGCGGCGGGTGCCGGGGGCCGTGGGGTCGACCCGGTCCATCAGGCGGAAGATCCCGTGCCTGGTGAACAGGCCGTCGAGGGTCAGGGTCTCCGTGACGTGGACGTCGCCGTCCTCGTCCACGACGTAGTCGGCGACGTAGTCGGTGATGGTGCTGGGCTCGTCGTTCGATCCCGAGTCGTCGCCCGTGTTCCAGAACAGGGCGTTGGCGAAGATCGCCGCGAACACGATGCCGAAGCCGATCAGATAGGCCAGGACACGCTTCATGGCGAGAACAGTAGGGCCATCGGCGGTGCCCGGTGCCCTGGTCCAGACAAACGAGGTGAGAGTTGTCGGTGGGTCCTGGAAGACTCACGGGCGATGAGCACCCCTGGCCGGCGGCCCACCCTCGCCTCGTTCTGGCACGACCTTCCCCGTGAGGGAAAGCTGCTGCTGTCGGTGATCGTCTTCGAGTTCGTCGGGACGGGCCTGGTGCTGCCCTTCCACGTGGTCTACCTCCACGAGGTGCGCGACTTCGCGCTCAGCGACGTCGGGTTGCTGCTCGCGCTCTCACCGCTGGCCGGCTTCCTGATGGTGGGACCGGGCGGCATCGCGATCGACCGGCTCGGCGCCCGACGGGTGCTGATCACGTCGCTGCTGCTCCTGGCCGTCGGTGACACCACGCTCGCGTTCGCCGACTCCCAGGCGGTGGCGGCGGTCGGCCTCGGACTCAACGGCATCGCCTTCGGCGTCTCCTGGCCCGCTTCGCAGAGCCTGGTGGCGGCGATCGTGCCGCGGGAGCTGCGGCAGCGCTACTTCGGCGTCAACTTCGCGCTGCTCAACCTCGGCATCGGCATCGGCGGCATCGCCGGCGGGTTCCTGGTCGACGTGGAGCGGCTGGTCACCTTCCAGGCCATCTACCTCGCCGATGCCGCGAGCTACCTGCCGCCGCTGTTCCTGCTGCTGGTGCCGCTGCGCCACGTCGCCGGCGCCGTGGTGCACGAGCTGGACGCCGCGGCCGAGCCCGGCAGCTACCTCACCGTGTTCCGGCAGCCGGCGGTCGCGTCACTGACCATGCTGACCTTCGTCGCGGCGTTCGTCGGCTACGCCCAGCTCAACACCGGCATGCCGGCGTTCGCGCGCGCGGTCGGCGAGATCTCCACCCGTGGCCTCGGCTTCGCGTTCGCCTGCAACACCCTGGTGATCGTGCTGCTCCAGCTGGTGGTGCTGCACCGGATCGAAGGACGCCGGCGCACCCGGGTGATCGCGCTGATGGGGCTGATCTGGGCCGGGTCGTGGCTGCTGCTCGGGTCGTCGGGGCTGGTGTCGGGCACGGTCGGCGCCACGATGCTGGTCGCCGCCTGCGCATCGGTGTTCGCGCTCGGCGAGACGCTGCTGCAGCCGACCATCCCGGCCCTGGTCAACGACCTCGCGCCCGACCACCTCCGCGGCCGCTACAACGCGCTCAGCTCCGGGGTCTTCAGCCTGGCGGGCATCATCGCGCCGCCGGTCGCGGGCGTCCTGATCGACCACGAGCTCGGCAGCGTCTACATCGGGATGTTGGTCGCGGGATGTCTCCTGGTCGGGATCCTGGCGGTGCTGCGCCTGGAGCGCGAGCTCCCGACCGGGCTCAACGGCGTACACATTCCCGAGATCGAGCCCGACCCCTTCGATACGCCTCGTCCCCCGGCAACACACGGACCACCCGTGGTCAGCGGCGGCTGATCAGCCAGATCACCACGGCCACGACCAGCAGGCCGACGGCACCCTGCTTCCAGTGGGACCTGAGCAGTACCGGGAGCACGGTGGCACCGAGGTCGAGGGCGTCGTCCTGGGTGCGGACATGCCGAGGCGGGGGTGCCGAGGCCGGTCCGGCGTCGGCGTCCCCCGGCGGTGCGGCCACGGAGGCCGCACCCGTCGGCTCCGAGGCCGGGCCGGCGTCCTGGTCCTCCCCTTCCGCGGGCTCGCCCGGGCCAGCCAACCGGTCCTCGAGGCACTGCACGAACTGGCCGAGCAGCTTGTCGGAGACGTCCTGCATCACCCCGCGCCCGAACTGCGCCGGCTTGCCGGTGATGGCGAGGTCGGTCAGCACCTCGACGTCGGTGCCGGCTGGGCCTTCGGCCATGGACAGGGTCACTGTGGCGCCGGCCGTGCCGTTGCCGCGCTTGTCCTTGCCCTTGGCGTCGACCACGAACCTGTGCGCCGCCTCGTCCTTCTCGACGAAGGTGCCGGACCCGGTGTAGAGCAGTGCGATCGGGCCGAGCTTGACCTTGCAGGTCCCGCGGAAAGTGTCGCCCTCCACCGACGTGACGCTCGCGCCGGGGAAGCAGGTGGCCACCGACCCGATGTCGTCGAAGAGCGCCCAGGTCTCCTCGACCGAGGTCGGCACGGTGAAGCGATGCTGGAGATCCATCGGCATCAGGCGCCTGCCGCAGCGAGCACCGCGCGGCGGGTGAACACCGTGGCCACGTGGCGCCGGTAGTCGGCGTCGCCGTTGAGGTCGGAGGGAGGGTTGGTGCCGTCGGCCGCCTTCGTAGCCGCGCTGCGTACGGCGTCATCGGTCGCCGGCTGGCCGGCCAGCGCCTCCTCGACCGTCCGGGCCCGCAGCGGTGTCGAGCCCATGTTGGTCAGGCCGACACGAGCCTCCGCGATGGTGCCGCCGTCCATGCGGACGGCGGCCGCGACCGCGACGATCGGCCACTGGTGGGCGACCCGCACGAACTTCTCGTAGTGCGCGCCCCAGCCCGTGTGCTTCGGGACCCGGACCTCGGTCAGGATCTCGTCGTCGCCGATCGCGGTCTCGAAGAGGTCGACGAAGAAGTCGTCCGCCGCCACCCTGCGGGTGCCACCCGAGCCGGCGATCACGAACTCCGCATCCAGCACCAGCGCGGGCGCGCCGAGGTCACCGCCGGGGTCGGCGTGGGCCAGCGCGCCGCCGAACGTGCCGCGGTGGCGGACCTGGGCGTCGGCGAGATGCTCCACCGCCTTGCTGATCAGCAGCGCGTGCTCGGCGACCAGCGGGTCCGAGCCGACCACCGAGTGCGGGGTCATCGCCCCGATCACGATGGCGTCGCCGTCGTCGCGTACGCCGCGCAGCGACTCGATCCGGCCCAGGTCGATCACCATCTCCGGGGCGTTCAGTCGCATCCGCAGCACCGGCAGCAGGCTCTGCCCGCCGGCGATGATCTTGGCATCGTCGCCGTGCTGGGCCAGTGCGGACAGGGCGTCCTC
The DNA here is from genome assembly GCA_030862825.1 of Actinomycetota bacterium. Taxonomy (GTDB): domain Bacteria; phylum Actinomycetota; class Actinomycetes; order Propionibacteriales; family Nocardioidaceae; genus Nocardioides. Next base: position 1,573 of record JALZCZ010000148.1, on the reverse strand, counting down.
GACCGAGGTCGGGGCGACGTAGTCGAACTGTGCGGGGATCATGCGCCCGCTCCTTCCGTGCTGTCGGTGCCGGGTTCGGCTTCATCGAAGTGAGGCATCGCCGCACCCTCGGTGGCACCGCCCTTGCCGCCCTCGTTGATGGCCCTCCACACCCGCTCCGGGGTGCACGGCATCTGGATGTCGCTGACCCCGAGGTGGCGTACGGCGTCGACCACGGCGTTGACCACGGCCGGCGTCGAGGCGATGGTGCCGGCCTCGCCCACGCCCTTGGTGCCGAGCGAGTTGGTGGTGGCCGGTGAGCTGGTGTGGTCGAGGTCGAAGCTGATCGTGTCGGCCGCAGTGGGCAGCAGGTAGTCGACGAACGAGCCGCTCACGAGCGTGCCCGCGTCGTCGTACACCGCCTCCTCCCAGAGCGCCTGGGCGATGCCCTGCACCAGGCCGCCGTGCACCTGCCCCGAGACGATCAGCGGGTTGACGATGTTGCCGATGTCGTCGCAGGCGGCGTACTTGCGCATCTTCAGGCCACCGGTCTCGGTGTCCACCTCCATCGCGCACAGGTGCGTGCCGTGGGGGTAGTTGAAGTTCACCGGGTCGAAGGTCGCCTCCGAGTCGATCGACGGCTCGACGCCGTCGGGCAGGTTGTGGGCGGCGAACGCCGCCATCGCGACCTCGGCCATCGCCAGCCCCTGGTCGGTGCCGCGCACGGAGAACCTCCCAGCGGCGAACTCGATGTCGTCGGCCGACGCCTCGAGCAGGTGGGCGGCGATCGGCTTGGCCTTCTCGATCACCTTGTCGGCAGCCCGGACGATCGCCTCGCCACCCACGACCAGCGACCTCGAACCGTAGGTGTCGAGGCCCTTGTGGGAGACCTGCGTGTCGCCGTGCAGGATCTCGACGTCCTCGAACGCCACCCCCAGCCGGTCGGCCACGATCTGGCTGAACGCTGTCTCGTGCCCCTGGCCGTGGGCGCTGGTGCCGGTGACCACCTCGACCTTGCCGGTCGCGAGCATCCGCACGGTGGCGTGCTCCCAGCCGCCCGCGCCGTAGTCGAGCGAGCCGAGCACCCGGCTCGGCGCCAGGCCGCACATCTCGGTGAACGTGGATACGCCGATGCCCAGCTGCACGGTGTCGCCGGACTCACGGCGCCTCCTCTGCTCGGCCCGCAGCTCGTCGTAGCCGAACAGCTCCTTGGCCCGCGCGGTCGCGGCCTCGTAGTTGCCGGAGTCGTACTCGAGGCCGGCCACGGTCGTGAACGGGAACTCGCCGTGGGTGATCCAGTTCTTCTCGCGGATCTCGAGCGGATCGACGCCCACCTCGGCGGCCAGCTCGTCCATCATCCGCTCGACGGCGTACGTCGCCTCCGGCCGACCGGCGCCGCGGTAGGCGTCGGTCCAGGTCTTGTTGGTGAGCACGGTCTGCACGTTGAACTGGTAGGCCGGGAACTTGTAGATCGCGTTGAACATGAACGCGCCCAGCACCGGCACGCCGCCCCCGACGAGCGACACATAGGCGCCGAGGTCGGCGAGCAGCTCCACCTTGAAGCCGGTGACACTGCCGTCCTTCTCGGCCGACA
>JALZCZ010000138.1 GCA_030862825.1 Actinomycetota bacterium | reverse complement strand
CCGCGCGCGACCGGATGCCCGTCGGGCCCGGCGAGGTCGACGGGATCGCCCGCGACGAAGCTGCCGGTGGCGCCGGTGACGCCAGCCGCGAGCAGTGAGGCCCGTCGCTCGACGACCGCGCGCACCGCGCCCGCGTCGAGCAGCACGGTGCCGCGCGGCTCGGTGGCGTGCGCGAGCCAGAGCAAACGGGTGGGCCGGCGGCGGCCGGTGGTGTGGAAGAGCGTGCCGACCGGGTCACCGGCCAGGGCCGCGCCCGCATCGTCCGCGGAGGTGAGCACCACCGGAATGCCGGCCCCGGTCGCGATCTGGGCCGCCTGCACCTTGGTGTGCATCCCGCCGGTGCCGACGCCCGCCGTACCGACCTTGCCGATGCGTACGCCGGCCAGGTCGTCGACCGAGGTCACCTCCGGCACCAGGGCGCTGTCGGCGTCGCCCGGGCGGCCGTCGTAGAGGCCGTCGACGTCGGAGAGCAGGATCAGCAGGTCGGCGTGCACCAGGTGGGCGACCAGGGCGGCCAGGCGGTCGTTGTCGCCGAACCGGATCTCGGAGGTCGCCACCGTGTCGTTCTCGTTGACGATCGGCAGCACGCCGAGCTCGAGCAGCTTCGCGAAGGTCTGGTAGGCGTTGCGGTAGTGCGAGCGTCGGGTCACGTCATCGAGGGTCAGCAGGACCTGCCCGGCGATCACGCCGTGCCGGGCCAGCTCGTCGGTGTAGCGGTGCACGAGGAGCCCCTGGCCGACCGACGCGGCCGCCTGCTGGGCGGCCAGTGCCTTCGGGCGCCGCTTGAGGCCGAGCGGCGCGAGACCGGCCGCGATCGCCCCGGAGGAGACCAGCACCAGCTCGAGGCCACGGGCACGTCCCGCGGCAAGGGCGTTGACGAGGGCCCGGAGTCGATCGGGGTCGATCCCCCCGGCGGCGGTGGTGAGCGACGACGAGCCGACCTTGACCACGACCCGGCGCGCCTCGAGCACAGCCGGTCGCCGCACCAGCGTCATGAATCCGGGTCCGACTCTGCCCAGTCGGGGTCGTCGGCGGACCCGATCTCGTAGGCCAGCGGTCCGGTGGTCTCCCGCTTGTCCAGCCGGCGGGCCACGTCGGCACGGGTCTCGCCCTCGCCCCGCTCCGGCATCGCCTCGTCGATCTCCTGGCGGCGGCGTGCGGCCGGGCGCTTCTCGTCGAAGCGTTGGTCCTCGCCGCGCCGGGTCAGGATTTCCGCTCCGGCGTCGACGCCAGGCTTGAAGTCGAAGACCACGGCGTTGTCGGGGTGGCCGATCAGCACGGCGTCACCCTCCTCGGCGCCCAGCTCGAGCAGCCGGGTCTCGACGCCGAGCCGGTTCAGCCGGTCGGCGAGGAAGCCGACCGCCTCGTCGTTGCTGAAGTCCGTCTGCCGCACCCAGCGCTCCGGCTTGGTGCCGCGCACCCGCCAGCCCTCACCGGTCCTCGTGACCGTGAAGTCGTCGCCGCCGTCGGCGCTCGGTGGGCGGATCACGATCCGCTCGGCCACGGCGACCTCGCGGTCGGCCCGCGCGGCGAGCACGATCTCCGACATGGCGAAGGTGAGCTGCTTCAGTCCCTCGCCGGAGGCCGCCGAGACCGGGAACACCCGCAGCCCGCGCCCGGCCAGGTCCTCGACGACCATGTCGGCGATCTCGCGACCGTCGGGCACGTCGATCTTGTTGAGGGCCACCAGTCGGGGGCGGTCCTCGAGGCCGCCGTAGCGGCTCAGCTCGCGCTCGATGATGTCGAGGTCCTCGACCGGGTTGCGGCCCGGCTCCATGGTGGCGGTGTCGATCACGTGCACGATGGCCGCGCAGCGCTCGATGTGGCGGAGGAAGTCGTGGCCGAGGCCGCGACCCTCGCTGGCGCCCTCGATCAGCCCGGGCACGTCGGCCACGGTGAACGTCACGTCGCCCGCCGTGACCATGCCCAGGTTGGGCACCAGGGTGGTGAACGGGTAGTCGGCGATCTTGGGCCGGGCCCGGGAGATCGCGGCGATGAGGCTGGACTTGCCCGCACTCGGGAAGCCGACCAGGCCGATGTCGGCGACGATCTTCAGCTCGAGCACGATGTCGAGCTCGTCGCCCGGCTCACCGAGCAGGGCGAAGCCGGGTGCCTTGCGCTTGGAGGAGGCGAGCGCCGCGTTGCCCAGTCCGCCGCGGCCGCCCTGGGCGATCACCAGCTCCGTGCCCGGGCCGAGCATGTCGGCGATCAGGTTGCCCGCGCCGTCGCTGACGACCGTCCCGTCGGGCACGGGGAGCACGAGGTCGGAGCCGTGGCCGCCGCTCTTGTGCCCGCCGGCGCCGTGGCCGCCGTTCTCAGCGCTGCGCTTGCGGCTGTGGTGGTAGTCGACGAGCGTCGTCACGTCGGGGTCGACCCGCAGGATCACCGAGCCACCGGGGCCACCGTTGCCGCCGTCGGGGCCGCCCAGGGGCTTGAACTTCTCCCGGTGCACCGACGCCACGCCGTTGCCGCCGCGACCGGCAGTGACGTGCAGCGTCACCCGGTCGACGAACGTGGGGACTGCCATGGGTGCTCCTCGACAGGGATCCCCGGCTGACCGGGTATTCCTGTACTTGTCAGGTGTTCCTAGGGCCTACAAGTGCAGGGATCCCCGGTCTACCGGGTATTCCTGCACTGGGTCAGCCTCTTCCTCCATACGAAATCACGAAAGGCGCCCCGCATTCTGGGACGCCCTTCGATGAGATCTGCTGGTGAGCGTCAGTCACTCACCCGGGACGATGTTGACGACCTTGCGGCCGCGCTTGCGGCCGAACTCGACCGCGCCCGCGGTGAGCGCGAACAGGGTGTCGTCACCGCCGCGGCCGACGCCGCTGCCCGGGTGGAAGTGCGTGCCGCGCTGGCGGACGATGATCTCGCCGGCGTTGACGGCCTGGCCGCCGAAGCGCTTCACGCCGAGGCGCTGGGAGTTGGAGTCGCGGCCGTTCTTGGTGGACGCGGCGCCCTTCTTGTGTGCCATTTCGTGATCCTTCAGTTCGGAGCCGGCGGGCTCAGATCGAGATGTCGGTGACCTTGACCTGGGTGTACTTCTGGCGGTGGCCCTGGCGCTTCTTGTAGCCGGTCTTGTTCTTGTACTTCTGGATGATGATCTTGGGGCCCTTGGTGGCGCCGAGCACCTCGACGGTCACCGTTGCCTCCTCGAGGCCGGTGCTGGTGACCTTCTCACCGTCGACGGCCATGACCACGGGCAGGCTGATCGACTCCCCGACGGCGGTCGAGACCTTGTCGATCTCGATGACGTCGCCGACAGCGACCTTCTGCTGCTTGGCGCCTGCGCGCACGATCGCGTACACCGCGGTCTCCTTCGTCTGTCTCATACGTCTGGGTCTGCGGCACGCGTCGCCCCTCGGAGAGAGGATTGGGTTGCCATGCAGAGAGGGCACGCCGAGGCGCGCACCGAGGGTCAATGGTACGGATCGGGCGCCCAGATGGCCAATTCCAAGGACTCGCACGCTACGCGACGCTCATCATCCGCGCTGGCGGCGTTGCCGACGCTCGAAAGACGCCCGGCCTGCCAGCGCACCGGCGCTTGGCCAGCGCAGCCCTGAGCGCCGCTCGCTTGCACGATTCCTCGGAGTTGCCATCGACAGCAAAACCGCGGCGCTCCGGCCCGCTCAGCGCTTGCGGGTGCCCTTCTTCTTGACCGGAACGTGCTCGACCTGTGGCGCCTCGTCATCCGAGGCCTCACCGGCCGGTACGCCGTCCGCGCCCGCGGGCGGGCCCGCGGGCCTACTCGCGCTGCGGCCCCGGGTGCGGGTCACGACCTTGGGCGGCTCGGCTGCCGGCTCGACCGGCTGCCCGGGCGTTCCATCGGACGCGGGCGTCGTCGGCACGTGGATCGGCTCCACCGGCTCCGGCGTCGTGCGGACCGGGGTGCCGGCGGGGCGGCTGGCGCTCCGCCTGGTCCGGGTGACGACCTTCGGGGCGGCCGGTTCGGCCGGCGCGGTGGGCGCCTCGACCCGGCGCTGCTCGGTGACGGGGGCCGGCTTCTCGTCCTGCGGGCCGACCGGTGCGTCGGCCTGCTGCTGATCGGTGACCGGTGCGGGGGCCTCGGCCTCGTCGAGCACCGGCGTCTCGGCCTCGACAGCCGTTTCGACCGGCGACTCCGCACGGCTGGCGGACCGACCGGACCTGCCACCCTTGCGGGTCCTCCCGGTCCGTTCCGTCGTGGCCGTGGCCGCCACCTCGACGGTTTCGACGGGCCGGTCGAGCGGCTCGGGCTCACGAGCCTGGTCGACCTCGCCGCCGTCCTCGTCGCTCGGCTGCGGCGGCTTCGCCATGGCGGCGACGTCGGCCGGTGACGGCGCCTTGCCGCCGCCGTTCGAGCTGCCGTTCGAGCCGCTGTTCGAGTCACGGCCCCGGTCCTGCTCGTCGGCGCCGCCCTTGCCACCACGGCGGCGGCCGCTGCGG
>JALZCZ010000124.1 GCA_030862825.1 Actinomycetota bacterium | reverse complement strand
GGCCAGTTGTGCCTCCGCAGCGGCGAGCTTCTGCTGGGTCTCGGCGTCGCGCACCCGGGCGGCGGCCAGCTGACGGCGTACGCCGTCGAGGTCGGACTTCGCGCTCGCGAGCCTGGCCTGCGCGCGGGCCAGGCGGGCACCGGCACGCTGGGCCTCCTTGCTGGCGTGCTCGAGCTCGTCCTCCGCGTGCTCGACCTGCTTCTGGACATGGTTGTGCCGGTCCTTGAGGTCGTCGTTCTTCGCCTGGGCGAGGGGTACGGCCACCACGCCCAGCGTCACCGCGCCGGCCAGAAAGGCCACCGCGAGACGTCGACGAGAGGCGCCGGGGAAGTAGCGCACAGATCTGCCTTAGCGTCCGGGGAAGTGAACGCCTCGACCGTAGACCGCCACGATCAGACTTTGCTGTATTTGCGGGTGAGTAGGAGTGTCGGAAGCAGCGTGAGGATCGGGCCGAGGATCACGATGCCGGGCAGGGGCAGTGGTCCGAGCTTCCAGAAGCCGAAGAGCATGGACGAGTAGTCGCCCCAGCCGACCCAGGGCAGGAAGCTCAGCCGGTCGGCGGCACCCTCCAGGATCCCGAAGTGCATGAACGCGGCCAGCGCGCCGCCGGACAGCACCACGCCGAGCGCGGCCATGACCAGCGCCTCGAGGAGGAACGGCAGGGAGATGTAGAGGCCTGAGGCGCCCACCAGCCGCATGATGCCGATCTCCTTGCGACGGGCCAGGGCGGCGAGGCGCACGGTGTTGGCCACCAGCAGCAGCGCGGCGAGCACCAGTAGGGCGGCGAAGGCCAGGGAGCCGTACTTGATGTAGTCGATGCCGAGGAAGATCGGCGCGAGCTCGTCACGGAGGTCGTTGAGATAGCTCACTCCGTCGAGTCCCTCGACCGCGCTGGTGATCCCCTCGAACTCGTCGGGATCCTTGAGCGTGACCCGGTAGGACGACCGCAGGTCCTCGACGGTCACCGGTGCGTTGTCGCCCTCGAACTTCTCCGGTCCGATCAGCTCCTTGGCCTTGTCGAAGGCGACCTGCTGCGACTCGAACTCGTAGGCGGCGACCTCCGGGTTGTCCGCGATCGTCTTCTCGATGGTGTTCTGCTGGGCCTCGGTGACCTCGCCGAGGCACGCCGGGCGGTCGTCGTCGGCCTTGCAGAGCCAGACCGTGATCTGCAGTTCGCTGCCGAGGTAGTCGATGGTCTTGTCGGCCTCCTTCTGGGCGATCACGCCGAGGCCGACCAGGCTGAGCGAGACGAAGAGGGTGAGCACGACGGCGATGTGCATCGAGACGTTGCGGCGCAGGCTCTGCCCGAGCTCGGTGAGGAGATGACGCACGTGGATCAGACCCCCATGCTTCCGCCGGTGTCCCCACCAGTTGCATAGCCACCACGGGCCTCGTCACGCACGAGTCGGCCGTGGTCGAGCTCGATCACCCGCTTGAGCATCCGGTCGACGATGGTCTCGTCGTGGGTGGCCATCACCACGGTGGTGCCCGTCTCGGCGCTGATCCGATCCAGCAGGTTCATGATTCCTTCGGACGTCGTGGGGTCGAGGTTTCCGGTCGGCTCGTCGGCGATCAGGATCATCGGGTGGTTGACCACGGCCCGCGCGATCGCGACCCGCTGCTGCTCACCACCGGAGAGCTCGTCGGGCATCCGCTCCGACTTCCCCTGGAGGCCGACCATCTCGAGCGTGTCGGGCACGACGCGGCGGATCTCTCCGCGCGACTTGCCGGTCACCTGCATCGCGAACGCGACGTTCTCGCCGACGTTCTTGTTGGGCAGCAGCCGGAAGTCCTGGAACACCGTGCCGATCTGCCGACGCAGCCGCGGCACCTTCCATCCGGCCAGCCGGTTGATCTCCTTGCCCGCGACGTAGACGCGGCCCGAGCTCGGTCGGGTCTCGCGGAGGATCAGGCGGAGGGCGGTCGACTTGCCGGACCCGGAGGCCCCGACGAGGAAGACGAACTCCCCCTTCTCGACCTCGACCGTCACCTGGTCGAGGGCCGGCTTGCCGGGGCCTGGATAGGTCTTGGTGACCTTCTCGAAGCGAATCACTGGCCCGAGGTTAGCGGAGGGGGTGTGGCCGGTCCGAGAGCCCGAGTAGGTGGTGTGGCGGGGCCCACTACGTTGGGCTCCATGTTCAGAGGCCTCCTCGCGCTGCTCGTCGCCGCGGTGGCCACAGCGGCGATGGTGGTAGGAGTGCTCCTCACCCGGTCACCCGGGGAGCCGGCCCACGAGCAGCAGGCATACGAGTCCACCCCGCTGGCGTCGTACGACACGGCCGGGGTCGCCGTGGGGCGCGCCTCGTTCTGCGACGCGGTGCCGGCCGAGGCGGTCGCGCAGGCGGTCGGGGGTGAGCCGAAGTCGTCGACGTCCTACGACAACGGCGAGCGGACCCGACTCGACGACGGCCTGCGCGATGTTGCCCACGAGTTCGGCTGCCGCTGGGCGACGCCGGACGCCACCGCCCGCGCCTGGGTGTTCGCGCCGCCGGTGACCACGCGCTCCGCCCGCGAGGTGGCCCGCGCGGCCCGGGAGGAGCCGGGG
>JALZCZ010000111.1 GCA_030862825.1 Actinomycetota bacterium | reverse complement strand
CGTCCGGCAGGCGCACCAGGCCCGCCAGCTCATCGGGCTCACCGGGCAGTACGCGGCGGTCGACGAGATGCTCACCGGCGCCGAGAACCTGCTGCTCATCGGCCGGCTGCTGGGAGTGCCGCGGGCGGCCGCGAAACAGCGGGCGCGCGAGCTGCTGACCGAGTTCGACCTCACCGACGCCGCCGACCGCGCGGCCAAGACGTACTCCGGCGGCATGCGGCGCCGGCTCGACCTCGCCAGCGCCCTGACCGGGCGGCCGCGCATCCTCTTCCTCGACGAGCCCACCACCGGGCTCGATCCCCGCAGCCGCCTCGCGATGTGGGAGGTCATCCGCGACCGGGTACGGGAGGGCACGACCCTGCTCCTGACAACCCAGTACCTGGAGGAAGCGGACGAGCTGGCGCACAGCATCGCCGTGGTCGATGCCGGCCGCATCATCGCCCGCGGCACCGCCGACGAGCTGAAGTCGCAGATCGGCGGCGAGCGGATCGAGCTCGTGCTCTCCGATGCGGCCCAGCGCGAGACCGCGAGCCGGGTGCTCGGCGAAGCGGCCTGCGGCGAGATCCAGGTCGGTGACAACGGGCGCGCGCTGAACGTGCCGGTCGACGACGGCCAGCACGCGCTGCTGCGGGTGCTGCGTGGGTTCGAGGAGCACGGGATCGACGTGCTCGACATCGGACTGCGTCGACCCACGCTCGACGACGTGTTCCTGGCCCTCACCGGCCACGTGGCCGAGGTCGACGACGAGATCGAGGAGACCAAGGCCACCGAGGAGGTGCCGGCATGAACACCCCCAGCAGTGACACCGACATCCGCACCGGCGGTGTGTCGAGCGCGCTGACCGACGGCTGGGTCGTGGCCAAGCGCAACCTGATCAAGATCAAGCGGGTGCCCGACATCCTGGTCTTCGTGCTGATCTCGCCGATCATGTTCGTGCTGCTGTTCGCCTACGTCTTCGGCGGCGCGATCGACCCTCCCGGCGACCTCGACTACAAGGAGTTCCTGGTCCCCGGCATCTTCGTGCAAACCGTGGTGTTCGGCGCGACATTCACCGGCTACGGCCTGGCCGACGACATGCAGAAGGGCATCATCGACCGGTTCCGGTCGCTGCCGATGTCCCAGTCAGCGGTCCTGGTCGGACGGACGACGTCCGACGTCTTCTACAACGTGATCACCCTGGTGATCATGGCGCTGACCGGGCTGCTGGTCGGCTGGCGGATCCGCGAGGGCTTCGTCGACGCGGTGCTCGCCTTCCTGCTCCTGCTGACGTTCGCCTACGCGATCAGCTGGATCATGGCGTACGTCGGCCTGCTGGTGCCGAGCGTGGAGGTCGTCAACAACGCGTCGTTCATCGTGATCATGCCGCTGACGTTCGTCTCCAACGCCTTCGTGCCGCAGCAGGACTTCACCGGGGTGCTGAAGACGTTCGTGGAGTGGAACCCGGTGTCCTCGGTGGCCCTGGCCTGCCGCGATCTGTTCGGCAACACCGACCCGAGTGTGGCGGTGCCGGATGCCTGGGCGATGCAGAACCCGGTGATCTACTCACTGCTGTGGTCGGTCGCCATCGTGGCCGTGTTCGCGCCGCTGTCGGTGCGCCAGTACCGCCTCTCGACCAGCACCTAGGGGTCTCTCTAGGCTTTGGGGCATGGCAGACGCGGAGAGCATCGTCCGGTCGTTCCTCGGGCTCCTGGAGCGCGGTGAGGCGGAGACGGCGGTGGCGCTGCTCCATGACGACATCGAGTGGCGCAACACCGGCCTGCCGACCGTCCGTGGTCGGCGGGTGGGCGGGATGCTGCGCGACATGGAGAAGCGGCGGGTGCGGTTCTCCGCAGAGCTGCACCACGTGGCCGCCACCGGCGACGTGGTGCTCACCGACCGCACCGACGTGCTGCGGATCGGCCGGTGGGAGACGTCGTTCTGGGTGCGCGGCACCTTCGAGGTCGTCGACGGGAAGATCCGGCTCTGGGACGACGCGTTCAGCTGGGGCGACGTCACCCGGGGCTCCCTGAAGGGTCTGGTGCGCGCCGTTCGGCCGCGTTAGCGCGTCACTCGCAGGAGCCGGTCGTCGCCCTGGTTGGGCTGACCGCGCCCGTCGGTGTTGGACGTGGCCAGCAGGAGCGCCGACCCGTCGGCGGCGACCTCGACCGTGCGCAGCCGGCCGTACTCACCCTGGAAGTGGGG
>JALZCZ010000229.1 GCA_030862825.1 Actinomycetota bacterium | reverse complement strand
CGGGCCAGCACGCCGGGCTTGTTCTCGACCAGCACCGAGAGAGTGTGCTTCGACATCAGAGCTCGTCCTCCTCGAAGTCGGGAGCGAGATCCCGGGCGTACTTGATGTCGTCGTTGCTGGTGCCGGCGGCGACCATCGGCCAGACCATGGCGTCGCGGTGCACCCGGAAGTCCACGACCACGGGCAGGTCGTCGATCTCCATCGCCTTCTCGATCGTGGCGTCGACCTGCTCGGGGGTCTCGCAGGCCAGGCCAACACAGCCGTAGGCGTCGGCCAACTTGACGAAGTCGGGGATCCGCTTGGAGTGCAGGTCGGTGTTGGAGTAGCGCTCGTTGTAGAAGAGCGTCTGCCACTGGCGCACCATGCCGAGCGACTCGTTGTTGATCACGGCGACCTTGATCGGGATGTCGTTGATCGCGCAGGTGGCCAGCTCCTGGTTGGTCATCTGGAAGCAGCCGTCACCGTCGATCGCCCACACCGTCTGGTCCGGCACACCGACCTTGGCACCCATCGCGGCCGGCACGGCGAAGCCCATGGTGCCGAGGCCGCCGGAGTTGATCCAGGTGTTCGGCTTCTCGTACTTCACGAAGTGGGCCGCCCACATCTGGTGCTGGCCGACCCCCGCCGTGTAGACCGTATCGGCGCCGGAGATGACGCCGAGGCGCTCGATGACGTACTGCGGCGAGAGCCCGTCGGTCGGCACGTCGTAGCCGAGCGGGTACTTCTTCTTGACCCCGGCCAGGAAGTCGACCCAGGCCTCGAAGTCGCCGGAGTGGCCGGCCTCGGCCTCGGTCTTCAAAGCCACGACCAGATCGCTGATCACCTCGCGGACGTCACCGACGATCGGCACATCGGCATGGCGGTTCTTTCCGATCTCGGCGGGGTCGATGTCGGCGTGGATCACCTTCGCGCCGGGCGCGAACGAGTCGAGGTTGCCGGTCACCCGGTCGTCGAACCGCGCGCCGAGGCTGATGATCAGGTCGCTGCGCTGCAGGCCGGCGACGGCCGCGACGGTGCCGTGCATGCCGGGCATGCCGAGGTGCTGCGGGTGGCTGTCGGGGAACGCGCCGCGCGCCATCAGCGTGGTGACGACCGGCATGCCGGTCAGCTCCGCCAGCACCTTGAGCTCCCTCGAGGCGTTGGCCCGGATCGTGCCCCCGCCGACGTAGAGCACGGGACGTCGCGCCTCGAGGATCAGCTTGGCCGCCTCGCGGATCTGCTTCGCGTGGGGGCGCGTCACCGGCCGGTAGCCGGGCAGGTGGATCTCGGTGGGCCAGGCGTACGTCGTCATCGCCTGCAGCGCCGACTTGGCGACGTCGACCAGCACCGGGCCGGGGCGACCGGTCGAGGCGATGTGGAACGCCTCGGCCACGGTGCGCGGGATGTCGGCGGGATCCGTGACCAGGAAGTTGTGCTTGGTGATCGGCATCGTGATGCCGCGGATGTCCGCTTCCTGGAAGGCGTCGGTGCCGATCGCGGCGGCGCCGACCTGACCGGTGACGGCGACGATCGGGACGGAGTCCATGTGCGCGTCGGCGATCGGGGTGACCAGGTTGGTCGCGCCCGGCCCCGAGGTCGCCATGCAGACGCCCACCTTGCCGGTGGCGGCGGCGTAGCCCTGGGCCGCATGGCCGGCACCCTGCTCGTGGCGCACCAGGATGTGGCGGATGGAGGAGTCCATCAGCGGGTCGTACGCAGGGAGGATCGCGCCGCCCGGGATGCCGAAGATGTTCTCGGTGCCCGCCGCCTCCAGCGATCTGATCAGGCTCTGCGCACCTGTCATCTGCTCGCTCATCTGGTCCTGTCCTGTGATCGTTCGAGGTCTACAACAAAAAACCCCTCGGCCGCCTGGGCAACGAGGGGAGGACGCGCTGGCTGATCGGTCAGCCGGCACGCCCCGTGCATACGAGAAGGTCCTGTCGCATGCGCACACGGTATCCCGGCGGGTCGGCGCCAGTCAGTCACTCTCCCACTCGTCCCAGAATACGGGATGTGGATCCCAGCATCCGGCCGCGTACAGCTAGACGCGGCCCTTCCAGGTGCAGACACAGGCCTTGTTGCCCTGCACGTCGGCGAGCACCCAGTACGCCGGCGCCCGCTTGTCGCTGACCAGCGTGCCGCCGGCGTCGAGCGCCGCCTTGACCCTGGCCTCGGCGACCTCCGGCGGCACCCGGATGTCGAGGTGGAACCGCTGGCGTGGCTCGTCATGCGGGTCGGTCTCCTGGAACCAGATGGTCGGGAGGATCCCGCTGTTGTCGACGATCTCGTCGTCGTGGCCCGGCGACGGCTCCATGCCGAGAACGGCGACCCAGAACGGCATGATGGCCGCGTGGTCGGGGGTGTCGAGCCCGAGCTCCAGCACCTGTACGGCGCCGGGGTCGGCCTGCGCACCCAGCGGCCCGGCCATCTCGCTGATCCTGCGGGCGAGGTCGATGTCGCGCTGGGTGACGCCGCCGACGTCGTGGCTGGAGAGCCTGACGTGCAGCGTCGGATAGCGCAGGTCGAGGTCGGGGTGGTGGTTCATCTCCTCCGCTGCCTGGCCGATCTCGGTGACCATGGCGAGCCCGGTCGCGAAGCTGCCCGTGCGGTACCTCGCCTGGAGCGTGTTGTGCATGATCCGCCAGTCCGAGAGGTCCTCGGCCTCGACGTCGTCTCCGGTGAGGATCTGCTTCGGGTCGCGCCCGGTCTGCTCCTCGGTCATGGCAACACCACCTGTCCTATCGGTGAGGGGTTGTAGGCGATCTCCCATCGGTAGCCGTCCGGGTCCCCGAAGTAGCCCGTGTAGCCACCCCACTCCCGCTCGACGCCGGTCTGCACCGGATCGGCGCCGGCCGCCTTCGCGGTGGCGAGCACCTCGTCGACCTCCTGCTTGGTCGGCACGTTGTGCGCCAACGTGAGTGGTACGACGCCGGCGCCGCGTCGGATCTCGCCGACCTCGGCCTCGAACTCGTGGTCCACCCACAGCGAGAGGAGGAGATGCTCCCCCGCCTGGATCATCAGCACCTCGCCGGGCACGTCCATCGCGGCGTCCCAGCCGAGGCCGTCGAGGTAGAAGCGGCGGGTGGCGTCGAGATCCGACACCGCCAGGGTCACGAAGCTGATCCGTTGCTCCATCCCGCCACCCTGCCACGACCGCCGCAACCTGAGTACCGTCTCGCCATGACAGACCTGCTGCTGCGCGGCGGCCGGATCGGCGGCATCGACCATCCGATCGACCTGCTGGTCCGTGACGGCGGGTACGCCGACATCGGGCCGGACATCGCCGCACCGGCGGACGCGGAGGTCGTCGAGCTCGACGCCCGGCTGGTGCTGCCCGGGCTGGTCGACGCGCACTGCCACCTGGACAAGACGCTCTACGGCGGGCCGTGGGTGCCACACCCGGCAGGCGACACGCTGGCCGAGCGGATCGCGGCCGAGCGCGGGCTGCGCACCTCGCTCGGTGTCCCCGACGTCGACCGGATGACCGAGCTGCTGAGGACCATGGTGGCCGCCGGCACGACGTACGCGCGCAGCCACACCGACATCGCACCCGAGCTCGGCCTGGAGCACGTGGCGGCGGTCCGCGAGGCCGTCGCGCGGATGGACGGGCAGATCGACGTGCAGCAGGTGGCGTTCCCGCAGTACGGCATCCTGCACGAGCCGGGCACCGCCGAGCTGCTGGCGCAGGCGCTCGCCGACGGTGTCGAGGTGATCGGAGGGATCGACCCTGCCGGCATGGACGGCGACCCGGCCCGGCACCTCGACGTGGTCTTCGGGCTGGCCGAGGAGCACGGCGCCCGGATCGACATCCACCTCCACGACGGCGGGACTCTCGGCACCTGGCAGCTCGGCCTGATCTGCGACCGGACGGAGGCACGCGGCCTGCAGGGCATGGTCACGGTCAGCCACGCCTACGGGCTGGGACAGGCGTCACCGACCGAGCAGGAGGTCCTCGCCGCACGCCTGGCCGAGGCCGGGGTGACGATCACGACCGCGGCCGTCTACGACTTCCCGGTGCCGTCAGTACGCCGGCTGCGGACCGCCGGGGTCAACGTCGCCTGCGGGCACGACGGCATCCGCGACCTCTGGGGGCCGTACGGCACCGGCGACATGCTCGACCGGGCGATGCACCTGGCCTACCGCAGCACGTTCCGGCGCGACGACGACATCGAGCTGGCCCTGGAGGCGGTCACGAGGGGCGCCGCGACGGCGCTCGGCCTGCCGGCGTACGGGCTGGTCGTGGGTGCACCCGCCGACCTCGTCGCGGTACGGGCGGACCGGCCGGCGGAGGCCGTGGTCACCCGGCCGGCGCGCGACCTGGTGCTGAAGGCAGGGCGGGTGACGTCGTCCCTGCTGTGAGGTCGCTCAGCCGCACCGCTGCTTTCCGTAGGTGAAGCCCCAGCGGGCCACGGCCCGTCGGCTCGGCGCGTCGAGGCTGTCGCACTTCCACTCGGAACGTCGGTGGCCCAGGTCGTCGAAGGCGTAGCCCATCGAGAGGTGGATCGCCTCGGTGGCGGCCGTGGTGCGCTGCCGTGCGCGGGCGTAGATCACGGCGGCCACCCCGGATGCCCGACCACCGGTGGGCAGCAGCGCCCAGGTCACGTCGCCGACTGCGCCTCGCCGCCGTGACCGGCATCATGATCACCGGCCTCGTCCAGTTCGTGCTGCTGGGTCCGCTGCTGGACCGCTCGGGCGCCGACCACGCCGCCGACCAGCTGCTGCAGATGGCGGTGCCGGTGCTGGTCCTCACGTGGGTCGACGCTCGCGCGACCGCCGTGCCCGCGGAAGACTCGGGCCATGACCAACGCCATCGACCCGAACGTCCCACCCTCCGGCACCGGATGCGTCGAGTGTGACGCCGACGGCGGCTTCTGGGTGCACCTGCGCCGGTGCGCCCGGTGCGGCCACATCGGCTGCTGCGACACCTCGCCTGGCCAGCACGCGACCGCCCACTTCCGCGAGACCGGCCACCCGGTGATGACGAGCTTCGAGCCTGGCGAGGACTGGTTCTGGGACTTCAGTCGGGAGGTCGGCGTGCTCGGCCAGCCGCTGGCGCCGCCGACGTCGCGTCCCGAGGACCAGCCGGTGCCGGGTCCGGCCGGACGCGTGCCCGACGACTGGGAGTCGCTGATCCACTAGGTTCGCCACGTGCCCCGGCTCCGCACCACGACCACGCTCAAGATCGCGTACGCCGGGATCGCGGTCGCCGACACCTGGCTGGCCGGGTCGACCGACCGGCGGGCACACCGGGCCCGGTTCCTCACCAAGCCGCTGCTGATGCCGACCCTGATGGCATCCCTGGTCACCGACCCGAGGGCCGCCGGCTCGCCGCTCCGCACCAGCACCCTGGTTGCCCAGCTCGGCGGGTGGGGCGGTGACCTGGCGCTGATGGGGCGCGGCACGACCTCGTTCGTCGTCGGCAGCGGTTCGTTCGCGGCCGGGCACGCGGCGTACATCACCGGGTTGCTCCGTCAGCGCAGCCGGACGACCCGGCCCGGGCCGAAAGTGGTCGCCGGGCTGTGGGCGGTCACCGCCCCGGCGATGGTGGTCGGCGCGGTGCGCCAGCAGCCCGTGCTCGGCCCGACGGTCGCCGGCTACTCCGCCATGCTGGCCGGGACGGTCGCCGCGGCGGCCCAGCTCGACCCCGCGCTCCCGCGGTCCGCCCGGATGACGACCCTGCTGGGCGCCGCGGTCTTCATGAGCTCCGATGCTGTGCTGGGGGCCCGGAGGTTCCTGCTGAAGCGACCGCCGGCGCGGCTGGAGTCCGTGGTGATGGCGACGTACACGGCTGCGCAGCTCCTGCTCAGCGAGGGTGCGGCACGAGCCGCTACGACCGGGCCTGACGCGTCTGCCTGATCACCGGACTGGCAGCATCGTCGCCATGTCCGAGTCGCGCGAGATCCACCTGACCATGGACCTCTGCCTGCGCGTGGGCGAGACGTTGATGGCCAACGGGGCCGGCGCGGCCGACGTCACCGCGACCATGCAGTCGCTGGCGATCCACCTGGGGCTGCGCAGCGCCGAGATCGACGTGACGTTCACGTCCCTGTCGATGAACTTCCAGGCGACCCCCGACGAGCCGCCGATCGTGCTGATCCGGCAGGTCAAGCAGCGCGACATCGACTACGAGGACCTCACCCGCGCCGACCACCTGGTCCGCGCTGTGCTCGCCGACGAACTGGGCCTCGCCGAGGCCCGCACGGAGGCGGCCAAGATCGCCTCCTCGGGACATCAGACCCCGCGCTGGGCGATCACCCTGGCGTGGGGAGCCATGTGTGCGGGCGTGGGCCTGATGCTCGGCGGCGACGCCCTGGTGATCGCGATCGCAGCGCTGGCCGGCATGACCATCGACCGTCTCCAGCTGATCCTGTCGCGCCGCCGGCTGCCCACCTTCTACCTCCAGGTCGTCGGCGGCGGCGTGGCAACGCTCCTGGCCGTCGGCGCTGCCGCCGTCAGTTCGAAGGTCGACCCGTCGCTCGCGGTGACCGCCAACATCATCATGCTGCTGTCCGGCATCGGGTTCATGGGCGCGCTCCAGGACGCGTTGTCCGGGTTCTACCTCACGGCCTCGGCGCGGATCATCGAGGCGCTGCTGGCCACGGCCGGCCTGCTCGCCGGGGTCACCGGCGGCCTCACCGTCGCCGAGATCGGGGGGGTCGAGATCGGGCGCGTGGTGCCCGGCCGGGTGGTCGCGCTGGACACCCTCACGCTGATGGCAGTGGGCGCGGGCATCGCCGCCGCCGCGTTCGCCGTCGCGTCGTACTCCCCCTGGCGCGTCGTGGTGCCGATCGCGGCCATCGCCGCGGTCGCGATCGTCGCGGACTCGGTCATGAGGTACGCCGGCTTCGACCGCACCTGGGCCGCCGGCGTCGCCGCGCTCGTGATCGGCCTGGTCGCCTACGGCGTGGCCGGCCGGGCCCGGGTGCCACCCCTGGTCGTGGTGGTCTCGGCCATCGTGCCGCTGCTGCCCGGCCTGTCGATCTTCCGCGGCCTCTCGCTGCTGACCGCCGGAGGAGCGGTCCAGTCGAGCCGCGGGGTGCTGGCCATGGTCACCGCCGCGTCGGTGGCCCTCGCCCTCGCCGCGGGCGTGATCCTCGGCGAGTACCTCGCCCAGCCGCTCAAGCGGGAGGCCCGGCGCCTGGAGAGCCGGCTCGCCGGACCGCGGCTGGTCGGTCCGTTCCGGGCTAGGACCGGCGGTCGCCGAAGGACTGGGTGATCTCCCGCCGCGTGTCGTCGACGACCACGCGGGCGAGCGCGCCGTTGACCAGCGGCAGGAACGGCTGCACGTGTCCGCACTCGACGTCGAGCACGATCGGCAGGCCGAGCATCCCGAGCGCGTCGACCACTGCGTCACGCTGGGTGAAGTCGCCGCTGTCGGGGGCCGACGTCCGTCCGATCACGATCGCACGCGCGTGCTCGAACCAGCCGGCCAGCCGGAGCCCGTGCAGGGCTCGACAGATCGTGAAGGCGTCCTGCTCGGCCGCCTCGAGGTAGACGATCAGTCCGTGGCCGGTGTGGTCGCGACCGAACGCCGCCACGTCGCCGTACGGCGTGCCCGCGAGGTTGGCCAGGGTGTCGATGCAGCCACCGACGAGCCGGCCCGTGACGTCGAGCCGGCGCGTTCCGTGCAGGGCCCAGCCGCCCTCGGAGTCGAGCGTCATGATCTCGACGTCGGGGTGACCCCGGTAGTCGTCCCATCCGGCACTGCGGAAGCGGCCGGGGCTGCGCTGGGTGAACGGCTCGACGGCACCGGCCACCTCGGTCCAGTGCCGGAGCCCGGCCGCCGGGGCGTAGGGCGTGTCCATCAGGTTGCTGCCGTGCAGCGTCGCCCACCCGAGGCGCAGCGTCAGGGGCAGAAGGAGCGTGGAGAGGTCGCTGAACCCCACCATCCAGGTCGGTGCGGCGACCTCGAGGCGCTCCCAGTCGAGCTGGTCGAGCAGGTCGACGGCGAGCTCGCCGCCCCACGGTGGGACCACCGCGCGGATCGCGGGGTCGAGCAGCATCCGGGTCAGCTCCGCGGCCCGTTGCTCCTTCGGCGCCGAGGTCACCCCGTCGCCCATCAGGCACTCCCCCACCTCGACCTCGTAGCCCCGGTCGCGCAGCCAGCCGACCGCGTGGTCCAGGCGTGGCCCGAGCTGGTCGGCCACGCCGCTGGAGGGCGCCGTGACGCCGATCCGGTCGCCGGGCCGGAGCGGCTTCGGAAAACGCATGCCCTCAGGCTGTCAGTGCGCGCAAGGTCTCGCGAACCGTTTCCAGTCCGCGCTCCACCTCCGCGAACGACGTCGACAACGGCGACAGTCCGAGCCGCAGTCCCCCGGGGTCGCGGTAGTCCGGAATCACGTCGCGCCGCCACAACTCGGCCGTGACCTGACGCATCGCCGGGTGGTTGAGCGTGACGTGAGCGCCACGACACTCGGGGTCGCGCGGCGAGCCGATCGCGACGTCCATCGGCGCCAGGAGCTCGTCGGCCAGGTCGGCGGCGTACTCGGTGAGGACCATCGACTTGGCCCGTACGGCGTCGATCCCCGCCTCGGCCACCAGCTCGAGCATGTCCTGGAGCGGCACCATCCCGAGGATGGATGGTGTGCCGCTGAGCATCCGGCGGATCCCGGACGCGGGCGTGTACGTCGGGCCCATCAGGAACGGGTCGGTGGCGCCCATCCAGCCCTGGATCGGCTGAGCGATGTCGTCCAGCAGCCGGGCCGCGACGTACGCGAACGCCGGCGAGCCGGGCCCGCCGTTGAGGTACTTGTAGGTGCATCCGACCGCCAGGTCGACGTCCCAGTCGTCGAGGTGCACGGGCACGGCACCGGCGGAGTGACACACGTCGAGCACGACCAGGGCACCGGCCTCGTGCGCGATCCGGGTCAGCGTGGCGGTGTCGGCCAGCCAGGACGACCGGTAGGCGACCTGGCTCACCAGCACCAGTGCCGTCCTCGGCCCGACCGCCTGCTCCAACTGCGCCGCGGTGACGCCGCCGGCGGGGTCGACCTCGATCCAGCGCAGCGTGAGCCCGCACTCGCGGGCGACCCCGTCGGCGACGAACCGGTCGGTCGGGAAGTTGTCGCGGTCGACCACGATCTCGGTGCGGCCCGGCCGCAGCGCCACCGCGGCCCGCATCAGCTTGTAGAGCAGCACGGTCGTGGAGTCGCCGACCACGGTCTGGCCCGCGGCCGCGCCCAGCACGGTCGCCCCGAGGTCGTCACCTATCCGCTCGGGCAGCTCGAACCACCGCTCGTCCCAGCCGCGGATCAGCCGCCCACCCCATTCCAGCTCGACGAAGTCACGCAGCCGCGGACCCGTGACCTCGAGGGGGCGGCCCAGCGAGTTGCCGTCGAAGTAGACCAGCGGGGAGCCGGCACCCACGAACCGCGTCCGCAACCTCGCCAGCGGGTCGGCGGCGTCCAGCTCCGCGGCGCTCCTCACGCGCCCTGTCTACCAGTCACTGGAAGGAGACGAACCTGACCGGTGGCCGCATCCGGTGCACCTCGCGGGGGCCCATCCGGCGGGTGTCCTCGTCGTAGAAGAGCTTGAAGCCCATCTGGAACTTCGACGCGTGCTCCACGGTGTGGAAGGTCGAGAGCTTCTGCGCGGGGGTGCCGAACCCGTCGACGTGCTGCACCAGGGCGAGCCCCTGCCGCCGGCGTACGAGCGCGATGTCCTCGATCATGTCGGTACGGAACTGGTGCAGCACGAACAGCTTCTCCGGCAGCCTGCTGTCGGCGACCAGGCGGGACAGCCAGGCAGAGGTCCGGTTGACCTCGTCGGCGGTCACCGACCCGATCACCCGTGCCGGCACCTCCCCGCGGCGCATCCGCCACTCGGGGTCCAGGGCGAGGCCGACGTTGGGGTAGCGCAGCGCCCAGGCCCAGCGCCGCGCCACGGCCTTGAAGTCGGCGCGGCCGGGCTGGATGTCGAGCAGGAGGAGGGCGCCGCGGTCGTGCGCCGCGCGCACGTAGAGCTCGACCGTCTCGCGGTCGATGTCGTGGCTGTAGTCGCCGTCCGGCCCAGGGGTGGCGTCCGCGACGGTCACGATCAGCTCGTAGACCGGCGTGACCGGCCGCCCGGGACGCCGGAACGGTGCCGCCGCGCGCAACAGCCGCTGGTGCATCACCGCCGGCGGGTCCTCGCCGAGCACGCCGAGCGCTCCGGTGCCGCCGGTGCCGTAGTAGGCGACCAGGAAGCGGTTGCCGTCGAAGATCCGCCGCCCGCCATGAGGGAGAACGCCGCCCGTCCGGGCCGGTTGAGCCGGATGAGTCGGCCGCTGAGCCGGCTCGGGCGCCGAGGGGCTCGTCGCTGCGCGCGGCGAC